>DASVDU010000209.1:0-7661 GCA_036380915.1 Hyphomicrobiaceae bacterium | reverse complement strand
TTTCGGTCCAGGCGCCTTCACGCCTCGCCCCCCGGGCTCGCTGCAGGAGGAGCCGGCCGCGGCCCGACGCGCAGGGGTGCAACGCCCTTTCCGCCCAGCGTTTCGTAGCGACGCAGCTCATCGGCGATCTCGAACCAGGTGAGCTGTTCGCCGGCAAAGACGTGCGCGCGGGGCGCGAACCGGTTCGGATCGGCCAGCGTGCAAATGTGCAGATGGATCTCGCCGGGGTACCGGTCGGCCTCATACGCCATCGGCGATCCGCAGCGCGGGCAGAAAGAGCGCCGGACCCCGGGTGAGGACTCGTAGACGGCCGGTTTCCCCTGCAGGTAGCGAAACCGATCGAGCGGGACGCCAACGTAGGTCGTCACGGGCGCGGACGTCGCACGCCGACAGCTTTCGCAGTGGCAATAGGCCACCCACTTGGGCTCGCCATCGAACTCGTAGATGATGGCCCGGCACAGGCAGTGGCCACGCGTTGACATTCGCTTCCTCCCGGTCTGAAGCGCCGCCGCAGCTTACACCAGACGTGCAGCGTGGGAAGCGTCCGATGCGAACACGCCAGGCCAACCCCTGCCTCGGAACGCTGGCCGGCCGCCGTTCGTTGGGAAACGAGTGATTGAAGCTTTGTGCAGAGCCGATGGCACGACGACCTGGTCAGCCACAATCCCGGCGCGCTCCTCGCGCCAAAGCTGGCCAGAAGCGCAATCCGCGCTACTGGTCGCAGGAGGTCACCCGCGCCAGCAATGCGCTCGACCTCGAGCCGGGCGTCTTCACCTGGGATGATCCCGTGAGGATCGCGCAATCCCTTAAGCAATCGGCAGAAACCAGTACGCGGCGCAAGGGCACGCCGCTGCAATCCGCCATGTCGATGCTGAACTTCTACATCAACCGCGCCGGACGCAATCTGCCTGCGGACAGGCGTCAAGTTCTCGAACGCGCCAAGGCAGAGCTCCGCCGCGCTTTCAAAAGCGCTGCCTAATGCAGCTATGGCGCGAAGGAGCGCGGTTTGGATCAAACCAGCCGCGACTGCTCGATCGCAGCGGCGATGAAGCCCTTGAACAGCGGATGAGGATCGAACGGCCGCGATTTCAGCTCCGGGTGGAACTGGACACCGATGAACCAGGGGTGGTCCGGATACTCGATCGTCTCCGGCAGCAATCCATCGGGCGACATGCCTGAAATTATCAGCCCCGCCTCTTCCAGACGCTCGCGATATTTCGGATTGACCTCATAGCGATGGCGATGCCGCTCGGAGATGATGGTCGTCCCGTAAGTCGCGGCGATCCTGCTATTCCCCTTGAGGTGAGCTTCGTAGGCGCCCAGTCGCATGGTGCCGCCGAGATCACCGCCGGCATTCCGCTTTTCGCGCTGGTCACCGCGCATCCACTCGGTCATCAGGCCGACGACAGGCTCTGAGGTCGGCCCGAACTCGGTCGAGCTCGCCTCCGGGATGCCGGCCAGGTTACGGGCCGCCTCGATGCAGGCCATCTGCATACCGAAGCAGATGCCGAAATAAGGCACCTTGCGCTCGCGGGCAAAGCGGGCGGCGAGGATCTTGCCCTCTGCACCGCGCTCCCCGAAACCGCCCGGCACCAGAATGCCGTGCACGTCCTCGAGGAACAGCGCCGGGTCCTCCCGCTCGAAGATCTCGCTTTCGATCCAGTCGATGTTGACCCTGACCTTGTTGGCGATACCGCCGTGGACGAGCGCTTCGATGAGCGATTTGTAGGCGTCCTTCAGCTCCGTGTACTTGCCGACGACCGCGATCGTCACCTCCCCTTCCGGATTTGCGATGGCATCGCTGATGGCTTCCCACCGCGTGAGGTCGGGTTTCGGAGCGTCGTTCATGCCGAAAGCGGCCAGCACTTCCCGATCAAACCCTTGGCTGTGATAGGCCAAGGGCACGTCGTAGATCGAGGACACGTCGAGCGCCTGGATGACCGCCTCTTCCCGCACGTTGCAGAACAGCGCGATTTTCTTCCGCTCCGAGCGCGGGATGGGCCGGTCCGACCTGCACAGCAGAATGTCCGGCTGGATGCCGATGGAGCGCAGCTCCTTGACCGAGTGCTGGGTCGGCTTGGTTTTGAGTTCGCCTGCACTGGGGATGTAGGGCAGCAGCGTCAAATGGATGTAGACGACGGAGCCGCGCGGCAGCTCGTTGCCGAGCTGGCGGATGGCTTCGAAGAATGGCAGGCCCTCGATGTCGCCCACCGTGCCGCCGATCTCGACAAGGACGAAGTCGATGCCCTCGTTGCCGGAGGTGATGAACTCCTTGATGGCGTCTGTGACGTGCGGAATGACCTGCACGGTCGCGCCGAGATAGTCCCCGCGGCGCTCCTTGGCGAGGATATCCTGGTAGATCCGCCCCGTGGTGATGTTGTCGGTGCGCTTCGCCGGCACGCCAGTGAAGCGCTCATAGTGGCCGAGGTCGAGGTCCGTCTCCGCGCCGTCGTCGGTGACGAACACCTCGCCGTGCTGATACGGGCTCATGGTGCCCGGATCGACGTTGAGATAAGGGTCGAGCTTGCGCAGGCGAACGGAATAGCCGCGAGCCTGGAGAAGCGCCCCAAGAGCCGCCGATGCGAGGCCTTTGCCGAGGGAGGAGACCACGCCGCCGGTAATGAAGATGTACCGCTGCATGGGCTTGCAGAATACACGGAAGCAGGCCGATTCGAAGCGGCCATCTCGTCTCATCCACTTGCGCTAAGGCCGAGGCTAAACGCCTGGTTGCAGGCTGGCGGCCTCAATGCCACTGGGCGGGAGCGAGATAGTACCAGCCGGCGACCACACCGAAATAGAGCAGCGGCTTGACCGCCAGGAGATAGGCGAGCCGCAACCGCTCGGCTTTCAGGGCCACCCAGGCCGCGCATGCACCAGCCACCGGCAGCAGCCAGAGGAGGATGAAGGGGTACTCGAGCAGCTCGGGCCGCGAGCCGATACCCCGCGCCGTCGCCCAGCGCACGGGTTCAGCGATGAAGAGCGACATCAGCGTCCACAGGAAGATCGAGGATGCAGCGAACAGCAGGTTCGCCGCCATGAGCGCCACCAGCGGTTTGGGGTCGCGCCGTTTGCTCTCGTAGAGAGACAGGCCCATGATTGCGCCATTGAAACGAATAGTGTCGGTTAGCAGGATAGATCAAAAGCTGCTAATCGGCGGTGAACACACTTCGCTGACAAGGGGCGGGAATCGCCGGCAGAAAGTGCGAGCCGATGGCCGATGCTGGACGGCTCGGAGGGATGCCGGTCCCGGCATGATGATGAAGATCGCCACCTGGAACATCAACGGCATCAAGGCGCGGCTCGACACGGCGCTGACGTGGATCGCGGATGCCAAACCCGACGTGGTGTGTCTCCAGGAGGTGAAGTGCATGGACGGCGCCTTCCCGTCAGGCCCGTTCGAAAGCCTCGGCTACAACATCGCGGTCCACGGCCAGAAGGGTTTCAACGGCGTCGCCATTCTCGCCAAGTCCCGTTTCGATGACGTCCGCCCAGGCCTGCCCGGCGCACCGGATGACGTCCAGGCGCGCTATCTCGAGGTGACGCTGTCGATCCCATCGGGTGCCGTCACGATTGCCTCCATCTACTTGCCGAACGGCAACCCCATCGGGACGGAAAAATTCGATTACAAGCTCGCTTGGATGGACCGGCTGTCACAGCGGGCGCGCGTGCTCCTCGCCGACGAGCAGCCGCTGGTGCTGGCTGGCGATTTCAACGTGATCCCCGAGCCGCTCGATGCCAAGAATCCGGAGAACTGGGCCAACGATGCGCTCTATCAGCCCGAGACGCGGGCGCGCTACAGGGCGCTGGTGAACGGCGGCTTCACGGATGCCATACGCGCCTGTCACCCGGGACCGAACGTCTTCTCGTTCTGGGACTATCAGGCGGGCGCCTGGCAGAAGGATGACGGCATCAGAATCGATCACATGCTGCTGTCACCGCAGGCCGCGGACAGACTGCTCGTGGCCGGCATCGACCGGCATACCCGCGGCTGGGAGAAGCCATCCGATCACGTGCCGGTCTGGCTGGAGCTCGATGTCGGCTGACGAGCGCGAAGCGCACGACCAACGCGTGCTGTCAGCTCAGTTGTGCTGCTCGGTGACGACCTCGCGGGCGTCCCGCACGCCAAAGCCGGCAGGATTGCCTTGAGCAACCGTCGGTCCGGCTGGCCTCTTCTGTGTCTGGAGTGCAGACGTCGCAACGTCGCCCGTCGCAGCTTTCGAGGTGGGCTCGGAGGCCACGACCGAGCGCGTCTGGCCCGGAACGGGTACGACCTCACCGTTACTGCAGGTGCGGACAGGCCCGATTTGCAGCCGCGACAGGCCATAACGGTCCGCCTCGGGTGTGCGCCCATATTGCTTGCGCCAGAACGCGATCAGGCCCTTGGCATTGGTGCGCACCGTCTCCGACAGGCCGCAATAGATATTCTGGTGGATGTCCTCGATCCAGATGCGCTCGTGCGGTGGCGCGTTCTCGACGGCCACGGTCACCAGAGCATAGGCGCGGAGAGGGCTCTTTTCGACGTGATTGCCGTGCCAATAAAGGTCCGCCAGGAACGCCTGCGCTCCAGCGTGCCCCTGTTCGGTCAGGACCGACAGCCAATGCAGAGCCTGCCGCGTCTTGATGGGCTCATCGTCGTCCCGGAGGTAAAGCTTCGCCAGCTCGAATTGCGCATCATGGTCGTTGAAGAAGGTGGCCGCGTGATGCAGATACTCGGCGGCGCGGCTCGGGTTGGGTTTGACGTTGAGCTCAGGCACGCCGCGCAACAGGTAGCCCGCAAGGGCCGTGAACGCTTTGGCCACGAACGGCGCCCGTTGATCGTCGTCGGGATCGATGTCGGCATATTGATCGGCAAGGCGCTGGTAAAGCACGTAGGCCTTGGCGTGGTCCGTATACCCACTCGTGGGATCGGCAAATATCCGTGCCAAGTAAAACTCGGCAAGGAAGATGCCTTCGCTGGCAGCATGTTCGAGAGCAGGGAGAGCAACGTCGAGCTGTCCGGCTCTCAAAGCACTCATCCCCTGCTCAAAGGCCGCCTGCGGGGAGCTGAAACTCGCGCTGCGGGAGGCGAGGGCGGGTTGAAGCCCTAGGGCAGCGAAGAACGCCAAGCCGACCAGCAATCTAGATAGCAGCGAGACAGACAACTTCAGCCTTTCCGCCAGCCTGGGCGACAGAACTGACATCCGTCAGCCCAATCTGATCCGCATACTTCCTCAACGCCCCGCTTTTGTATGGACTTGCGGGAGAAGTCCACGCATTACGCTGAGATTCGAGCCTGGATTGGTCCACAAAGTGGCTTCGCGTACCCTTTCCGGATTCTGCGATATTGGTGTCACCCTTGTGCACCACCAAGTGCGAACCGCCAGATCCAACTCCAAAGGCACTGATACTGCCGGGGCCAAACCCGCCGATCGGATCAGGAAACCGCCAGCCCTCTGAGAACCGCGCTGCGCCGCCGCAGGATTGGGGCGGACGCAAGGCGTCCTCCGTCGTCGAACTGGACTCGTTCAGCGTTCTGGCGTCCATCCCGACCCGGCTTCCTGCGAGGAGAGCGTCTCGTGAGTTCGCATGCGCACGCGCGCTCGCACTCCAGGCAGGCCAATCTTCGTTAAGTTGATCCCATCCGATCCACCACTCCGCCACTGGAACAAAGCTCCAGAGAGTGGACGGCCGCATTCATCTGATGTTCATGCATCGTGGTCGGTCTTTGTGGCTCAAAAGAGGCAATAACGCCCGCTTTCGTTGCCACAACGCCACAGTGGTGAATGGGAGGTTACCGGAAGAGCAAATGGCGAAAATGCGACTGGCGCACAGGAAACTACAGCGGCCGATTCGCTATTCGCTACTCGCCATTCGCTCCCATCATCCTTCAAGGCGCTTCAGCGCGTTGGCCAGCCGTGCCGAGAGCGTTTCGAGCTCCGCCTTGCGCTCCCGCTGCTCCTCGACGACTTCCTCCGGCGCCTTGGCGAGGAACTGCGCGTTGGCGAGCTTGGCGTCGATCTTGCCGATGTCGGCAGTTGCCTTGTCGATCTCACGCCGGAGCCGCGCCTTCTCCGCGGCCATATCGATAATGCCCGAAAGTGGAAGGGCGGCCGTGGTCTCACCGAAGGCGATGACCGCCGCACCAGCCGGCGGTGCGTCCTCGAACGAGATGGAGCCCAGGCGTGCAAGTCGGCTGATCGTCTCCTCGTGATGCTCGGCCCGGCGCCGGATGGCATCGTTGCTGCCCACCAGCACGAGCGGCACCCTGGCGCCGGCCGGCACGTTCATCTCAGCACGGACGGAGCGCACCTCGCTGACGAGATTGACGACCCAGCCGAGCTCCTCATCCGCAGCCGGGTCGGCAAGTCCGTCGAGCTCAGGCCAGGGGCTCAGCGCCAGCATGGCATCGCGCTTGATGCCGTGCTCGACCATGTGCGCCCACAGCTCCTCCGTGATGAATGGCATGAACGGATGCAGCAGCTTCAGCACCTGGTCGAGCGCCCAGGCCACCATGGCGCGCGTTTCGGATTTGGCTCCTTCGTCGGAACCGCCGAGGATGGGCTTCACCAGCTCCAGGTACCAGTCGCAGAAGACGCCCCAGGTGAACTCGTAGATCGCGCTCGCGGCCTCGTTGAACTTGTAGGCTTCGATCGCAGCGGTGACAGCCTTGGCCGTCCGCTCCGTCTCGCCCGCGATCCACCGGTTCACGGTCAGCTTTGCCGAGGTGGGATCGAAACCCTTGACGCGCACGCACTCGTTCATCTCCGCAAAGCGCGCGGCGTTCCAGAGCTTGGTCGCGAAGTTCCGGTATCCCTCGACGCGCGATCGGGCGAGCTTGATGTCACGGCCCTGCGCCGCCATGGCCGCCAGCGTGAAGCGCAGCGCGTCGGCGCCGTAAGCGTCGATCAGCTCCAAGGGGTCCATGACGTTGCCCTTGGACTTCGACATCTTCTGCCCCTTCTCGTCACGGACGAGGGCATGGATGTAGACGTCGCGGAACGGCACCTCTTTCATAAAGAAGAGGCCCATCATCATCATCCGGGCGACCCAGAAGAAGATGATATCGAAGCCGGTGACAAGGACGTCCGTCGGATAATAGCGCTCAAGCTCCGGCGTCTTGTCGGGCCAGCCGAGCGTCGAGAAAGGCCAGAGAGCGGACGAGAACCACGTGTCCAGCACGTCGGGATCGCGTTCGAGATTGACCCGCGTCCCGTAGTGTCTCTGGGCTGCGGCCAGAGCCAGGTTCTCCGTCTCCTCGACGAACACCTCACCGTCCGGACCGTACCAGGCCGGGATCTGGTGCCCCCACCAGAGCTGGCGCGAGATGCACCACGGTTGGATGTTGCGCATCCACTCGAAGTAGGTCTTCTCCCAGTTCTTGGGGACGAACTTCGTGCGCCCGTCCTCGACGGCCTTGATGGCCTCCTTCGCCAGCTCGGCCGCATTGACGTACCACTGATCCGTCAGCCACGGCTCGATCGGCACGGCCGAGCGGTCGCCGTGGGGAACCATGTGCGTGTACGGCTCGATCTTTTCGACATGCCCCTGCGCTTCGAGGTCGGCGATCACCCGCTTTCTCGCCTCGAAGCGGTCGAGGCCGCGATAGGCCTCCGGCGCGTTCTCGTTGATCCGCGCCTCGGCGTCGAAGATGTTGATCATCGGCAGGTTGTGCCGGCGGCCGA
>DASVDU010000208.1:0-11539 GCA_036380915.1 Hyphomicrobiaceae bacterium | reverse complement strand
GCGCGGCCCTTGCGGCCGGTTTCGGCGCCAATGGCTGACGTCCAGGCCGACCAGGTTCGCTCGTCCCAGGGTTCCTCGGGGAGCAAATCAGCCGCGCGCCGGCAGAAGCTCTCGTCTTCGATGACCGGGTCGATCGGCTGTGACACCACGGTCCACCATTCCGACGCGTCGGCGAGATAGGTGATGTTGCCGCGCACGGCCAGCCAGAACGCCTCGCCACCCGCGATGCCCATTGCGTGTAGCCGATCCTTCACCTTCTCATATGGCGTGTGCTGGAGGAGATGCGCGTTGATCGATTTCAGCTCTGCCTCGTCGAACCGGGCCGGCGCGCGCGAAATCTTGTCGAAATCGATCAGACGGGCGAGCTCGTCCAGGTCCTGATGCGGCTCGACAGGCTCCGAGGTGCCGAGCAATGCGGCAAGGCTCAGTATGGCCATCGGCTCGAAGCCGGCATCCCGCAGACCGGCGACGGAGAGGTGCCCCAGCCGCTTCGAAAGCGCCTGTCCATCTGCGCCGACCAGGAGAGAGTGATGGCCGAATGTCGGCGGCACCGCACCCAGCGCCTGGAAAATCTGGATCTGCACGCCGGTGTTGGTGACGTGGTCCTCTCCCCGGATCACGTGGGTGATGCCGAAATCGATGTCGTCGATCACGCTGGTGAAGGTGTAGAGGTAGGTGCCGTCGGTCCGGATCATCACCGGGTCGGACAGCGATCCGACGTCGACCGATTGATCCCTGCGAACGAGATCGACCCAGTCCACCAGTGTCGGCACCGGCTTGAGCGGATCGGAAGGCTCAGTGTTCTCCAGCCGGAAGCGCCAGTAGGGACGTCGCCCTTCGGCTTCGAGCTTGCGGCGCTCCTCGTCGGTCAGCTTCAATGCGGCCCGGTCGTAGATGGGTGGCGCACCCCGCGCGAGCTGGCGCTTGCGGCGGCGATCAAGCTCCTCCTCCGTCTCATAGCAGGGATAGAGCCGCCCGGCCCGCTTCAACTGTTCGGCGATCTCGTCGTAGCGGGCGGTCCGCCGCGACTGCCGCTCCTCCCGCGCCCAGGTGAGACCGAGCCAGGTCAGGTCCTCGCGGATGGATTCGGCGAACGCCTCGGTCGAACGCTGGCGATCGGTGTCGTCGAGCCGCAGGATGAACGTGCCCTTGTGCTTGCGGGCGAAGAGCCAGTTGAGCACGGCCGTGCGGACATTGCCGATGTGCAGGCGGCCGGTGGGGCTTGGGGCGAAACGGACGGTGACGGTCATGCCGGTACAGCTCTCCTGCACGCATCGAGCGGCGTGCATCGCTCATTTCAGAAAGCGGTCATAGAGGCCGAGCAGGATCTCGACCAGAATCAATACGATGATGTACCACTCGAGGCGGTGACTCGTCCGGGTCGACAGCAGATCCGCCATCGTGTCGGCCGTCTCGCGGATCACCTCGAGCTTCTGGCCGATCGCCCGGGCACGTATTGCGAGATCATAATCGTCCGCAAGCTTCACCCATAGCCGCTCGAGCTCCGGATGGTCCCAAAGCACGTCCGGCCGATCGGCGATCTCGATGCGGCCGGCGAGCCGCTGCTGGATGAGCAGCGCCTCACCGATCTGCCCGACGAGATCCGAGCGGCTGCCGCGCAGCAGCTTGCGCCTCTTCAGACTGCTCGCGACCGGCTCGATTCGGTCGAACGCTGCCGCGATGCGCTGCTCGTCATACGCCAGCGCGACGCTGACCGCCAACGCCTCGGCGACGAGCAGCAGCCGCTCCGGCGCTGCATTCTTCAGCTCGATGTTGCCTCCGACCAGCGCATCGTCGCCATCCGGCTTGATGACGATCGTCGCGGCCTCGGTCTCGCGCTGCGGCAACGGATCGACGAGCCGCGGTTTCAGCCCGGCTAAGATCTCCTCCTCCCGAAGCGGGTCGACATTGATGAAGACCGCCGCCCCGAAGCGAAACAGCACGGCCATGCTGTCCCGGCCGACCGGAAAAGCGAGCGGATTGCTGGAAAGCTGATCCTCGCGCTCCAGCCCCTTGAGATCGATGCGCTCGGCAAGCTGCAGGGCGTGCGCCTGAAACGTCAGCTCCGCCATGCACGCCTCGGGCTGAACAGAAGCGACTGCATCGCAAACGATACCCGGCCTGCAGGCCCTAAGACACCTCGCCTCCGTCGGCGCGCGGAGAAACCATCCGCGGCCCCCCGGCGGTCGCCGGTGCCACGGCGGCAGCAGGATCTACGCTTTCGCGGAACCTGTTGGTGATCGGATAACGGCGATCGCGGCCGAAACTGCGAGTCGTGATCTTCACGCCCGGAGCCGCCTGGCGCCGCTTGTACTCGGCGAGATAGAGCATGCGCTCCACACGCTTCACCGTCTCCGGCGCATGGCCTCGGGCAACGATGTCCGGCAGCGGCATCTCGTGCTCGACGAGGCATTCGAGAATGTCGTCCAGGACGTCGTAGGGCGGCAGCGAATCCTGATCCGTCTGGTTCTCGCGCAGCTCCGCCGAGGGCGCCCTCGTCAAGATGTTCTCAGGGATCACGATGCGGCCCGGCCCCTTGCCGCCCTTGGGGACGTGGGCATTGCGCCAGCGGGCCAGCTTATAGACCTGTGTCTTGTAGAGGTCTTTAATCGGATTGAATCCGCCGTTCATGTCCCCGTAGAGCGTGGCATAGCCTACCGACATCTCGGACTTGTTGCCGGTCGTCACCAGCATGCTTCCGAACTTGTTGGAGATCGCCATCAGCATCGAGCCGCGCACACGGCTTTGGATGTTCTCCTCGGTGATGTCCGGCTCGCGGCCGGCGAAGACCCGCTCCAGAGCCGTCGAGAACCCCGCGACAGGAGCCTCGATCGGCAGAATTTCGTATCGAATTCCAAGGGCTTCCGCGCAGGCCGCAGCGTCGGAAAGGCTCTCGTTCGACGTATAGCGATAGGGCAGCATGTAGGAGGACACCCGTTCCGCGCCCAGCGCGTCGACGCAAATTGCAGCCACCAGCGCGGAGTCGATGCCGCCCGAGAGGCCGAGCACGACACCCGGGAAGCCGTTCTTGTCGACGTAGTCGCGCAGGCCCAGCATGCAGGCCTGATAGGCAGCCGCCTCGCCCTCCTCGAGAATGGCTTTGAGGCCGGGCTTGCAGCGCCAGCTTCCGTCGACCTCCTCCCACTCGGTGAGGACGACCGCCTCCTCCCAGGCCGGGAGCTGGACGGCCAGACTGGCGTCCTTATTCAGCACGAACGAGGCGCCGTCGAAAACCAGCTCATCCTGCCCGCCGACCTGGTTCAAGTAGGCGATCGGCAGGCCGCACTCGGTGATGCGCGCGACGGCGACGTTCATCCTGAGATCGGGCTTCATCCGGTCGAAGGGTGAGCCGTTGGGCGTCACGATGATCTCCGCCCCGCACTCCTCGAGGCACTCGACCACCTCTTCGTTCCAGATGTCCTCGCAGATCGGCACGCCGACGCGGACGCCGCGAATGTTGATGGGCCCGGGCAGGGGCCCCGCGCGAAACACGCGCTTCTCGTCGAACACACCGTAGTTCGGCAAATCCACCTTGTAGCGGACCGCCTGTATGGCGCCCTCGTCCAACAGCGCCACGGCATTGTAGGCGTGCCCCTCCTCGGCCCAGACGGTGCCGATCAGAAGCGCAGGCCCATCGTTCACCTCGCGGGCCAGCTCCTCAAGCCCCCGGCGCGCCGCGGCCGCGAACGCCGGCTTCAGGACCAGGTCCTCCGGCGGATAGCCGGTCACGAACAGCTCGGAAAAAGCGACGACGTCCGCCCCGAGGCGGGCTGCCTCTGCATGGGCGCGCTTTGCCTTTTCGACGTTGCCCGCAATATCGCCGACCACCGGATTGAGCTGAGCCAGCGCGATCTTGAAGGTTCTCGACATGCCTCAGTACTTAGAGATCCGGTGGAGGAAGGGAAGGACGGCGAGCGAGCAGCGGATTGGCGAGTAGCGAACGGCGAGCAGCGAATAGGGTTCAATTCGCCATTCGCTACCCACTATTCGCTACTCTCATCCCCATGCACTCGCTGCAACGGGCGGAATATGAGCCGTCCGGTCTTGCTTCAGTCGCTCGGCGATCAGAAACGCAAGCTCGAGCGCCTGGTCGGCATTGAGCCGCGGATCGCAGTGCGTGTGGTAGCGATCGGACAGATCGGCTTCCGAGATCGCCGCGGCGCCGCCTGTGCATTCGGTCACGTTCTGGCCCGTCATTTCGACGTGAATCCCGCCGGCGTGAGTGCCCTCGCCACGGTGCACATCGAAGAACAGCTCGACCTCCTTGAGGATGCGCTCGAACGGCCGCGTCTTGAAGCCCGAGGCAGCGGTGATCGTATTGCCGTGCATCGGATCACAGGACCACACGACCGAATGCCCCTCCTTGCGCACGGCCCGGATGAGCTTCGGCAGATGCGATTCGACCTTGTCCGCGCCGAACCGGCATATCAGTGTCAGTCGTCCCGGCTCGTTCTTCGGATTGAGCAGATCGATGAGCCGGAGCAGTCCATCCTCGTCCAGCGACGGTCCGCACTTCAGCCCGATCGGGTTGCGGATGCCACGGCAGAACTCGACATGGGCGTGATCCGGCTGGCGGGTGCGGTCACCGATCCACAACATATGGCCCGAGGTGGCGTACCACTCGCCGCTGGTGGAATCGAGCCGCGTCAGCGCTTGCTCGAAGCCGAGCAGCAGGGCCTCGTGGCTCGTGTAGACGCTGGTCGTCCGAAGCTGCGGCGTGGTCTCCGACGTGATCCCGCACGCCCGCATGAATACCAGCGTCTCCGTGATGCGATCGGCGAGCTCCTGATAGCGGTGGCTCTGCGGTGAATCCTTGACGAAGCCGAGCGTCCACTGATGGACCCGCTCCAGGTCCGCGTAGCCGCCCATGGCGAAGGCGCGGATCAGGTTGAGCGTGGCGGCAGCCTGCCGGTAGGCTTGAAGCTGCCGGTGCGGATCGGGGATGCGTGCCTCGGCCGTGAACTCGGCACCATTGATGATATCGCCCCGATAGCTCGGCAGCTCGACGTGCCCGTGCTTCTCGACGGGCGAGGAGCGTGGTTTCGCGAACTGGCCCGCGAGGCGTCCCACTTTGACGACGGGCGAGCCGCCGGCATACGTCAGCACGACCGCCATCTGCAGGAAGACTCGGAAGAAGTCGCGGATGTTGTCGGCCCGGTGCTCGGCGAAGCTTTCGGCGCAGTCGCCCCCCTGCAACAGGAATGCATTGCCGGCGGCGACCTCCGCCAGCTCCTTCTTCAGCTGACGGGCTTCACCTGCAAAAACGAGCGGTGGGAAAGTGGCGAGCTTGGCCTCCACCTCAGACAGCGCAGCGCTGTCTGGATAGTCGGGAACCTGGACAATCGGCTTCGACCTCCAGCTGTCGGGTGACCAGGACGCCCGCACCATCGACAATCTCCTGATATCGCTCGAGCTTTCGCGCCGTGCACCAGTCCTGGCGAACTTCGGGGACCGGGACAGGAAAGGTTTATTAGATGTGTGGCGCTTATAAGCCAATCCGATGCGTCAGGCCAGCACGCGCTTCGTTGCGTCGCTCGGCCGGGGCGCCCTCCGTCCGGCTGGCTGGCATTTGAACCTCAGTCACCTGATATCGTTGATGCTGAATCAGTCCTCCGCCTTGGAATCGACGAGGTGGCATGGCATTGGGTTGAGGCGACGGTGGCTAAGGTCACCGGATCCATCGTTGTTGTAGCATCCGGAGCCTAAACGGGGGGATTTCGTCCATGCTGCGCTCGGGCTGTATGTTGATGAGTGTGGTGCTGCTCGGAGCAGCTTGGCTGTCACAGCCACTTGCGGCGCGCGAGTTTCGTATCTCTCACCAGTGGTCGGCAGACGTCGATGCGCGCGATCGCGCGGCTCGCGTCTTCATGGCCGAAGTGCACAAACGGGTTCCTGACATCAAGCTCACCATCCATCCGAAGTCCTCGCTGGGCTTCAAGCCGGCGGAGCAGTTCGATGCTCTGGTCGATGGCCGGCTCGAGCTCGCCATCTACCCGCTTTTCTACGGCACCAAGAAAGTACCCGAGTTCTCGATCGGCCTGCTGCCCGGCGTACCCGCCAATACCGAGCTCGCCGGTCTCCTCAAGGGCTCGGAGTTCGAGGAGAAGCTCCAGGCGCTCGCCATGAAGAACGGCATCCGCATCCTGACCTGGTGGTGGCTCGGTGGCGGCATCGCGAGCCGCTCGCAGGAGATCGCCGGTCCTGACACGGTGAAGGACATATCGTTGCGTACGGGCGACAAGGCCTTCGACCTCATGGTGCAGGCTGCCGGCGGTGATACGCCGTCGATGCCGTCGACCGAGATCGCCAGCCGGATGGCCGCGGGCGAGCTGGAGGGTGCCCTGACGTCGTATGAATCGTTCGTCTCGTTCCGCATCTACGAGCACGCCAAGTTCGCGACGTTCGGTGGGTACGGGATCTGGACCTCGTTCCAGCCGCTGATCATGTCGCGCACCGCTTGGGAATCGCTCACGCCGGAAGAGCAGCGGGCGTTCGAGGAAGCAGCAGATATCTCTGACATGTATTTCGTCGAGACTCAGCGGGATGCGCTGAAAACCGCCGTCGACACCTTCAGGAAGGCGGGCGCGCAGGTTCGTGAGCTGAGCTACGACGAGTACGAGGCCTGGCTGAAGGTCGCGAAGATCAGCTCCTGGGAGAGTTACCAGAACATCAGCCCTGTCGCGGCGGATCTCTTCTCGTCGATGCTGCGCAGCTTCATCGACAGCGACAAACGTCTATCCGCCCAAAGCTCGGGCAACGAGGCGGCACAGCCCGTCTCCGTCCCACAGCCGCAGCGCGCGGTTCAGCCCAAGGCGACCATCAAGCAATAGGCGTCCCGGGCGGTCGGGCCGTCACATTCCCCTCCCTCTCCACAGGTGGGAGGGAGGGAGAAATCGATCCGCTCGAGCGGCCCGCACGCTGTTCGGCCTCGGACCTCGAATCCGGGAAGGGCACCCCCGTATCTGGGACGGGCAACCCAGGTTTGCCAGCGCCGCCCGGTGGCGCGGTCAATAGCGTTGCCCAAACAGTCGCCGCCCTTCCACGAGATACACCAGCCCCGCCCTCGCCCCCACCACCATCGCAAAGACTGCGACCGGTGCTGCAAGCGACAGTACGCTCATCCCGGTCAACCCCTGGCCTATGGTGCAGCCGCGGGCCAGGACGCCGCCAAACCCCATGAGGAGTGCGCCGAGGAGGTGGCGGCGCATCTCGCGGTGATCGTCGAACGCCTCCCAGCGCAGCTCGTCGCGAACCGCGGCGACCGCGAACGAGCCGGCACTGACGCCGAAAACCGTCGCCACTGCGAACTCGGTGCTCGATAGTCTTTCGCCCACCAGCTGCAGAAGGAGCCGGCCAAGAGGTATGACGAACGTGAGGCTTTCCGGGCGCTGGCCGGAGAACGGGTCGGCAAGCACGCCCGTGGTCAGCCAGCCCCCTGCGACGGCGAGGCCCATCAGGCAGGAGGCGGCGATCAGGCGCGGTTTGCGGTAGAGCCGCCAATTCGTCAGAGCGAATACCAGCAGAGCACCTGCGACGAGCAGAACAGCCAGAAAGGAAGCAGCGCTGTGCGGGCTGGCGCCGATGATGCCGGTGAGTGTCTTGCCGCCGATGGCAGACGTATCGAGAGCGCCGAACTCCGACAGGGCCAACCGCAGGGGGCTGAGAATCCCGCCTGTCGCGGAGAATGCCGCCAGACCAACGACGAGGGCGCAAACCAGCGCGCGCAGATCACCAGTTCCGAGGCGCACGAGGAGGCCAAAAGCACACGTGCCCACCAGCGCTGCCCCGAAGCCAAACAGCAGACCTCCAATCACCAATCCGGTGATGTCGAGCATGGGACGGACGTAGTGGATGCCCGAAAGCTCGAGCGCGCCGGCAAACACGAGGCCCTGCGTAAGCAGAACGGCGACCGCGGCCGACAGGGCCCACGCCCCGGCGCGGCGGAAATCGCCCGCCACGAGAGCATCTTCCATGGCGCCGATCGTGCACAGTCGTCCATACTGTGCAGCGAACCCGGCGAGACCTCCGCAAATGAAGCCGCCGACCGGCGCAATAAGCCCGTCCACAGCAGCGCTTCCTCTCCAAATGGCGGCGTTTGCGATCTTGAAACGACTTCGCCGCCCTGCTCAGGCCGAGTCTTTTTCGGGTTTGGGGTCTGAGCAGAACATATCGTAGATCACCTTCACGAACTTCAACGTGCTCGTATCGGCGAGACTGTAGTAGACGACTTTGCCGACCCTGCGCGTGGTCACGATGCCATCGAAACGCAGCCGCGCAAGCTGCTGGGAAACCGTGGTCTGCCGAAGGGACAGAAGCTCCTCGAGCTCGGTGACTGAGCGCTCCCGCTCGGCGAGCAGGCACAGCAGGATCAGCCTGTGCTCATGCGCCAGCGCCTTGAGAAAATCACTCGCCGCGCGGGCGTTCTTCATGATGCGGGTGAGCTCAGGCGACAGCTCGACGTCGCTCTGAAGCGCCTCGACGACCTTATTGGAAAGGATCCGGCTCATTTATGCTCGATCTGATTCGTTCGTGCCCACGGATGCCATCGATTGACGTCGATCATCATACATATACGGCTCTCACAGCCATATCGCACGCTCGCTCACCGCGAAAGACCCCTTGTTCGTGCCGGGCTGCTGGCACGCTGCTCGAGCAGGTTTGCCAGGAAACCGTAGAAGAAATCAGCTCCCGAATAGCCGACGATCCGGCCCACCTCGCGGCCATCCTCGGCCAGCACGAAAGTCGGCGTGAACGTGACCGGGCCTTTTAGAGATACGCCCGCCTTGTACCTGTCTTTGATGTCGACGCGACGCAGCGGCGCGATCCGGCCTTCCTCAGTTGCATGATAACTGACGCCCACCTCGGCATGCCAGCGCCGGCAATATGGGCAGGCCGGATCCTCGAACATGACGAGTTCCGCCGCAAGCGCGCTGCCGCCAACCAGAACGCTGGCGATAGCGGATATGATGAGGCCTGCAAGAGCTCGCATTCTCACGTCGCTCCCGCGTCCTCCGACTATTTGTTCACAGGACTGTCCGGCGACATGACGTAGGCAACGAGATCCTTGATCTGTTCGATGGTCAAATGGCCGTTTGCTCCGAGCCTCGGCATGTTGGCACACGCCTGGAAGGCCTGCGGATTGTAAATGCGCTCGTAGACGGCCTTCACATCGGCCTCGCTGAACTCGCGGATTTTTCCGTACTCGAGAAGGCTCGGTCCGAGCGTGCCGAAGCTCACCTCCTCCTTTGCGAGCTGATGGCAGGCATAGCAGTTGCCGCCGTTCTCGCGCCGGGGCGGATAATCGGTGAAACGGCGCCCATAACCGGATTGGGCAAGCTTTTCACCCTTCTTCCAATCGCCCATCAACTTGCCATCGGCCGGATATTTGATGTTCGATCTCTCGCGGGCCATGATGGCCTCGGCGACATCCGATGGAGGATCGTTCCTGTATTGGCTGCAGAGCCTCATCGTCTCGTCCTGCTCGAGACGCGACTGCCACTCGGGCGGCTGATTCGGCCAGCTCGCCTTGATGGCGGCCTGCACGCGGTCTCCGGAAACCTCGGGAGATTGGGCGAAAGCAGGTATCGACCCCGACAATACGAGAATTGCGGCTGCGCAAATATTTCTGATCACGTTTTCCTCCCCGTCAACGCTTGAGGCCCGGAGCGCTGATCTCCCCGCCTTCAGCCATCTTGGCCAGATACATCGTCAGTGCAACCGGCACGTCAGAGCCAAGCTCGACCTCCGGCAGACGCATCTGCCAGAAGCAGTCGTAAATGCGGTGCTGCATGGTCATGACGTGGCTCGATGAGACACGGTAGGCGGGCCACTCGCCGACGACCTTGCGTGCCTCGGATGGATCGGACAGATACGGCAGGTTCTGCAGGCGGATGCGCTTGCCCTTGTCTGCGTGGCAAGTCGCGCAGGAGAAGTCCATCGGACCCTGTCGACGGAAGAAGAGCGCTTCGCCAAGCGCCAGGGCTTCCTTCTCCTTCGCATGCTCGAGCTTTGGGGAGATCTTCAGTCCGTTCGACTGATAGGCGACAAAGGTCGCGATTGCGCCGATGTCCTTCGTTGGGCTCCCGCCTTTCGGATAAGGCTTCGTCACGAGCTCCTTCCGGTCGAAACCCTGCAGCTTTTCCATGCACCAGACGATACGAGCCTCCAGATCCATGACCCGGTCCGCATCGGAAAAGTAGCGGGGCAGCTCAGCAAACGCGCCTTCCAGGACTCCGGGGCCTTTGCCGAGATCGCAACCTTCAAGTGAAACGCTCTTCGGTCCACGTGGCGTTTTCCAGAGCTGTTCGCCGCGATCGACATCGAGCATCGCCGGGTTGCTCCAAGGGTCCTCCTTGAGCATCTGGCGGTACTGCTCGATCGCCTTTTCGCTGTCGACTGTTTCCTGAGCAAGGCCTGGTGCCGCTGCCAGCATGAGCAGGAGCGGCGCCAAAAGGGGCACGAAGTCTCTTATTCTGACCGGTTTCATTTTTCCTCCCTGAAGGCTGATGCCGGATTGAATCCGAATGACAGGATCGTGAGATGGTACGCAACAGCTCTTGAGCACTTTACATTTTGATATCATAGTGTGACAAGATGCTCGGTGCGGGCAGCACGTGCATTCTGATCAGGAGGAAGTCCATGGAACAATCTTGCAGCGCGCTCAGCCGTCGCAGCATGCTGATCGCGGTGGGGGCCGCCGCGGCTGCCCTGGTGATGGCGCCACGGCTGACAATGGCGAAACCGGAGCAGGTGGAGGCCGAGCTCAAGAAGCTCTACGGCGACAAGCCCCGCACCGAAGGAAAGATCAAGCTCGAGCTTCCGAGCATCGCTGAGAACGGTCAGGTCGTTCCGCTCAAGTTCGAGGTGGAAAGCCCGATGACCGAGAACGATTACGTCAAGGCGGTTCACATATTCGCGGACGGAAATCCGAACCCCGGCGTCGCGTCCTTCTACTTCACGCCTTTGATGCCGAAGGCTGCTGCGCAATTTCGCATCCGCCTCGCCGGGACGCAGAATGTCGTTGCGGTTGCCGAGATGGCCGACGGCACTCTCCATTCCGCAAAGCAGGAAGTGAAAGTCACTATCGGCGGATGCGGCGGCTAGAGCTCGATTGCGAGAATTCGGAGGAAACATCATGGTAAAATCTACACCCCGCGTTCGTATGCCGCGCAAGGCCAAAGCCGGCGAGGTCATAGAAGTGAAAACGCTGATCTCGCACGAAATGGAAAGCGGTCAGCGCAAGGACGCTCAAGGCAAGCCGATCCCGCGCAAGATCATCAAGATGTTCACGGCCAAGTTCAACGGCAAGGAAATTTTTCACAGCGATTGGCATCCCGCGATTTCGGCGAACCCGTATCTTGCCTTTTCGGTCAGGGTTCCGGAGACGGGGACGTTCGAGTTCACGTGGCTCGACGACGACGGCACCATCTTCAAGCACGAGCAGAAAGTAACGGTCGCCTGACCGAGCTCTTCCTCGAACACATACAATGAGGTAGCGGCATGATCTCGAGGCGCGAGCTCGTGCAGGCGGCGCTGATCG
>DASVDU010000207.1:0-14383 GCA_036380915.1 Hyphomicrobiaceae bacterium | reverse complement strand
GCCGAACTTCGGCAGCGTGAGCGGCTGGATGTGATACTGCAGATTGGGCGTGTCGCGGCTCGGATCGGATTTGGTGAAGCAGCCGAGCTGGGAGGGAGCCATCGACATGGGTCCGCTCCGCTTCAGTGCGTACTCGAGCGCAATGCCTGCCTTCTGCCAGAGCTTCTGCGAGCGCTCGTTCAAGGTCCTGACGCCCGACACCTTGAACGCAACGCGGATCTGCAGATGGTCTTGCAGGTTCTCGCCGACGCCTTTCAGCTCATGTTTCACATCGATACCGGCGGACTTGAGCACGTCCCCCGGACCGATGCCGGACAGTTGCAGGATCATCGGCGAGCCGATGGCGCCCGCTGCCAGTATCACCTCGCGCCGCGCCGCAGCCGTGCGGCGGCCCGCTCCGTTCTGGCGATAGGTCAGGCCGGTCACCCGCTTGCCCTCGAGCGTCAGCCTTTCGACCGTGGCATGCGTGAGCAGCGTAAGATTCGACCGGTTCAGCGCAGGACGCAAAAAGCCTTTGGCCGAGGACCAGCGCCAGCCCTTGCGCTGATTGACATGGAAGTAGGACGTGCCTTCGTTGTTGCCGCCGTTGAAGTCGCGCACACGCGGAATGCCGGCCTGCTCGGCGGCTTCGGCCCAGGCATCGAGTATCTCCCAACGAACGCGCGGCTGCTCGACCCGCCACTCACCGCCCCGGGCGTGGGCGCCGCCGAACTCCTCGGGCTCCAGCGCCCACTGGTCCTCATGCTTGAGGAAGTAGGGCAGCACATCTTCCCACCCCCACCCCGAATTGCCGAGCTGGCGCCAGTGATCGTAGTCGCGGGCCTGGCCGCGCATGTAGATCATGCCGTTGATGGCGGAGCAGCCGCCTAAGACCTTGCCGCGCGGATACTGCAGTTTGCGGCCGTTGAGCCCCGGCTCGCTCGCCGTCTCGAAGCCCCAGTCGACCCGTGGATTGCCAAAGCAGTAGAGATAACCGACGGGAATATGCACCCAGATGTAATTGTCCTTGCCGCCGGCCTCCAGCAACAGAACGCGTACGTTCGGATCGGCCGACAGCCTGTTGGCCAGCACGCAGCCCGCCGATCCGGCGCCGACGATGATGTAGTCGTATTCTGCAGCGGCTTCGGACATGGCGGCTCTACTCCCCTCGATTTCCACTGTTCGCCTTGCACCTACTTAACCGAGCGGCGCCGGCGACGGAAGGTCCGCTCCGGCGCGCTCACGGCCCCAGCTTACGGCCGAAGAAGGCGACGCGTTTGCCGCTCCATTCGGCGGTCGCCAGCTGCCGGAATCCGCGCGCGAGGTAAAAGCCGTTGTTGCGGACGCCTTCCGCCGTCACGACATGCATTCCCGGCGTTCCGGACGCTGCGGCGTGGCTCGCAAACGCCTCGATGAGCTGGGCGCCCACGCCTCGGCTGCGCCAGGCTGCGGTGACGTTGATGTGCAGGTGCGCCGGATAGGAGGACAACAGCGGCGCGAAGGCGCCGAAGTATGCGACGTCGGCAAAGAGAGGATCGCGCAATGGATCCTCGAGGCAACCGACGAGATATCCGATCACGTCATCTCGATTGGCGATGGCGATGAACACCTCGTCCGGATGACGCGACAGATAGCGGCCGAGCCATCGCTCACGGAAAAGCCGTCGCGCCGCGTCGCTTTCGAAATGTTGAACACTGCTTGATTCGAAGAAGATGGCGTCGATTGCCCTTGTAGCTTCGCTCGCATCACCCACGTCCTTCAGGCGAGAAATCCAGAATGCACCATCGCCGGATCGTCGCTCGTCATCCTTTGCGGTCATCCGATATGTCCCCGCGGCATCCGACTGCTGATGTCATCCATGCAGATCACGAATAGCTGGTAGACAGATTGTCACATTGTGCGGCGCAATGTGGTATGCCATATACCAAGTGTGCAAGGGCGAAGCGATAACGCACGGCCCGAGCCGGATCACGAGGTTTGATCATGAGCACCAAGACAATGGACACGGCCCTCGACTACCTTCCCGCCGAGCGGAAGACCCGCGGCCCGCATGGCTTTCTCGACTCCATACGAGCCTTCTTCACCGCCATCGGCGAGGGTATCGAAGCGGCCCACAGATATGAGCGGCTGACGCATCAGGGAACGCCTCCCCAGAAGGCAGTCGAGATCGTCTTCCGCGATCACTTCGCGGATCGCCGCTGACCTCCCCAGGTTAGGACGACTGGTCCGCCGTGCAGCGCCTGCACGGCGGCTTTGTTTTATCCAGGGCCGATTGGCATTGACAGTCGCTAGCGGTCGTTCCTAGATGCGGTCTGATAAACGAGACGAATTGTCCCGGAAAAGATCGGATGCGCCGCTGCGATGCAACGCCGACATTCCGGCGCCGTGGCGCCCCAGAGCGCCGCAAGCGGTTAGGCACGCGCCAACGTGACGACGGCAGTAGAGACGATGTCGTCGACGCTCGCACCGCGCGACAGGTCGGAAACAGGTTTCGCGAATCCTTGCAGGAACGGCCCGATGGCCTTTGCGCCGGCCAGATACTGGACGAGCTTGTAGCCGATGTTGCCGGCGTCCAGATCGGGGAAGACGAGCACGTTGGCGCGCCCCGCAACCTCGCTCACGCCCTTCACCTTCTTGGCAGCGACCGCCTCCACCAGGGCCGCGTCGGCCTGAAGCTCGCCGTCGATCTTCAACCCCGGCATCCGCTCCCGGACGAGCGAAACCGCCGATCGGACCTTCTCGACGTGCGGGTGAGTGGCGCTTCCGTGCGTAGAGAACGAGAGCATGGCGACCCGCGCCTCCTGCCGCAGCAAGGCTTCGGCGCTGGCGGCCGACGCGATTGCGATGTCGGCCAGCATGGCAGCATCGGGGTCGGCGTTCACCGCGCAGTCGGCAAAGACGAGTGCGCGTGGCGCACCGTCGTGGGCAGCCGGAAGCAGCATCAGGAAAAAGCTCGACGGCGTGGCAACCCCAGGCGCGAGCCCAACCGTCATCAGGCCGGCCTCGATCACCCGGCGCGTGGGGTTCGCCGCCCCGGCGACCATGGCATCGGCCTCGCCGCAAGCGACCAGCGCGCCCCCGAAATACACCGGCTTGCGCACCAGGCGCTGCGCCATGGCCGGCTTCATCTTCTCGCGGCCGGAAGCAACGACGCCCGCGAGTGCCTCGAGTCGCCGATCCATTTCGGGATCGCGGATCTCGATGTCGGTCAACGTGGCCGCTATCTCTCTGGCCTTACCCTCGATCGCCGCGCGGTTGCCGAGCAGAATCGGCCCGGCAAGCCCCTCGTCGAGCAATTTGCGCGCCGCCCGGAGGATCCGTTCGTCATCTCCCTCGGGCAGCACCACCTTGAGCCCACGGCCTCTGATCGCGGACACGCAGTCGGCGATGATGTCCATTCAGGCCTCCCTCATGTGTTCGTGGCAAGCCATCCGGGCCTGCAAGATCAGACCATGGCATCGCAATTCCGCAACGGAGGATCAAGCCCATGAGCGCCGCTGACAACGAGCCCAAAATCTATCGCGGACTGAAGGACGTCTATTTCGAGCGCTCGGCAACGACGTTCATCGACGGCAAGGCGGGCGAGCTGCGCTATCGCGGTTACTCCATTCATGACCTTGCCGAGCACTCGACGTTTGAGGAAACGAGCTATCTCCTGCTCTATGGAGAGCTGCCGAACAGGACCGAACTCGCCAGGTTCGACGCGGAGCTCAAGTCGGCACGCCAGCTCCCGCCCCCGATCTTCGACATCATCGCGGCCGTGAAGTCTGCGCACCCGATGGACGTGCTCCGAACGGCTGTCTCCGCCCTCGCCGCCTTTGATCCGGAGACCGCGGACAACAGCCGCGAGGCGACCTTACGCAAAGGCGTGCGCCTCACCTCGCAGGTGCCGATGATCGTTGCCGCCCACGAGCACATCCGCAATGGCCGCGAGCCCGTTGCGGCGGACCCGTCCCTGTCCCACGCGGCAAACTTCCTCTGGATGCTGAAGGGCGAGAAGCCGTCGCAAGATGCTGCGAGGCTGCTCGACACCGATTTCGTGCTGCACGCCGAGCACGGCTCCAACGCCTCGTCCTTCACCGCGCGGGTGGTGATCGGGACCGATGCCAATATCCACGCAGCTGTGACCGCCGCCATTGCGGCCCTGTCGGGCCCCGCCCACGGCGGCGCGGCCGAGGACGTGATGCGCATGGCACAAGAGATCGGCGACCCGGCCAATGTGCCGGCCTACGTCAAGGCGAAGCGCGCGGCCAAGGAGCCCATCACCGGCTTCGGCCACCGTGTCTACCGTGCCGAGGACCCGCGAGCGCGTCACATGCGGGAAGGCGTCAAGCGGCTATCGAAGGAAATGGGCCAGCCGAAGTGGTTCGAAATCCTCGAGGCGCTCGTAAAGGAAATGGAGCCCTATGCCCGCCACGGCATCAACGTCAACGTCGATTTCTATTCAGGCGCCATTTATCATTTGCACGGCATTCCGAACGATCTTTTCGTTCCGATTTTCGCTATCGGCCGCGTCCCCGGCTGGACCGTGCAGATTTTGGAGCAGCAGGCCAACAATATCCTCATCCGGCCGCTGACGCTTTACAGCGGCCCCGGACCGCGCGCCTATGTTCCGATCGATCAGCGCGGCTGAGCTTTGACAATGAAGAAAACGGGCCATTCGGCCCGTTTTCAGATCCCGCTCACCACCATGCCAGGCAACGCCGATAACGCCGCCACCAGTAATGGCTGCCGGTGATGATCGCTCGACGGCGCAACCACCCGCAGCGCGGAGGGCCGATGAACACGCTGAAGCGCGGCCCGCGCCAACGCCGATGGTGATGATGGTGATGACGATGGCGATAGAAGCGGCGGTGGGCGCGACGATGACGGTGGAAGCGATGGAAGCGTTTGCCCCGCTTGCGCACCTGAATGATTTCCGAAGCATCCGCCTTTATCATCGGAACGGTTGTTGCCGCCGCGGCCTGGACCTTTGGCCCTGGTGTCGCGACGATGAGGAAGGCAGCAGCTGCCGCCAGTGAAACTAGGCTTTTGTTCATGTCGACGCTCCCGAATAATGGGCCGTCACCCCTTCAACAGGGTACGGCAAACCACCATCTGCTGAGCTTCCCCACGTGATCCCGGATATCGTAGTACGGGAAACGGAGTTGTCCAACCCATAGTTCCCGGCAGATCCCTATTTTTGACCGACAGCACCTAAGAAATGCTGATCGAATTCATAAGTTTTCGTCGAAATGCCGGTGGCAAATCGTCCGGAATCTCCGGTTTTTCTGCCGTGTCCTGCATATTCGGCGGTGGCGGACCGTAATTCGGACTGAACGGCTCCGTAGGGTCGTCTTCGACTGGTTTGGCCCGAAGTAATGGCGGAATCTGGGCGGGACGACCATCATCCTCCATGGCGACCTGCGCGCCGCCGTAGTAATCGGACTGGGTGGCACACCCGGCGAGGAGGAGACTGGATAATGCCGCGAGCGGTATCAGGGCGCGGCGCAATACGACGCTTTTGCGCGGCGCGAAAAATGCGGTCGACAGACGCATCGCACACGAACTCCAACAGACGCGAGACTGCCGACCATCAGAACCCGGCCGTGGTTAAGAACGCGTTAGCCGGCGTGCAGAAATGGTCCAGACTCAACTATTCGCTCCGCAGCGCGTCGATCGGATTGAGCATGGCCGCCCGCCGTGCTGGGAAAAATCCGAACAGGATGCCCGTCATGCCTGCCGCCGCCATCGCCACCATCACCGCCTGAGCATTGATGAGGATGGGCCATTCGGCAGAGAAGGCGACGATGGCCGCGCCGCCGATCCCGATGGCGACGCCGATGATGCCGCCCAGCAGGCTGAGCGTGACGGCCTCCACGAGAAATTGCGTGAGAATATCGCGGCGGCGGCCGCCGACAGCCATCCGGAGGCCGATCTCGCGCGTGCGCTCCGTTACCGACACCAGCATGATGTTCATGATGCCGATGCCGCCGACGATGAGCGAAATGGCGGACGTCGCGCCCAGAAGCCAGCTCATGGTCGAAAGCGCGGCCGTGCGGGCCTTCAGAAACTCCGCGAGGTTGCGCACGTTGAAATCGTCCTCCGCGCCCGGCCTGATGCGCCGCCGTTCGCGCAGCACGATCTCGACGTCCTCCTGCGCCACTTTCAGATCGGCACGCGGATCGAACTTCACGTAAATCTGACCGACCTGATCGTTGACGACCTGGCTCCTGCCGACGATCCGGCCACGCGCCGCGGTGATGGGCAGGAAAATGATGTCGTCCTGATCGCGGCCGAAGCTCGACTGGCCCTTCGACGACAGCACGCCGATGACCTCGAACGGGACGTTCTTGATGCGGATGCCTGCGCCGATCGGATCCCCGCCGCCGAACAGCTTCTCGGCGACCGTCTGGCCGATGATCGCCACGCGCGCACCGGACATCACGTCCTGGGGCGTCAGCTCACGGCCTTCGGCGAGCGGCCAGTCCCGGACGGTCAGATATTGGTCATGGATGCCGCCGATCGAGGTCGTCCAGTTCATGTTGCCGTAGACAACGGGCGCGCTGCCTTGCAGGTAACCGGAGATGGCCACGACATCAGGCACCTTGTCGCGAATGGCTTGCAGGTCACGCTCGGAGAGCGGCAGCGTCGTGCCCGCGCCGGCCGAGCGCCCTCTCACCCGTGAGGCGCCCGGATAGACGACGAGCATATCGGAGCCGAGCGAGGCGATCTGCTTGTCGATCTCGCTCGTGGCGCCCGAACCGACGGCAACCATGATGATGACCGAACCGACGCCGATGATGATGCCGAGCGTCGTCAGCACCGATCGCAACAGATTGGTCCGAAGCGCCGAAAGCGCGACGAACAGGCTGTCGAACAAGCTCATTCGGCGGCCCTCCTCTGGTACCCGGACTGCTGCCTGTCCTCGACGATGCGCCCGTCGCGGAACACGATCGTCCGGTGGGCATACTCGGCCACCTCCGGCTCGTGCGTGACGACGATCACCGTGATGCCTTCCTCGTTGAGATCGCAGAAGAGCTGCATGATCTCCGCAGTGGTCTTTGTATCGAGCGCGCCGGTCGGCTCGTCGGCCAGCAGGATCTTGGGATTGTTGACGAGCGCGCGCGCGATGGCGACGCGCTGCTGCTGACCACCGGAGAGCTGCCGCGGGTGATGGTCCATCCGGCTTGCGAGGCCGACCTGCTCCAGCCGTTTCCGCGCCAGCTCCTCCGCGTTGCCCGGCTTCGGGCTGGCATAGAGCAGCGGCAGCATGACCTGGCGCAGCGCGGGCGTGCGCGGCAGCAGGTTGAACTGCTGGAAAACGAAGCCGATGGTGCGGTTGCGCAAATGCGCCAGCTCGTCGGAGGACATCTTCGAGATGTCGCGGCCGTCGATCGAAAGACTGCCCGAGGTCGGCACGTCGAGCGCGCCGATGAGGTTCATCATGCTCGATTTGCCGGAGCCGGAGGGGCCCATGATGGCCACGAACTCGCCCTCGCCGATCTCGAGCGACACATCATCGAGCGCGCGCACCGTCTGATCGCCCATCGTGTAGATCTTGGACACGCCCTTGGCCGCAATCAGCGCAGGGCTCGCGGAACCGGCGGTGCGGGCCACTGTTGCGACCTCGCTCATGACCGCACCTCCCGCGCGCGGCTCACCAGCAGGTCGCCCACTTTCACGTTGCCGCCGAGGATTTCCGTGAACTGGTCATCTCCCAGGCCGAGCCTCACGAACCGCCGCTCCAGCGTCCCGTTCTTGCCGAGCGCCCAGACCGTCGCGGTGCGCACGTTCTCGCGCTCCCGCTTCCACTTTTCGAACAGCGGGCGCTGATCTTCGGTGAGCAGCGGCGCCACGATCTGCTCGACACGCTTCATGAATTGGCCGGCGTTGCCCTGATTGCCACCGCCACGGCGCCCCCGGCCGAAGGCAGGCGCCGGCGTCGGCTGGTTGGCACTGGCCTCAGCCATCCTGCGGGCCAGCTCCTCGCTGAGCGCCGCGGCCTGCTCGTCGGTCAGGTTGATCTCGACCTTCATGCGCTCGGCGATTCGCGCGGCGCGCTGCTCGGGCGAAATATTCGCCGCGCTGCTCGCGCTTTGATCGCGCGGCCTGAACCGAAGGGCGTCATTGGACAGGCGCAAGGCGTCGCCGCGTTCGGCCGTCACGATCTGCAGGTTGGCCGTCATCCCCGGAAACAGACGCCGATCCTCGTTCGAGGCCTCGACGATCACCGTATAGGTGACGACGTTCTCGAGCTCCGTCGCGGCAAGCCGCACCTGGGTCACGCGGCCATGGAAGGTGCGATCCGGGTAGGCATCGACGGTGAAGGTCGCCGGGTTGCCCTCGGCAATGACGCCGACATCGGCCTCGTTGACCTGCGCTTCAATTCGAATACGGCGGAGATCCTGCGCGATCTGGAAAAGCTCCGGCGCCTGCAGGCTTGCCGCCACCGTCTGACCGACGTCGACCGTGCGGGAAATGACGGTGCCGTTGATCGGGGAACGGATCACCGTACGGTCGAGATCGATCTGCGCCTGGACGAGCTGAGCCTCGCGCTGGGCGATGACTGCCTTGGCATTCTCGACCTGCGCCTGCGCGATGATGAGATCAGCACGGGCCACCTCGGCATCGCGGATGGCCGTATCGAGCGCGGCCTGCGCCGAAATCCCGCGTTCTGCAAGCTTCTGCTGGCGCTCGATGACCCGCTCTGCCTGACGCAGATTGGCTTCGGCCTTGATGACGGCCGCTTCCTGATTGGCAAGCTGTGCCTTCGCTGCCGCGAGATCCGCTTTCGCCTGATCGACACGCGCCTTGTATGTCTTGGCGTCGAGCTCGGCGAGGACGTCGCCTTCCTTGACCTCGGTGTTGTAGTCCGCCGAGACGCTCCGGATCTGGCCGGAAAGCTGCGAGCCCACCTGCACGGTCACGAGCGCGCGCACGGGCCCCGACGTCGAGACCACCTTCCGGATCGGGCCACGCGTGACCTCCACCGTCTCATAGGTGACCTTCTCGTTTCCCCCAGGGATCATGTTCGGCAACCAGAGGCTTGCAGCGCCAAGCGCAGCCACGGGAACAGCCAGCGTGAACAGGTATTTTCTGAAGCGCGAAGTCATCTGTGTTATGCCTGTCTGAAGCGGACGAACCGAACGATGAACGTCATAGGAGCGGGGAACCCGTCGGATGAATGGAAGCTGAGGCGAAAGCGTATACCTGGCGCCGATGGCCACGCCTGAAAATTATTGCGAACTTGGCAGGAAAAACGGCGGCTGGATAGTTGAGAGGCCTTGCCTGGACACGGGCGAATGCGGTCATTCGCACATGAACGACAGATGAATACAGCATTCAGAGTGTGTTCAACCGGCCTCCACTAGGGTGAGACTACCCTGAAATGACTTCCCCGGCGTGATCCATGGGGCGCGGCGCTCAGGGTCGACCGCGCCCCTTCTTCTCTTAACGCCACCTTTGGCACCCTCACCCCTCCGACGGCGTTTGATTTGCAGGGAGTGAAGGGCTAGTTTGCAGCCCCACCCCCGCATTCCTAGGTCTAATTCAACGCGACGGAGGACTGCCGTGACCTTCAAACTTCCTGACCTGCCTTACGCTTACGATGCGCTGCAGCCGTATATGTCAGCCGAGACGCTGCAGTTTCATCATGACAAGCATCACCAGGCCTACGTCGACACCGGGAACAAGCTGCTTCAGGGCTCGGGCCTCGAGAACAAGAGCCTGGAGGAGATCGTCAAGGCCGCCTATGCGAACAAGAACCAGGGCCTGATCAACAACGCCGGCCAGCACTACAATCACACGCACTTCTGGCCGTGGATGAAGAAGGGCGGCGGCGGCAACAAGCTGCCCGGCAAGCTCGAGAAGCTGGTCCAGGACTACGGCGGCTTCGACAAGATGCGGTCCGACTTCATCAACGCCGGCGTCACGCAGTTCGGCTCCGGCTGGGCCTGGCTCACCGTCAACAACGGCAAGCTCGAGGTGACGAAGACGCCGAACGGCGAGAACCCTCTCATGTATGGCAGCCAACCGATCCTCGGCTGTGACGTGTGGGAGCACAGCTATTACATCGACTACCGCAACGCGCGGGCGAAATACCTCGAGGCCTGGTTCGACAATCTCGTGAACTGGGAATACGTCGAGGGCATGCTCGATAAGGCGTCCTGATCTAAACCGATCGCGCTAGGCGATTGACTGACAAGGGGCCGTGTTGGTTGGCGCGGCCCCTTCTTTTGTGTCCGAATTCATCGGTTCGTCTCATTTTGAGCACCAACATCGGCGCATACGCATCCGGCTGACAGACGGCGTCCTTGCCGCGTAGGATGGCGGACCACATCGACTCCGGGGGAATGGGGTGCAGCGCGCTTTTGTATTCTTGCTGGCGGTGACGCTGTCATTGCTGGCGGCCGGTTGCGCGACGCTCGACACGCGCACACCTGTGCCGAATGCGATGCTGGCATCGCGCGCAGCGCCGTTGGACCTCCAAGGATTGCGCGCCTGGGGCGACGAAGCGCCTCAGGACATGACCGCCGAGATGCGGCACCGCATGCCCCATCTGAAACGGCTGGCCCAGTCGATGGGCGGACGGCAGCCCGTCGTCGACATCCTCGCTCTTTCAGGCGGCGGCACCGATGGCGCATTCGGCGCGGGTCTCCTTGCGGGCTGGACGAAACGCGGCGACCGGCCCCGTTTCGAGATCGTCACCGGGGTCAGCGCCGGCGCCATTACGGCTCCGTTCGCTTTCCTCGGGCCTCGCTATGACGATAAGCTGCGGGAGATCTGGACCCGCTATGGGACGAGCGAGCTGATCGTCGCCCAGCTCGTGCCGGGTCTCCTCGGCGGCGTTGCCCTAGCTGACAGCAGCCCGCTGCAGCAGCTGATAGCGCGCTACATCGACCGGCGCGTTATGTCAGAGATCGCGGCGGAGTACCGGAAGGGCCGTCTTCTGCTCGTGCTCACCACCAATCTCGACGCACAGCGGCCCGTCATCTGGAACATGGGCGAGATCGCTGCAAGCCCGCATCCGCACGCGCTCGACTTGTTCCGCAAGGTGATCCTCGCCTCGGCCTCGATTCCCGGCGCCTTGCCACCGGTCCAGATCCCAGTGACCGTCGACGGCAAGGAGTACCAGGAGATGCACGTCGACGGCGGCACGACGCGCGAGGTTTTCATCACACCTGTCGAAGCACCGCTCGAAGCCTTCGACCGCTTCTACGCGTCCAAACCGAAGCGGCGGATCTACATCGTCAAGAACGGGAAGTATCACCCGGAGTACAGCCCCGTGCGCCAGCAGGCGCTCCCCATCGCAGCCCGCGCCATCGAAACGCTGATCAAGACGCAGCACCGGAACGACATCTACCGGATCTATCGCATGGCGAAGGACGGAAATGCGGACTTCAACCTTGCGTTCATCCCGCAGAGCTTCCAGGCGAAGTCCAACGAAGTCTTCGATCCACGCTACCAGGCGGCTCTTTTCGAGGAAGGCTTCAACCTCGCGCTGTCCGGACGCGCCTGGGTGAAGGCGCCGCCGGATGTCGCCCCGAATCCGAAGGCAAAGTGAGCGATCTCATTTCGCCTTCGCCGCCCCGAGGCTGTCGATATAGGCCAACAGAGCCTCGATCTCCTGCGGCTCGAAGGTGAACTGGGGCATTTCCGGATGGGCCGTCACGATGCCCTCCGCGAAGGCCTCCGCGAGTTCCTCGACCGGATAGCGGCTCGGCAGGTTGCGAAGCGGTGGAGCAATCGGCAGGCGGCTCTCTCCCTCGCGTCCGATGGCATGGCAGCGGGAGCAGTTCGCCTCGGCGATCTGTCGGCCGCGTTCCACCAGCGACTGTTGCGCTGAGGCCGCTCCAGGCGCAGCCGACACGCAAACCGCCATTGCCAGAGCCAGCCCGATCGATCGCATCATGATCATCGTCTCCGGCTGCCGAAGATCGACTTGAGAATGGCGTTCTTGACCTGCGTCACCATCGAGCGCATGACGGAGCGCGAGGCATCGCGCACGACCTGCTCGCCCACGGACATGCCACCACGCGGACCACGGCCGAAGATGACCTTCGTCCAGCTGCTTTCCTGAGCCTGCTTTTCCTGCTCGAGCCGCGCTTTTTCCGCAGCCTCCTGCTCTGCCTTCTTGGCGAGGATCTCGCTCGCCGACTCGCGATCCTGCCGATTTTCGTACTTGCCGAACAGCGGGCTGTTCTCGACGAGCCGTGTCCGCTCCTCCGTCGTCAGAGGGCCGATGCGGCTCGAAGGTGGACGGATGAGCGTTCGCTGCACGATCGACGGCTCGCCCTTGTCCTGCAGCGTCGAGACCAGCGCCTCGCCGACCTTGAGCTCCATGATAACGCGTTCGGTGTCGAGATCGGGATTCGGGCGGAACGTGGATGCCGCAGCCTTGACCGCCTTCTGCTCGCGCGGGCTGAAGGCCCGAAGCGCATGCTGCACGCGATTGCCAAGCTGCGCGGACACCGTATCCGGCACGTCGAGCGGGTTCTGTGTAACGTAGTAGATGCCGACACCTTTGGATCGGATAAGCCGGGTCACGCGCTCGATCTGCTCCAAGAGCGCCTTAGGGGCCTCATCAAACAGGAGATGCGCCTCGTCGAAGAAGAAGACGAGCTTTGGTTTGTCCGGATCGCCCACCTCGGGCAGCTTGTCGAAAAGCTGCGTCATCAGCCAGAGCAGGAAGACGGCGTAAACGCGAGGCGATTTCCCCAGCTTCTCGGCGGCGAGGACATTGATGTTGCCCCGGCCATCCGGCGTTGTTCGCATGAAGTCCCTGATGTCGAGGGCGGGCATCCCGAAGAACTCATTGGCCCCCTGTTCCTCCAGCACCAGGAGACGCCGCTGGATCGCCCCGACCGATGCCGCGGAGACGTTGCCGTATTTGGTGGTGAGCTCGGCCGCCCGTTGTCCGACACTATTTATGACCGCACGGAGGTCAGAAAGATCATCGAGGTGCATGGCCTCGTCGGCGGCCAGGCGGAAGGCGATGTTGAGGACGCCCTCCTGTACCTCGTTCAATTCCAAGAGGCGCGCGAGCAGCAACGGCCCCATCTCGGAGACCGTCGCCCGGATCGGATGGCCTTCGAGGACGCCGGGCGGGTTGTCCTTGGCGTTGAGGTCCCAGAAGACGACCGGAAAGGCCTTCTGCTCGTAATCGGTCAGCCCGACGTCGGCCGCGCGCTTGTCGAGGAAGTCCTTCGGCTCGCCCTTGGCGGCGATGCCGGAGAGGTCGCCCTTGATGTCGGCGGCAAACACCGGCACGCCCGCGTCCGAGAAGCCTTCCGCCAGCACCTGCAGCGTCACGGTCTTGCCAGTGCCCGTCGCGCCGGTGATCAGCCCGTGGCGATTGGCGAGCTTGAGATCGAGGTACTCGGGCTTGCTGCTTTTGCCAATGAAGATCTTGCCGTCCTGCTGCATCGACTGGCTCCCCAATTCTCACCGCGGCACCGACCTCGAACCGCCGCGATTCGTGCTCTTCATCCTCAGTATCCGTCTTGGCACGCCATCGCCCGAGTGCAAAGCATCCTCGCATCTCATCCGGGGAAAACGCTGGAAGGAGGCCCGAAGCATCGCTCGTTGCGTTTCCTGGCCAAGGGCATGGCGTCTCAGCCAAGATCGAGTAATGTGCGTGCGAAATTTGGCTGAGCTGACCGGCGCACCTCCCCGGCCCAGCCCTGCCGCACGCGGGATTCTTTACCGATGACCGATCAAACCGCTGATCTGCAGCTTGCCGCCGATTTCGAACCGGCGACCTATGAGGCCTGGCTGGCCCTCGTCGCCAAGGTCTTGAAGGGCAGCGACTTCGAGGCCCGGCTCGTCTCGTCCACGCTCGACGGGATCAAGATCGCTCCGCTTTATACGCGGTCGGATGCCTTGCCCGGCGCGGAGTGCGCCAAGCCCGGCGAAGCTCCCTTCACGCGCGGCAGCAAGGTGGCGGGAGAGGCTGCCGGCTGGGACATTCGTCAGCTCCATCTCGCCACTGACCCCAAGGAGGCGAACGCAGCCATTCTGGAAGATCTGCGCGGTGGCGCCACCTCGATCGCGTTGCAGGTCCCAGCGGGTGGTCTTGGCGCCGCCCTCGATGGCGTCCAGCTCGATGCCTGCCCAGTCGCGCTCATGGCGCGCGAGAGCACGCCAGAGGTGGCGGCAGAGCTGGCGGCCCTCTGGAAAGACCGCGGCATCGCGGACGACGCGCGGCACGGCCATTTCAATGCCGATCCGCTAGGCACGCTCGCCCAGTCAGGTCAACTCACTCAACCGCTCGACCAGAACATCGAACGGGCGGTCTCCCTTGCCGTCAAGGCCGAGCGCTGGCCCGGCGTCACCGCCCTGCTCGCGGACGGCAATCCGTACAACGCCGCCGGCGCGAGCGAGGCCCAAGAGCTCGCCGCGATGCTTTCGACGCTGGTGGCCT
>DASVDU010000206.1:0-4289 GCA_036380915.1 Hyphomicrobiaceae bacterium | reverse complement strand
TAAAGCAGGATCGTGCGCCAGGCCAGCGTTTCCGGGCGCTCCGGGGCGCCCGCCGGACTGAATCTCCTCGGCGGAACCGAGCCGGCTCCGGCGGGCTCATCCCGGAGCGGTGCCGAGATCCCGCTGCTCTTCCAGAACGAGGGCGGCTCGGACCATCTGTTCCAGAGTCAGCACGTCGTCCACGATGTCTGCCCTGGCCTCGGCGATGACGTCGTGGAGGGAGACGTAGTCTCCAATCGACGCGGAGATGGCGATACGGTTGTCTCCAAGTCGGAAGGCCCCGATCGGCGCCATGCTGGAACTTTGGCGCGGCGATTGATCTTGCTCGTTCAGAACACTTTCTCGCCATTGCATCCCACGAGGAAGACGAGGTTCCGATGATCCGGCCCGAAACGATTCGCAACCGGCTGCTGATGCTGATCGCCGTTCTCCTCCTCGTCGCGGCGCTGCACTGGAGCTATCCGGTGACCATGCCGCTCGTGGTCACGATCTTCATCATCGCCGCCGCCTGGCCGATCAAGCCCTGGCTGGACCAGATGCTGCCGTCGAGCCTCAGCTACGCATGCACCGTCCTCGCCTTGGTCCTGATCCTCACCGGCTTCATTGCGGTCATCTACGTCGCGCTCGCGCAGGTCGCGCAGACATTCGCGCAGAACCAGGAGCAGTTCCGCTCTCTCTACGAGACCTACGCGACCTGGGCGCGGCAAAAGGGCCTGCCCGTTCTCGGCGGCGAGGGAGGCTATGGCCGCCTCGCCGCCGTCGCCGAGGTTCTGTTTTGGCGCGCCTACGCCGTGCTGGGCTATCTCGGCCTCATCGCCGTCCTGGTGATCATGGGCCTGCCGGAGGTGCCGGCGCTCGAGCGCAAGTTCCGGGACCAACTGCAGGCGGCCGAGAATCGAGAATTGGTCGACACGGTCGAGCAGATCGCCGAGAAGTTCCGCCAATACATCGGGATGACGGTCCTCACCAGCCTGATCACCGGTGCCACGTCGGCCGTCTGGGCCTTCGCCATCGGCCTCGATCTGGCGCTGATCTGGGGCGTGCTCAACTTCCTTCTGAATTTCATCCCGGTCATCGGCAATATCATCGGCATTATTCCGCCGACCCTCTACGCCCTGATCCAGTTCAAGGGCTGGACGATGCCGCTCGTCGTGTTCGCCGGCTTCGTCGTGCTGCAGATCACGATCAGCAACGTCATCTATCCCATGCTGCAGGGGCGCGGCATGGCGATGCCGCCGGTCACGATCATCGTCGCACTTCTGTTCTGGGGCTGGGTCTGGGGCGTCGCCGGCGCGCTTCTGGCCGTGCCGCTGACAGCGGCTCTGATCATCGTCTGCCGGCACTTCAAGAGCACCGAAGGGATCGCCAAGATTCTCACCCGCGACGAGTAGCGTCGTCTCGCTTGGCAGACGGGCCCTCACGGCCATCGTACGGTTTGTCGGGCACAGATGGCTGCAGGCTCGTAGGTTCCGCCCGCATCCTCAATGATGTGCTTGCATACCGGCTCAAGGAGCGTTCGTGCTTCGACGCGCTCGCGGACCGCCTCGCTGTTCAGAATCGCAACCAGATATCTTACCGAACATGGTTTCGGTGGCCGTGATAGCCCGATATCCGCTTTACCGAAATCGCCGAAGGTGGGTCACCGACATGCGGCTGCAGCGGCGCGATGGCTGCTGTGGGATCCGGCGCGCCGACGGTCCCATGCAATGTGGAGGCTCGCCGAATGCGCGGGAAGCGTTCCGCTGCCTATGGCTAAACATTCACGGCGCCGGCGCCTGGGAGGCGAATCCAGACGTGATTGCGGTGAGCTTCCGGCCGCATCTGGTCAACATCGATCGGAAGGAGGCGGCGTGACCCGGCCCCCGCTTGCTGTCGGCATTAGAAGTGCTCGGTTTTCAGAATGTAGGCTCCTGGGCTGCCCGAACCCTGGGCGGCGTAGACCTTTCGTGCAACCTCACGCACCTTCGCGATATGCCTCGCATAGGCAGCCACAATCTGCCTCGGGCTGAGATTTTCTCCGCTCTCCAGGTCGGACAGCGCCTTACGAGAAACAGTGAACATCACGGAAGCCTTGCCGTCGGTCGCGAAGAAGCGGACCGCCTCCGCGTCCACATTGTAGATCCCATCATGGCGGACGAATTCCAACGACATTGCTTGACCCCTTTCGGCTGTGAGGGCGGATCATGCGCCGCCCAGCCGCGGGGCGCAATCAGCATTCAAGTGTGCCGATGAAAGCCCTCACGATCTGGCAACCCTGCCGCCCCCGGTCAACGGCAATCAGGCCAATGCCCACCGCAACGCGGAGTGCGCCAATTTCAGCGTCACGCGGCGGCTGACTTCGTCGTGCGGCAGACGCCGACTCTTGGCTTGATTCATGCGCCCAAGTGGCCAGTTAGTCAGAACATCCTGATCCGGGTCCCTCTGGTGCAGGTCCTGCTGGCGCTTGCGCGATGTCGGATCATCTTCGTCGTTTGCCGGCCAAGAGGTCAGTATGTTTCGCGATGTCGTCTTTCTCCTCGTCAACCTGTTCGTGGTCGAGCCTTTCCAGGAGGAACTCAACGGGAGACTGGCACAGGTTGGAGCACCGCAGGCCGTCGTCTCCGAAGTTGCCGGTTGCGCTTCGGTCGCTCTGCCGATCCTCGTCGAGCGGGTGAGTTCAGATCCTTGGTGGGGCACCGCCACGATCGTTCGCATCTGGATTGGCAGCACGACCCCAGTTGTCATACTTGGCCAGACAGTTCCCACTTGCAAAACTGCAATCGAGACGGCTCGCCCCTATCTGGGAAACGCCGCGGCGTGAGCGCAACGCCGAGAGTGTGAAAGCGAGTCGACGGACGGCCGCGCTATCCGACACGGGCGACCCAGATGGTGCGGCCGCCAGGCGGCGCCATCCTTGCTGCCATCGGGGCGGCGCAGAACACCGCCGCCCTGATGAGCGCGGGTGATGTGGTGCATTGAGGGGGCAAGCGGCTGACGCTCCGTCAGCCTCGTCCGCCTCATGCTATGTCCGCCGGGCTCCGGAGCCGGCGTCTCGTTGAGGACTATCTTCGTCACGCCGGCCAGCTTTTCCACACCTGGTGTAATGCTGGGTGACGGCTCTCCGGCGAGCGGGAAGACTGAGACTCCAGCTTCCCGCCACCGTGATGCAGGAGAGCGATGATGGAACCGTATGTGGGGCTCGACGTGTCGTTGGAGGAAACGGCGATCTGCGTCATCGACGCGGCCGGTAGGCGGCGGCGTCATGGGGGATCAGCGGCTTTCGGGCGCGATTGGACGGGATGACGGCTTGGGCGCCAGTGGCATCGATCAGGTCGCGCAAGGCGCTGCTGCCGTAGGCCTTACACGATCGTGATCGCCGATGGTCAGTGTCTGCGCGAACGCCGCATCACGATTCGCCAGAAGGAGCCCGTGGCACGCTTGCTCGATGGCTTCAAGGACAAGCTCCTAACGCCCGAACTCATGAAGACGTCTGTGTCCGCGCGGCGCAGCGATCGAACTCTGCCATGCCCGGACCAGCCGGGCATCGGCTACTTCTTCTGATCGAGCCGTGCCTCGAGGACGGCGATACGTTCGAACAGTTCGTTTATTCTGGCGCCGAGTTCGCGGCAAAGGCCGATCGCCTCCCGCAAAACGGCTGTTTGCTCTTGCATCGTGTCCTGAAAGCCGCGCGATTGTCCTCCATGGCCTTGATGCCGGCGAGGAACACCGTCTCGAGTTCCTTGTCCATGAACGAGCCCTCCGCGTTCGCGCCAAAGTTTTATGATAGGGAGCACGATAGGGAAGCGCGAGCCCGTGCCACGCATCTGAGCGGCGGCTGCTCATCCGACTACCAGCTAATTCTGCGGCATCCCTGACCGATAGGAGGAGCACTGGTGCTGGCTTATTATTAGGGTCGTAACTCGCCTGACCAGACCGACCGGCAGCAAGCTCCGGCTATCTTGAGCAGGCTGCCCATTCTTTTTCATGTGAGCCAGTTTCCTTCATCGATTGCGATTGAAGACGCCGCTTCAAGATTCGTCAAAAGAATCGGAAATAAAAAAGAGCCGCCTTGATAACGTTCGTTTTTATGGAATTTTGAGTCTTTCAGATCGAAAGCGGGAATTTTATTCATTGTAAATGAAGGTGCGTCGTACGATGTGAGAGTCGCGGCAAATCCCTGTCGCATCATCGAAGGGATCTCACATGGCTCAGAATCAATCGCCGACTCGGCCCGACGCTCCGGAGCAGGATAAGCCCAAAGCCGAGCCGCAGCAGCCGATGCAGTCGCCGCCGGAAAAAGCCGAGCCACA
>DASVDU010000205.1:0-15891 GCA_036380915.1 Hyphomicrobiaceae bacterium | reverse complement strand
CTTTCCGGAATCCGGGATCGGCGGAGCCGTAGAGAGAGCCTTGCGAGCGGCGCTCGGCGAGGGACATGCGCACCGGACGCGCATTCAGCGCGCTGGCGTTGGAATCGCTGCTACAGCGATCTTGTCGACCCTCCTGCTGTGCGGTTCACAATTCATTCTGCCGACTTCCCTGGAACCCGACGCGGCGGAATCGCGCCTTAGCGACGTTTCGCATGCTTCGAGCAGCCAATGGGCCTTCGCTTCGGCAGCCTTCGCCGCCGCAACCGAATCCGAGACCCAAGAGGACTCAGATCTGGGCATGGGCGTGCCGGCGTTCGCAGCGCTCGGACAGAAGGTGCTCCGCGACGAGGAGGGCGACATCTCGCGGCCGCCCACGGTGGTCACCCTCGCCGCCAGGGAAACGGTTGCGGCACGCCCCGGGGAGACGGTCGATCTTCCGTTCGAGGTCAAGGGGGCCGATGCACTTGCTGCCGGCACGACGCTCGTGATCCAAGGCGTTCCGGAAAATGCGGCACTCTCCGCAGCCGAGCCACAGGGGGATGGGGTCTGGACCGTACCCATTGAGCAGGCCGCGGACGTGAAGCTCACCGCCTACGCCCTTTCGACCGGGACGAGCGAGAACCTCGTCGCCGAGCTGCGCTCGCCCGAGGGTGAAGTTCTGGCGCGCACCACGACGCGACTGCTGGCGTCCGGGCCGCAGGTGCCCGGGGCGGCGGTCGCCGAGAGCCGCCCAGGTGACAAACCAGTTTCCGGCTCGGAAGCTCGGCCCGCTTCCGCGACCGTCTCGGAGTGGGCGACCGTGGCCGTCGTGCCGAAATCCTCCAAGGCTGCTGCTGAGCAGCGGACCGAAACCGTGGCGCGGTCGGACGAGTCGCCACGAGAGGCTCCGGAGTGGCTGACAGACGGCAGCCGCTCCGCACTCGGCGGTCCGCGCTGAGTTCACCTGTCCATCCGGCTAATGTGTGCTAGAAGCGGCTCCGCGCGCGGGGGCGATCACGACCCGCGCGATTTGGTGGCGGCGAGAGCCTATGAGCGGAGCGAAGCGGGACTGGCCTGATCTTTCCGGCCGCATCGTCGAGGACGATGGCGGGCGGCGTCACGTGCTGCCGGTCCGTGTCTACTTCGAGGACACGGATTTCTCCGGCGTCGTCTATCACGCCAGCTATCTGCGCTGGTGCGAGCGCGGCCGGTCAGACTTCCTGCGGCTATTGGGGAACGATCACCAGGCGCTGATGGCTGGCGCTTCCGGCCGCGAGCCGGCGGCCTTCGTCGTGCGCCGCATGAGCCTCGAATTCCTGAAGCCGGCCCGGATCGATGAGGTCCTCGAGGTCAACACGCGTGTCCGTGAGATCGGTGCCGCCAGCCTGACGTTATCTCAGCACATCACCCGCGATGACGTGATGCTCTTCGAAGCCGAGGTTCTGATCGTGCTGGTCAGCCTGTCCGGCAAGCCGATGCGCATCTCCCAGGCGATCCGCTCCATGCTGGGGAGCGGCTGACTTCGGCTCGAACTTCTCTTAGAAAAGCAGTACAACTGCCGCTCGGGGCGCTTGTCAGTATAGGAACAATATGAACAATCGGCCCTCCGTAAGAGGAGGGCCGCGCAAGGCCAGCGAAATGGGCGTGCACTGTCCCCGTGCCTGGAAACGGTCGGTAGGCTGGCATACCATTCCGAATCAGGGGAGTGGCAGCGCCGCGTCGCAGCGTCGGGCCGTAGTTTGGTCATATTGGCAGAGCACATGCGGCCCTCTGGGCCAGGGGCGGTGCACGAAGAAGATCGCCGTCGCGAACGGGCGGGCGCGGACGTGTGCCGGCCCGTTTGCTGTTGGCAACTCGAAACGGCTCGTTTGCAGATACTTATGAGGCTTAACTGATGTTGGAAGGCACATTGGCGCCGAACGTTGGCGGCGGTGTCTCGTTTCTGGAGCTGTTTCTTCAGGCCCATATCGTCGTCAAGATCGTGATGATAGGGCTGTTGCTTGCCTCCGTGTGGTCCTGGGCCATCATTTTCGAGAAGCTTGTCGCCTTCCGCCGGGCCCGCGTCGAAGCGGACCGCTTCGAGCAGCTTTTCTGGTCGGGCCAGTCGCTCGAGGAGCTTTATGCGGGCCTCTCCCGCGGCCCGACCATCGCCATTGCGGCGCTCTTCGTCGCCGCCATGCGCGAGTGGAAGCGCTCCGTCGAGGGAAATGTCCGCGCTCTGGGCGGCATTCAGCTCCGCGTCGAGAAGGTGATGGACGTGACCATCACCCGCGAGATGGAGCGGCTCGACCGGCGCCTTCTGTTCCTCGCGACGGTGGGATCTACGGCACCTTTCATCGGCCTGTTCGGCACCGTCTGGGGCATCATGACGAGTTTCCAGGCCATCGCTGCCTCGAAGAACACGAGCCTCGCAGTGGTGGCGCCAGGTATTGCCGAGGCGCTTTTTGCCACCGCGCTGGGCCTCCTCGCAGCAATTCCTGCCGTAGTCTTCTACAATAAGTTCTCTGCTGATTCGACTCGCCTCGGGCAGCGGCTCGAGGCCTTCGCTGATGAATTCTCGGCCATCGTTTCGCGACAGATCGACGTGCGGAGCTGAGCGGAGCCATGGGAGCCAGCATCAATATCGGCAATGGCGGCGGTGGACGCAGGCGGCGCGTGCGCTCGCGGGTGCCGATGAGCGAGATCAACGTCACGCCGTTCGTCGACGTGATGCTCGTCCTGCTGATCATCTTCATGGTCGCGGCGCCGCTGCTGACGTCCGGGGTGCCGTTGGAGCTGCCCCAGGCCAAGGGCAAGCAGCTCGAGGCCCAGGACAAGGAGCCCGTGGTGGTGTCCGTGACCAGCGACGGGAAGCTGTTCCTCGGCCAGGAGGATAAGACGCCCATTCCGCTCGACGAGCTGGGCCCGAAGCTGCAGGCCGTTGCCGAGGCGCGCGGCGGCATGGACGAGCCGATCTTCGTTCGCGGGGATCGGGCGGTGGAATACGGCACGGTCGCGCGCGTCATGGCCCGCATCAAGGAAGCTGGCTTCCGCAAGCTCTCACTCGTCACAGAGGTGGAAAGCGGAGGGTGACGCAGCGGTGCAACTGGGTCTCACATTCTCGATCCTGATGCATCTCGGCGTCCTTGCCTGGGCGTTCATCACGCTGCAGTCGCCGAAGCCCTTCAACGTGCCCGAGCCCGAGCCCGTCGAAGTGGCCCTGGTGACGCCTGAGGACCTGGTCCGCCTCACGAAGGGCGACCGCAACGCCAAGCAGCTCGAGGCGCAGCAGGCTGAGAACCAGCAGGAGGCGAAAAAGGAGAAGCCGCAGCGAAGGGAGGCGACGGCGCCGCCTCCGTCAGCCCCGCCACCTCCGCCGCCGGAGGAGACTGCCGATCCTGAGCCGCCCAAGGCCGAGCCCAGGCGCGATCCGATTGCGGAGAAGCTCGCCGCTTTGCCGCCCGAGCCGGCAGGTCCGACGCCGGAGGAGATCAAGCAGAAGGAAGCTGAAGCGGCGGCGCTGAAGGCCGAAGAGGCACGCAAAGCCGAGGAGGCGCGCAAGGCCGAGGAGGAGAAGAAGCGCGCCGAAGCCGAAGCCAAGAAACGAGCTGAAGCTGAAGCCAAGAAGAAGGCCGAAGAAGCGAAAAAGCGCGCAGAGGAAAAGAAGAAGCAGGAAGAGCGGCGGAAGCGGCTGGCCGAGAAGAAGCGCAAGGAACAGGAAGCCAAGAAGAAGAAAGAGTTCGACGCCAACCGCATCGCGGCGCTGCTCAACAAGGTGCCGGACACCGCCCCCCGTGCCGGCGCGCCGGAGCCGCCGCTCACGCAGACGAACGCCCGTGGCCCGGTCGCGGGTGCGCCGGAAGGGCGTGACAGCCGGCTCTCCGCCAGTCAGCGATCGCTGCTCGGCGTGATGATGAAACGCGCCGTCAGTCGCTGCTGGAACATCAACAGCGGCCTCGACGGCATCGACCGAATTGTGGTCGAGGTCGAGGTGCGTTTGCGCCCTGATGGGCACCTGGAGGGGACTCCCCGCGTCATCAATTCGGGGTCGGGTGCCTTGTTCGCCGATGCCGCGAACAGCGCCATCCGGGCTCTCGTGCAGTGCGAGCCGTATGATTTGCCTCAGGAATTCTACGTGGGCGGTTGGGACCACATGGTGGTCACATTCGACCCGCAGCGAATGTTCTGATGAGAGTACAACCCGAGCAGCCGCAGCCGACGATGGACGACAGGACTGAGCGATGACCAGACGAAAGACCAATCGCGGCATCACGCGACGCGCAGCATTGCAGGCGGGCCTGCTGGGCGCCGGCGCCATGGTGGCGCCAATGGCCTTCGGCCAGACCCGCGTCACGGTCGACGAGGCGAACCTCCGGCCACGGCCGATCGCCATCCCGGATTTCCTCAGCGAGGACCCGCGGCTGGGAGCCGAGATTGCGGGCGTGGTGGCTGCGGACCTCGAGTCCTCGGGTCTGTTCCGGCCACTCGACCGCGCAGCGTTCATCGAGCAGATCCGCGACATCAATATTGCGCCGCGGTTTGCCGACTGGCGTTCGATCGGCGCCGAAGGGCTCGTCGTGGGCCGGGTTGGCCGGATGGGAGATGGCCGGCTCAGAGCCGAGTTCCGGCTCTGGGACACGGTGCTCGGAAAGCCGCTCGCCGGCCAGCAGTTCTCGACGATCGAGGCCAACTGGCGGCGCATCGGTCACATCATCGCCGATCAGGTCTACGAGAAACTGACACTCGAGAAGGGTTATTTCGACACGCGCATCGTCTTCATCGACGAGACCGGCCCAAAGGATCGCCGGCACAAGCGGCTGGCGATCATGGACCAGGACGGCGCCAATGTCCGAATGCTGAGCGACGGCCGGGAGCTTGTCCTGACCCCGCGGTTCAGTCCGACCAGCCAGGAAATTACGTATATGGTCTACAGTGGCGATCAGCCGCGCGTGATGCTGATGCAGCTGGACACCGGCCAGCGGCAAATCGTGGGGGATTTCCCAGGCATGACCTTCGCGCCGCGGTTCTCACCGGACGGGCAGCGGATCGTCATGAGCTTCCAAATCGCCGAGTCCTCGAGCATCGTGGAGATGGACCTGCGCTCGCGCCAGTCGCGCCAGCTCACCCGCACCACGGCGATCGATACCGGCCCCTGCTACGATCCGACGGGGCGCTACATCGTGTTCGAATCGGACCGGGACGGTGCGCAGCAGCTCTACGTCATGAACAGCGACGGATCGAACGTGCACCGCATTAGCTACGGCGAGGGTCGCTATTCGACGCCGGTCTGGTCGCCGCGCGGTGACTACATCGCCTTCACCAAGCAGTACGCCGGCGAATTCCTGATCGGCGTACTGAAGCCCGACGGATCCGGCGAGCGAATTCTGACCGAGGGCTTTCATAACGAGGGGCCGACCTGGGCGCCGAACGGCCGTGTCCTGATGTTCTTCCGGGACCATCCCGGCCCTCGGGGCGGGCCGCGAATCTACTCCATCGATTTGACGGGCTACAACGAACGGTTGATTTCCACACCCTCGTTCGCGTCCGACCCGGCCTGGTCTCCGCTCCTGAGTTGAGCCGGAAATTGCACGCGGGTTTACGAATCGGTAAGCGATTCGATGTTTTGATGTTCTGGATGCTCCGCTGCGTGCCGTCGGGAGCTTCGCAAGAAATGCTCAGTCCTTACGCAAGTCCTCGTTGAGTGTAAGGGCTGGGAGCCAAGTCACACGGAGTGGCATAATCGCATCAACAAGGGCGGAAAACTAGCCTGTGGTTCCCTCCGTCCTTGATCTGCGTACTCCACACCGGTACCCCAATATTCGGCGACTGCCGAAGCCATTAGGAGATGACCATGCAGGGTGTAAAGGGCGCGATCGTTATTTCGACGATCATCGCGGCTGTGGCGCTGGGAGCGTGCCGCCGTGAAGTTCCGTACGAGCCGATGAAGCTCGGTGCGGATCTGCCTGTGGCCGAGAAGGTCGCTCGCTAGAAATTCGGTGGGGGCCTGTAACATCATCAGGAGAATGAACATGAAGGGCGCTATCGTTGTCGCGGCTCTGCTTACCGCGGTTGCTCTGGGGGCGTGCCGTAAGGAAGTTCCCTACGAGCCGATGAAGCTCGGCGGTGCCGTCCCTGCGGTGGAGATCGCTCGCTAATCGTGGGTGGTATCTGCTGCAGCTTGTTGCGGCAGTACGAGACAAAGGCCGTACCACTGGCCCTCTGGCGCTAGTGGTACGGTCTTTGTCCATTGTGATCATGCTTTGCTGCGCCGTCTGATCCCTCTCAGCCCTCGCGTGCTTTTGATCCGATATGGCCAATGGCCGCCAGCTGCGATCGAGCCAGCTGCGTTCGGCGAAATTTCGTCAAGGTCGGAGGGAGAAGCGCAGTCGTTCCGTTTTGGGAGCGCCAAGGAGCACGTAGGAAGCCTGCGCGGCGCCTCAGCCGAGGCCTTGCCTCAAAGTTGTGGGCAGAGCACCGATGCATGTTGCCATCGGTCCTCGCATTGTTTTCAAGAACCTGATGCCAGCCACATTTTTGCACGACGACGGCGCTAACCCTGTCCGGCGATAAGGGGCGCGGGTTTGTTGCCGGTCCGATCACTGATATTTCGTGCGCAAGCGGCCGGAACAGCAACGGAAGGGATCAGCCAGATGGAGACCTTGAAGCGATTGGCGAGCTTGGCACGCGTGTGGGCCATTGTGCTGCTCGCGGTCTCGGCTGCCGGATGCGCCAACACGGCCCAGGAAGCAGGACTAGGTCCTGGCCGCGGTCCGGCAACGCCGGGTTCGCAGCGAGACTTCGTCCAGAACGTGGGCGATATCGTTTATTTCTCCACGGACAGCTCGGAGTTGACGCCGGAGGCGCAGCAGACGCTCAATGGGCAGGCGCGCTGGCTGCGGCAGTATCCCCAGTATACCATCACCATCGAGGGTCACGCCGATGAGCGGGGCACGCGCGAGTACAACATCGCGCTCGGTGCGCGGCGGGCCACGGCGGTGCGCAACTATCTGGTCCAGAACGGGGTCAATGCCAATCGCATCCGGACCATCTCGTACGGCAAGGAGCGGCCGGTCGCGGTCTGCAACGACATCTCCTGCTGGTCTCAGAACCGCCGCGCGCAGACGGTGCTCAACAATCGCGCGGGGAGCTGACGCGCGGCGCAACAAACCGGCTGCGGCTAGTCGTATCCGATCAAAGTTTCGCCCCAGTATTGGCTGAAATCGTTTCCGGACCGATGCTCGAATGGAGCATCAACAGCTGAAATGAGGAGCGGGGGCTCCTCCGTCATTTGGGGCCAGTTGACATCGCCGGCGGTCGGAGCGCGGCATTGCGGCTGATGATCGCTCTCGCCTCGGGCGGTCCGACAGGGTGGCGATCGGGGAAGAGCAGGACACGTTCGATGGGTCGTTGGAACCACAATCTGCTGGGCGTGGCTGGCGCGCTCCTTCTGGCGGCAGGGTCGGCGCACGCGGAGCAGAAGGCAATGGCCTCCGCCAGCTCCGCCCAGCAAGCGACGAAAGCGGCACCATTCCAGGTCGCGCAGGCACGCACGAAGGGAACTGCGGCGCGACCGAGTGGTGCAGGCGCCGATTCCGACCTCCGCCAACGGGTGGAGCAGCTCGAGCGGCAATTCCTCGACATGCAAGTCATCATCGGCACGCTCGAGTCGCTCGCCCGGAACTCTGGTACCGCCAACCCCTCCATGACCTCGGCTCCAGGCGGGATTGGCTCAGGGGCCGATGCGGCCCGGATCGATGCTCTCGAGACGCAGGTCCGTGCGCTGACCGCTCAGCTCGAGCAGACGTCCGCGCAGATCCGGGCCCTTGGCGCTGGCGGCACGACCCGGTCGATTGACAGCGCGCCATTGCCGCCGTCCTCATCGGCGCCTGTCGCGCTCGATGCCGCGCCGAGCATCGATTTCGGAGCGACCGTCGTGAAGCGGGCCCAAGGCAGCGATCCGATCGGCCAGATCATCAGCGAGGAGACGCCTACCGGCTTCGGCTCCCAGGTCGCGCTGGCCGCTCCCGGGGCTGGCGGCGGAGATCCCAAGCAGGATTACGAGACGGCGTACGGCTATCTTTTGCAGCAGAACTATGCGGCAGCCGAAAGGGCGTTCGAGGACTTCCTGCAGCGCTACCCGAACGACACGCTTGCCGGAAATGCCCAGTACTGGCTGGGCGAGTCGCTCTACGTCCGCGGCCAGTACAAGGCGGCTGCCAGCGCGTTTTTGAAGGGGTATCAGAACTACAGTAACAGTTCGAAGGCGCCGGACAGCTTGCTCAAGCTCGCCATGTCGCTCGACAAGCTCGGCCAGAAAGAGGCCGCGTGCTCGTCCTTCGACGAGCTGGACGCCCGGTTCCCAAACGCGCCCTCACACGTCAAGACGCGCTCCCTCACCGAGCGCCAGCGCGTCGGCTGCTAGTGTGATGATCGAGAAATCTGCTTGCTCTGACGGCAAGGCTTCGAGCGGCTTTCTCGATCCAAAGCACACTGAAGCTCTCCCGATTCAGGTGGAAACGACGGCAACAATCACGCCCTTCACCTCTCCTGTGGGGAGAGAGCCTGCCTCGGACTTGATCCGGGGTCGGCCCGAATGGCCGGGTGAAGGGTTGCAACGATCGCGACCGGCGGAACCCCCTCACCCTAGCCCTCTCTCCGCTGGGGAGAGGGAAAGTGGCCATGAGTTCAGCTTCTCCAGCGACTCTCTGGGTCTTGTTTCCTTCACGATTTCGAAGCTCGCCGACGGACCCGGCCTCGAAGGTGGGCGAGCTTCGAACTCGAGGAACTAGACGTCGTGGCGGCAACGGGGCCGATCGGTTCCGCGGAAAGAGACCTCCTCCTGGCCCGCGTGCGCCTGCCCGTTGCAGTCGCCGTCTCCGGTGGTGCGGACAGCACCGCACTGATGCACCTGGTGGCCGGCTGGGCTGCCATACAAGGCAGGCTTGAGGGATTGCCGGACGGCGTTGCCCCAATTCTCGTCATCACGGTCGATCACGGGTTGCGGCCGGAGGCCGCCGCTGAAGCCGCGTGGGTCGCGGGGGAAGCACGGCGGCTCGGTCTTGCTCATGTGACCTTGCGCTGGCGGGGCCAGAAGCCGCGGACGGCCATTCAGGAGACGGCACGGGCGGCCCGCTACGCTCTGATATGCGAGCATATCGGCCGCGAGCCCTTGCCGAAGCCGCGTCAGGTCCTCCTCGCCCATCACCAGGACGATCAAGCCGAAACGGTGCTGATGCGACTGGCTCGCGGCAGTGGTGTCGACGGGTTATCCGGCATGCGGGAGGTCGAGGTGCGCACCTGGGTGCACCTCAAGCACCCCGTGGAGGAGCGCCTGATCGCGTTCGTCCGCCCGTTGCTGAGCGTCCCGAAGGCGCGACTTGAAGCGACGCTCCAGGCAATTGGGGCCGGTTGGCTGCGCGACCCGAGCAACGCCGACCAGCGCTACGAGCGCGTTCGCCTGCGAGCGGCCGTCCGCGAGCGCGAGGCGCTCGGCCTCACCGCCGAGATGTTGGGGCTGACGGCAGAGCGGATCGGCTCCGCCCGCGCGGCCCTGGAGAGAGCACATCAAGAGCTCGCGCGCACTGCAGTCGACCTTCACGACGGTGCATGGGCCAGCATCGACAGGCAGATGCTCCAACGGGCGCCGCAGGAGATCGCGCTGCGTCTGCTGCAGGCGACCATCGGCGCGTTTGGCGGGCAACGGGAGCCGCCGAGCCGGCTGCAAATGGAACGGCTGCTCGAGCGCATTCTCGCGCGCACTACAACAGCCTTCACGTTGGGTGGCGCGGTCGTCGAAGACATCAAGTCTTCGAAGCGACGGGAGCGACCGATCTTGGCCATCTACCGCGAGCCGGGCCGGCGGCCGTTGCCAAAGGCCACGCTCTGGCCAGGGCACGGCTTGTTCTGGGACCGGCGCTTCTACATCAGCCTGTCTCCAGGATACGAACACCCGGTCCGCGTCGAGGCGCTGGGCCAGACCGGTTTCGCCCGCCTCAAGCGGGCACATCGGAGCCTGCGTGAACTCGGTATTCCGGCCGCTGCCGCTGCCGCGTTGCCGGCGATCTGGGCAGGCGATCGGCTGCTGGTCGTGCCTTGTCTATCGGCTGGCGAGCCGGGCCTGCTCGGTCCCGTCGCCGAGGACGGCGAACCCATGGTCGGCGCCTCCTTCGCGCCCCAGCACATCCGCACGGTCCTCGGCCGTTTCGGGGAGGACGACATTTGAGCCCACCCCGTTAGGCTTTCTGCCATAATTCATGTTAGAAAAGCGATCGAGCTGGAAGAGGTGTTCTGGGATTGGCGCGAAGCTGCCAGCGGCAACTTGGCAATCGTTCTGCATGCACCTATGTCTAGCCCATTCGGGGTCATGAGCGCTGCGCAGCCATGTGGCGCGCGGCGGTCGGCTCTCTCGAGCCTCCTCCAGAAGGGAACAAGATGAATCCGCACTTCCGGAACTTTGCGATTTGGGTCATCATCGGCCTGTTGCTCGTCGCACTGTTCAACCTGTTCCAGAACCCGGCGCAGAGCCGCCGGGGGAATGAAATTCCTTATTCCGACTTCCTGAACGCGGTCGAGTCGCGGACGGTCTCGGAGGTCCTGATCCAGGGCAACCGTATCTCCGGCAAGTTCAGCGACAACGGCATCCCCTTCAGCACGTACGCGCCGGAGGACCCAGGGCTCGTCGAGCGCCTGCACCAGCAGAACATCAAGATCGCCGCGCGGCCGTCGGACGAGGACGTGCCGTCGTTCCTCAGCGTGCTCGTCTCCTGGTTCCCGATGCTCCTGCTGATTGCGGTCTGGGTCTTCTTCATGCGCCAGATGCAGTCCGGATCGGGCCGGGCCATGGGATTCGGAAAGTCCAAGGCCAAATTGCTTACCGAACGCCATGGGCGCGTGACCTTCGAGGACGTGGCAGGGGTCGAAGAGGCCAAGTCCGACTTGCAGGAGATCGTCGAGTTCCTGCGTGATCCGCAGAAGTTCCAGCGCCTCGGCGGTCGGATTCCGCGCGGTGCGCTGCTCGTCGGCCCGCCGGGCACCGGCAAGACGCTGCTCGCCCGCGCGATCGCCGGCGAGGCGAACGTGCCGTTCTTCACCATCTCCGGCTCCGACTTCGTCGAGATGTTCGTCGGCGTGGGCGCCAGCCGTGTGCGCGACATGTTCGAGCAGGCGAAGAAGAACGCGCCCTGCATCATCTTTATCGACGAGATCGACGCCGTCGGCCGTCACCGTGGCGCAGGCCTGGGCGGTGGCAATGACGAGCGCGAGCAGACGCTGAACCAGCTGCTCGTCGAGATGGACGGCTTCGAGGCCAACGAGGGCATCATCCTCATCGCGGCCACGAACAGGCCGGACGTGCTCGATCCGGCGCTGCTGCGCCCGGGCCGCTTCGACCGGCAAATCGTTGTGCCGAACCCCGACGTCACGGGCCGCGAGAAGATCCTGCGCGTGCACATGCGCAAGGTGCCGCTGGCGCCGGACGTCGACCCGAAGGTGATCGCACGGGGTACGCCGGGCTTCTCCGGCGCCGACCTCGCCAACCTCGTGAACGAGGCGGCCCTGCTCGCGGCCCGTCGCAACAAGCGGCTCGTCACGCAGCTCGAGTTCGAGGACGCCAAGGACAAGGTCATGATGGGCGCCGAGCGCCGGTCCATGGCCATGACCGAAGAGGAAAAGCTGGCGACGGCCTACCACGAGGCAGGCCACGCGCTGGTCAACCTGCTGATGCCGGGGGCCGATCCGCTGCACAAGGTGACCATCATTCCGCGCGGCCGCGCGCTCGGTGTCACCATGAGCCTGCCGGAGCGCGACAAGCTCAGCTACTCGAAGCAGTGGTGTGAGGCGAAGATCGCGATGTGCTTCGGTGGCCGCGTCGCCGAGCAGATCATCTACGGCAAGGAGCACCTGAACACCGGTGCCTCCAGCGACATCATGCAGGCGACCGACCTGGCGCGCCGGATGGTGACCGAGTGGGGCATGAGCGAGAAGCTCGGTCCGCTGCGTTACAACGAGAACCAGCAGGAGGTCTTCCTCGGCCATTCGATCACGCAGAGCCAGCATATGTCGGAAGACACGGCCAGGATGATCGACCTGGAGATCCGCCGCATCGTCACGGAAGGCGAGAAGAAGGCCTGGGAGATCCTCAGCTCGCACCGCGAGGAGCTCGAGGCAATCACTCAGGCGCTGATGGAGTTCGAGACGATCAGTGGCGAGGAGTGCCTGACCGTCATGCGCGGCGAGAAGATCGTCCGTCGCGACGACGACGAGAACACCAAGGGTCCGATCGGCTCCGCGGTGCCGTCGGCCGGCCGCATCCGGCCGCGCGAGGAACCGGATGCCCCGGGCGGAATGGAGCCTCAGCCGCAGGTGTAAGGTTGAGGGGAACGCAAGTGGAGCGGCTGCGGAGCAATCTGCAGCCGCTTTTTTGTTGCGTGAGATCGTGAAGTCGCCAAGTCGTGAAATGGTGGGGTATCCTCTGGCGACCAGCTGACTTGCGACTTCACGAATTCACCATTTCACGATTTCACCCGGCAAATGAACCGCGACCTCTACATCCGACCCGTCGGCCTCTCCGCCGCTCCACCTGCAGGTGAAGAGGAAGGCGAAGGCGCGGCGGGCCTTACGCTCGCCGGCGGCTGGCTCACGTTCATGGGACTGGAGGTCATCGAGCGCGTCGGCCGGGACCGCCGCCGCACGCGGGTGTTCGAGATCGGCGAGTACTGCGAGCGGGACTGGGGCGCCCACACCGCCATCGCAGCCGATCTCTTCGAAGCCGTGCGCAGGCCCCGCCCCCGCATTGCGGGGCTCTCGCTCGACCGGCCGCGGATCATGGGCATCGTCAATATCACCCCGGACAGCTTCTCCGACGGTGGCCGGCTGCCGACAGCGCAAGCCGCCATCGACCACGCCCTGCGGCTCGCGGAGGAAGGGGCGGACATCCTCGACCTTGGCGCCGAGTCGACGCGGCCGGGTTCGGATGCCATTCCGGTCGAGGAGGAATTGCGCCGCCTCATGCCGGTGCTCGAAGGCTTGGCCGGTCGCACCGGGGCGCTGATCTCGGTCGACACGCGCAAGGCCGAGGTGATGCGGCGGGCCGCCGATGCGGGAGCGGATATCATCAACGATATCTCGGGCCTCACGCACGATCCGGACGCCTTGGAGGCTGCCGCCGAGAGCGGCCTGCCGGTGGTGCTCATGCATACCCTCGGCGATCCCAAGACCATGCAGGTGGACCCCCACTACGATGACGTGGTGCTCGACATCTTCGACTACTTGGAAGGACGGGTGAAAAGCGCAGAGGCGGCGGGCATCGATCGCTCCAGGCTGATCGTCGACTACGGTATAGGCTTCGGCAAGACGCTGGAGCACAATCTTTCCCTGCTGGCGCAGACGGCGCTGTTTCATGCGCTCGGGGTTCCGGTCCTCGTCGGCGCCTCGCGCAAGCGCTTCATCGGAACGCTGACCGGCATTGAGCAAGCATCGGAGCGCGTGGCCGGTTCGGTCGGCGCGGCTCTCGCCGCTGCGGGGCAAGGCGCTCAGATCATCCGCGTGCATGACGTCGCCGCCACCCGTCAGGCGCTGACGGTGTGGGAGGCGGCCGTCAGCGGGAGCGCGCCCCGTCGCTGAGGTTTCGTCACCGGCTACTCCGCTGAGCCACCGATCGAGTCACGGAGCGGATTTCTGTCGCGCGCACCGAAGGGCTTGATTAGGCGTTTCCCTGCCAGCGGCGCCTCAAGCTAAGGGCCCAAGCGCAGTGACGAAGCGAACCGTCACAGTCAATGACCGGATGCAGAAGGGCTATCGGTACGAGCGTACTGCCCCGATCGGGTGCGACTTCGATCCCGAGTTCCGTCCCGACCTCACGCCACCCGAGATGCTTCGGCTCGGGGTATTCGGCGGCAAGTACATGACGGATTGCCGCGACGAGTTCCCCGCAAGCTGGTTCGAAGGAGCCAAGCTCGCGGCCGGGCGCCGCGATGCTTCGCTCAACTATTTCGGTGTCGATGCCAGCCAGCCGCTCTCCGAGTGGCGCAGCAAGGGCTGGCTCCATCCTGATGATCCGCGCGGTTGGTTCCAGTGGTACTGCCGCTATTACATGGGGCGCCGGATGCAGGACGAAGATGCCCGTCAGATCAAGCGGTGGAAGGCTATCCGGCGCCATGTGCGCCAGCTGCAACGCAGCTGCGAGCCGGGTGATCTCTCATGCCGGCGACGGCAACGCCAAGCTCTCCTCCACTGGGCTTATGACAGCCGCAAGCTGTAAGCGGAGTCGGCCGGCGAGGATCACCGCGATAGCGGCCTAAAGCAATCTCGACCTGGCGCGAGTTCAAACATCGCCGTCCGCCTTCATCCAGCGCACCGCCGTCCGGAAGGCCTCGAGTGTCTGCGCCACCTCGCGCTCGCCGTGCGTCGCGGATACGAGCCCGCCCGGCGCGCCCATGATGTCGACCCCGTTGGCCAGCAGTGCGATGCGGAGCCGGTGAGAAAGGTCGGCGTTGCGGGCGGCTTTGAGCTCCGCAAAGCCGTACTGAAGGGGATCGAAGGTCGCCGGGTCCAGCGGCAGCTTTTTCGGGTTCTGGAAGATGATGAACGCAGACGCCTCGCCGTAAACGCCCCACGGAATCTGCTCTTCGATCAGAATCTGGCGCATCCCGGAACGGATGGACTCGGCGGTGCGCTCGGCGCGCTCGCAGACGTCCTCCTTTTCCACGATGGAGAGGGTCGCGACGGCCGCAGCGGCGCAGAGCGGGTTGGCATTGAACGTGCCCTGATGGCCGATCTTCTCACGCGCGCTGCGCTTGGCGGCGGCTGCGTCGAGCTGGTCCATGATGTCGGCGCGCCCTGCGACGGCGCCTCCGGGCAGCCCGCCGGCGACGATCTTCGCCAGCACGCACATGTCGGGTGTCACGCCGATGCGTGCCTGCGCCCCGCCGCGGGACCAGCGGAACCCGGTGATGACCTCGTCGAAGATGAGCAACACACCGTGCTGGCTAGTGATCTCCCGTAGGCTGGCGATGAAGCCTGGCGGCATTGGCACTTGCCCCCACGATGCGCCGGACGGCTCGAAAATGATGGCGGCAACGTCGTCACGTTGGCTGAGTGTCTCGGCAACACGCGCAGGATCATCTGCGGGGAGCAGGATCGTATGCTCGACGATTTGCGGCAGAACGCCGGCCGGCACGCTCCCATCGTAGTGGGAGTTGGAGCCGGCAGCGACCTGATCGTGCCAGCCATGGAAGTGGCCGATGAAGCGGATCACCTTGGGCTTGCCGGTGAATGCGCGGGCGAGTCTGAGCGCCAGATGGGATGCCTCGGTGCCTGAAGCGGTGAACCTCACCCGTTCCGCGCAGGGAATGAGCCGGTTCACGAGCTCAGCCCAGCGCACCTCCAGCTCGTGCGAGGACCCCCAGTGCGTGCCGAGGGTCACCTGCCTGGTCACAGCCTCGGCGATGGCCGGATGACAGTGGCCGAGGAGCAGGGCGCCATGACCGCCGAAATAGTCGACGTACTCGTTACCGTCGACGTCCCATTTGCGGGGGCCGCTCGCGCGTGCGGCATAGATCGGATAGGGCAGAAGCGTGCGGGAATCATGCGTCAGGCCCGCCGGGATCACCTGGCAGGCCTGCTCGTAGAGTTCCGCTGACCGTTGCGTGCGGGCACGGTACTCGGCTTCGATCTTCGAGTTGGTCCTGGGTGCCGTCATGATCGCTGATCTCGCTTCTGTCGTGGCTCAGACTGTCTAAGCACTCTCCGGGCGAGGCTACAACGGAAGTCTCGTCCTGTCTCAAGGGCTTGGTCTCGAACCTGAACTCTCGACTGCGAATGCTGTTCACGGCGCTTTGCGCAGCGACATGATGAAAGCTGCAAGAGCACTGGTCTCATCTCGCGTCAGCCGGTGGTTTGGCATCATCGGCGGCACCGACCGCAACCACGCCTCTA
>DASVDU010000204.1:0-14009 GCA_036380915.1 Hyphomicrobiaceae bacterium | reverse complement strand
GCGATCTTCGACTGGGTCGAGCGCACGCCGTGGATCGCCAATCTTGCCCGCGACCCGGCCACGCGGTCGAACACGTCGGTGTGTCTCAGCATTGTCGATCCGGCCGTGACGCGGCTCTCCGTCGATCAGCAATGGGCCTTTGCCAAACAGATTGCGGCCCTGCTCGACAAGGAGGGCGTTGCCCACGATATCGCGGCTTATCGCGATGCACCGCCAGGCCTCAGGATCTGGACCGGCTCGACCGTTGAACGATCCGACGTCGAGGCGCTGCTGCCATGGCTGGACTGGGCGTTCGCGACGGCGCGCGCCAGTCTGTCGAAGGCGGCCTGAACCATTGAGCATGCCGGGTGCGCTCGGCAGCCGGCATTCCGCCCACCCGGTAGCGATTGCGCTGCGGGCAGAGCTTCTCCGATTGCGATTGAAGGCGTCGGAGGCACTTCCTTTACCTCTCCCATGGGGAGAGAGCCTGCCCCGGACTTGATCCGAGGTCGGCCCCGAAGGGCCGGGTGAGGGGTTGCAAGAATCGCCACTGGCGGAACCCCCTCACCCTGACCCTCTCCCCGCCGGGGAGAGGGAGGTTGGGAGTGCACCGCGATACGTTTCGATCAAAGTCGGAATGACGCAAAACCATTCCAAAAGGATTTCTCCTCATGACTCCCAAGGTTCTCATTTCCGACGAGCTTTCTCCGGCCGCCATTGCCGTATTCAAGAAGCGCGGTGTCGATGTCGATGTGAAGGTCGGCCTCTCTAAGGATCAGCTCGAAAAGATTATCGGCGACTACGACGGCCTCGCCGTACGGTCCGCCACCAAGGTCACCGAGAAGATCATCGCCGCCGGCAAGCGGCTGAAGGTCATAGGCCGCGCCGGCATCGGGGTCGACAATATCGATACGCGTGCTGCGACGGCCCGTGGCATCATCGTGATGAACACGCCTTACGGCAACTCGATCACGACCGCGGAGCACGCGATCTCGCTGATGCTGGCGCTCGCCCGCCAGATCCCGCAGGCCGATCGATCCACTCAAGCCGGCAAATGGGAAAAATCGAAGTTCATGGGCGTCGAGTTGTTTGGAAAAACGCTCGGGATCATCGGCTGCGGCAACATCGGCTCGATTGTTGCGGACCGCGGCATCGGCCTGAAAATGCGTGTCATTGCCTACGACCCGTTCCTGTCGCCGGAGCGGGCGATCGAGATCGGCGTGGAGAAGGTCGAGCTCGATGAGCTTTTCCAGCGTGCCGATTTCATTACCCTCCATACGCCGTTGACGGAGCGTACGCGCCATATCATCGACGCCAAGGCGCTGTCGAAGATGAAGCCGACTGTGCGCATCATCAACTGCGCCCGCGGTGGACTGATCGACGAGGCGGCACTGGCGGAGGCATTGAAGGCGGGCCGTGTCGCGGGCGCCGCGCTCGACGTGTTCGAGGTGGAGCCCGCGCGTGAAAGCCCGGTGTTCGGACTGGATAACGTCATCTGCACACCACATCTCGGAGCGTCTACGACGGAAGCACAGGAGAACGTCGCGCTGCAGGTCGCCGAGCAGATGTCGGACTACCTGCTCAAGGGCGCCATCTCGAACGCGATCAACTTCCCGAACATCACGGCGGAAGAGGCGCCGAAGCTGACGCCGTTCATCAAGCTCGCCGAGCAGCTGGGCATGTTCGCGGGCCAGCTCACCGAGACGCGCCTGAAGCAGGTCAGGATCGAGTACATCGGCGAGATCGCGGAGATGAACACGCGCGCGCTGACGGCCGCCATGCTGGCCGGCCTGCTGCGCCCGCAGCTCACCGAGGTCAACATGGTCTCTGCCCCGGCAATGGCGCGTGAGCGTGGTCTGGCCGTCGAGGAGGTCACGCGGGGCGAGGAAGGCGCGTACCTGACCTATGCGCGCCTGACGGTCCAGACCGAGCGCGGCGAGCGCTCCGTGGCGGGAACCGTGTTCTCCGATGGCCGCCCCCGGATCATCCAGATCAAAGGCATCGGCATGGAGGCTGAGCTCAGCCCGCACATGCTCTACATCACCAACCAGGACAAGCCGGGGTTCATCGGCAAGTTCGGGTCGCTGATGGGCGAGGCGGGCCTCAACATCGCCACCCTCAATCTCGGCCGCGACAGGCCGGGGGGCGATGCCATCTGCCTCGTCGCCCTCGACGAGCCGGTTTCGGACGAAATCCTGGCCAAGGTACGCGCGCTGCCGATGGTGACGCGGGCCCACCGCCTCGAGTTCTGAGGCAAGTATCGAGCCCGAGCCCCTGCGGCCGTCACAGTGGCGACATGAACGTCGTTAACGTCTGCCTCCGGCGGAGATGATGCGGCTGGGAGGGAGACCGATGCCTGTTCTGCTCGGCGTTGTGATGTTGCTTGCGGCCGTGCTGCCGCTCCGGGCAGCCGAGCTGCCGGTGACCTCCCGTGTCGAAGCCGTCACGGTATACCCGTCCGGCGCCGAGGTACGCCGGGTCGTGCGCCTGCAACTCGAAGCCGGTGATCACACGGTCGTCATCGGTGATCTGCCGCAGCAGGCGGTCGAAAGCTCGATCCGCGTCGAAGGCAAGGCGACGGGCAAGCTCGAGATCGGCGCCGTCGACAGCCGGCGCATCGTCGTGGAACGCGCGAACGCCGAAGCGCAGCGCACGGAGCGGCGCCGCATCGAGAATGAAATCGAGCGCCTGAAGGACGAGCGGGCGAGCTTCGAGGCCCGCATCGAAACGGCGGAAACCCAGAAAGCCTTCGTGACGCGGCTTGCAGAGCTGCCGACGAGGCCCATCGCGCCCCAGCCAGCGGGACAGATCCCACCGCACGAGGACTGGAGCGAGATCCTGACCCTCATCGGGTCGAGCCTGGCCGACGTCCATCGGGCCATTCAGGACTCGCAAATCCGCATTCGAGAGATCGACCGCCGGATCGAGGAGCTCGAGAAGACGCTGGCAGACCAGGCCCCGGCCGTCGAGGAGCGTACCGAGGTCAAGGTTCACTTGACCGCGGCGGCGCCGCTCGAAGCCGACCTCGTCGTGCGCTATCAGGTGCCGAACGCTTCCTGGACGCCGCTCTATGATGCCCGTCTCATGACCGGCTCGAAAAACGTGCCACCGAAGCTCACCATCACGCGGCGGGCCACCATCACCCAGCGAACGGGCGAGGCCTGGGAGAACGTAGCCCTCTCGTTGTCGACGGCACGGCCGGCCAGCAACGTCTCTGCTCCGGAGCTCAGGCCGATCACGGTCGATTTCGAGCCCGAGCCGCGGCCCATGGCAGAGGCGGCTCCCGAGATGGAAAGCATGCAGAGAAGGCGTTCGGCGTCGCGCACACTCGGCGCGGCACCTCCGCCAGCTCCTGCCGCCGACATGGCGGCCGCAAAGGAGCAGTATGCGGCTGCCAGCATCTCGGAGTTCGCGGCAACCTTCTCGGTGCCGGGACGCGTCACCGTCGCCAATACGGGCGAAGTGAAGCGAGTCGCCATCGACGAGACGCAGCTCGATCCGACACTGCTGGTGCGTGCCGTCCCGAAGCGCGAGGAGCGCGCATTCCTCTATGCCAAGCTGAAGCTGCCCCGGGGGAGCGTGTTCCTTCCCGGGCAGATCTCGCTCTTCCGCGACCAGACGTTCGTCGGCACTGGGCGACTCCCGCAGTTGTCGGGCGGTGACGAGCACGAGCTAGGCTTCGGAACGGATGATGCCGTGCGCATCCGCTATGCGGTCGCCGATGAAAAGCGCGGCGAAACGGGGCTGATCTCCACCTCGCGCACCGACCAGCGCAATTACCGGATCACGGTCAAGAACCTCCACGAACGGCCCATTGCGTTCACGGTGCTCGACCAGATTCCGACCTCGCTCAACCAGGACATCAAGGTCGAGCTCCTGGGCGGCACCGCGCCGACCCGGCGCGAGGTCGACGGCAAGCGCGGCGTTCTCGCCTGGGAGGGGGAGCTCGCGCCCGACGAGGAGCGCGCGATCGAATTCGGCTATCGCATCACATGGCCCGCGGCGAAAAACATCACGTTCCGGCCCTGATTGATTGGTCCACCCGCGTGGCTGTTGAGCTATAGAGTCTCTTTAAGACCCCGGCGTATGAGCCGGGGTCGTTTCGCGACAAGGGACGACTGATGGCGAACGTGGTGGTGATCGGCGCCCAGTGGGGCGACGAGGGCAAGGGCAAGATCGTCGACTGGCTGTCGGAGCGCGCGGACGTGGTGGTGCGTTTCCAGGGTGGCCATAACGCCGGCCATACGCTCGTCATCAACGGCGAGACCTACAAGCTGTCGCTGCTGCCGTCGGGTGTGGTGCGTCCGGGCAAGCTCGCCGTCATCGGCAATGGAGTGGTCATCGATCCGTGGGCCTTGGCTGAAGAGATCGAGCGGCTGCAGAAGCAAGGTGTCGCGGTCTCGCGGGACAACCTGCGCATCGCTGAGAATGCGACTCTCATTCTGCCGCTTCATCGCGAGCTCGACATGATGCGCGAGCAGGCCGCCGGCGATGGCCGCATCGGCACCACGGGCCGCGGCATCGGTCCGGCCTACGAGGACAAGGTCGGCCGCCGCGCAATTCGCGTGCAGGACCTTAAGAACCTCGGCACGCTGGGGCCGAAAGTCGACCGTATCCTCGTGCATCACAACGCGCTTCGCCGCGGCCTTGGCCAGCCGGAGATCGCCAAGGATGAGCTGATGCGGGAGCTGACCGAGATCGCCCCGAAGATCCTGCCGTACATGGACGTCACCTGGGCTTTGCTGGACGCGAGGCGCAAGGCGGGCGATCGCATCCTGTTCGAGGGTGCGCAGGGCGCGCTGCTCGACGTCGACCACGGGACCTACCCTTTCGTGACGTCCTCGAACACGGTGGCGGCCCAGGCGGCGACCGGCTCCGGCATAGGACCGGCTGCCATCAACTACGTCCTCGGAATTGCCAAGGCGTACACGACCCGCGTTGGGGCCGGCCCGTTCCCGACAGAGCTTCACGACGCGACGGGCGATGAAATCGGCCAGCGCGGCAGGGAGTTCGGCACAGTTACGGGTCGCAAGCGGCGCTGCGGCTGGTTCGATGCCTGTCTCGTCCGTCAGGTCACGAAGGTATCAGGCATCCACGGCATCGCGCTGACGAAGCTGGACGTCCTCGACGGCTTCTCGGAGGTGAAAGTGTGCGTCGGCTACATGCTCGACGGCGAGCGCATCGACCGGCTACCGGCCGGCCACAACGCCCAGGCGCGCGTCCAGCCCATTTACGAAACATTCGAGGGCTGGGCTCAATCCACCCGCGGTGCGCGCTCCTGGGCCGACCTGCCGGCGCAAGCCGTCAAGTACGTCCGCACGATCGAGGAGCTGATCGAGTGCCCCGTCACGCTGCTGTCGACGAGCCCCGAGCGCGAGGACACCATCCTGATGAAGGATCCGTTCGCGGACTGACTTCCGCAAAAGCACAGGGCACGAGGTCGATGGCTCCATCGGATCCCGTGCCCTGCGGTCTCTTGCGGGGCTGTCAGTAGCCGAACTTGAAGTTCAGGCCAGCCCTGATGACGTCGACGTCGATGTCGTTGTAGTTCAGGTATTCGAGCCGGGCCGTCATCGCTTCGGTGAGCTTGCTCTCCAGACCCAGGCCGTAGACGAAGTCCGTCTCGGTGTCGTCGTGGATGTCAGCGAAGCCGACACCTGCGGTGCCGTAGGCGAGCAGCCTGTCGTCGAGCAGAATGCCCGCGCGGCCCCGCACCGAGGCGAGCCAGTCGACGGACGTGTCGGTGACCGAGATGTCACCCTCGAGACCATAGACGAACCGGTTTGCCTGCCAGTTGTAGCCAAGCTGGCCGCCACCGACGACGCCGTCCGTATGCCCGGCATCGCCGTAGCCGAGGTGCACGCCTCCGTAGAGCCCCTGCCAGATCGAGCTGAATGGCATTTCCATAGGCGGCTCGGCGTAGCGGGGGCCGCCGAAGTCTGCTGCGATTGCCGGGGTCGTGGCTATACCGATACATGCGGCCATGATCGCCGGTCCGATAACTCCCCCTCGATTCAACTTCATAAGTGGTCCTCCTGATCGGGAACGCAGCCTCCCCCTCAGGCCACCCGCGCTCCTGTCTGCCCGTCAGGAATTAGGCAATGTTTGTGGCGCCGGTACGGAGCAAGCCGGCGGACGCTCTCGGAGCGGCGATCCGGGAACTGATTAAAAACATGGGCAATTTCAAAGGATTAGATGGGTTTTGTTTCATTCGCTTTTGAGCATTTATGTGGTCGAAGGATCACGCGGTTCCGAGAAGTCGCTGCGCTTGCCGCGACGCCGCGCAGGAATGGTTTGCGACGCATTCCTCCGTCGCCAGCTTGGTCGAGAAGATGATTCCCCGATCTGGGATGTCCAAGCAAACATTCAAGACGGCGCTTCCGTCGGGCGACGGGCCTTGCGCGCCCATCGCGTATGTCCTCGCTTGGACATCGAGGCCGGCAAGCGCCGCCTCGAGCGCACCATCGCGGCGGGAATGGTCATTGGATAGCTGCCATTCCGGTCGGTTTTGGCCATCGCAATGCCGGTGCTCGGTCATGCGAGTCGGCACCTTTACCGGCGCGTGGTCAAACCGAATAACCAGGTCACGGCCCCTTTACAGCCCCCTGAAATAGGGGGCGGTACGCGGCGAAGTTCCCTGCCAGCCTCTCCACGCGATCTCGCGATCGCCAGCGCTGATGCCGTTCGTTCTGGTGCGTGCGACGGTGCGGGTCGGAACCAGACGCGATTCGATCCCGTTCGCGGCATGTGTCAGCGGCTGTAACAAGACGGATCGCCAGCTACGATCCGCAAGGAAAGATGACATGGGCCTTACCATTGAGACGCGCAGTTTCCCCGATCCCGCAGAGGATTTGAACGCGGACGCCTCATCTGGGACGCTTGTGCTGGCAGGCGGCTGCTTCTGGTGCACCGAGGCGGTGTTCGAGCTTCTGGAGGGCGTGGACTCCGTTCGCCCGGTTTACGCCGGCGGATCGGCGAAGACCGCGAACTACCAGGCCGTGTGCACCGGCCAGACCGGACATGCGGAAGCGATCGAGATCCGTTACGACCCGAGCGAAATCAGCTATGGCCAGCTGCTGAAGATCTTCTTTTCGGTGGCGCACGACCCGACACAGCTGAACCGGCAGGGTGCCGACGTGGGCACTCAGTATCGCTCGGCCATCTTCTACGCCACAGAGGACGAGCGCCGCGTCGCCGAGGCTTATATCCACCAGCTCGATGAGGCGGGGGTTTTCGACACCCCTATCGCAACGATCCTCGAGCCCCTCGATCAGTACTTCCCGGCGGAGGCGATCCACTGCAGATACGCGCAGCGGAACCCGGACCAGCCCTATATCCGGGCGGTTTCCGATCCCAAGGTTCGGAAGCTGAAGGAGGTGTTCGCCGGCGCGCTCAAACCGGAGGTCCGCAGCGGCCGGTGATGGCCGACCGTGCGTCTGTCGAGACCGGAAAAGGAGGAGATCATGGTCGACAAGCTACGACTCAGCGAAGAGGAATGGCGAAGGCTCCTCTCGCCCGAGGCGTATCGCGTGCTCCGGCAGCACGGCACGGAGCCGCCCTTCGAAGGCTGCTTCCTCGGTACGCACGAGCCGGGGACCTACGTCTGCGCCGCATGTGGCAATCCGCTTTTCAGATCGGGTGAGAAATTTGAGTCCGGCACCGGATGGCCGTCGTTCACCCGGCCGGTTTCGGAGGATGCCGTCATCGAGCACGAGGATCGCTCCTACGGCATGGAGCGCACAGAGGTGCGCTGTGCCCGGTGCGACAGCCATTTGGGCCACGTCTTCCCTGACGGACCGCCGCCCACTGGCCTGCGCTATTGCATGAATTCGGTCGCCATGAAGCACGTGCCTCAAGGTGAACCCATTCCGCTGGTGATGGCGCCGTCGGATCAGTAAAAGAGGGCGGCAATAGCCGCGCGAGCAGTGGGATGAGGCCGTCGCGCGCCTCAGAAGATTTGTCGAGGAGTGAAGCCGGGGAAGATCAACGCCCGTCGAGGAACGCCAATGTCCACCATCCACGTCCAGTCCGATTACGGCGACGATCCACATGTTGCATTTCGACATTCCGGTCGAGCCCGCCAGCTCGCATGACGAGTGAGGGGCCTCGGTTCAGACCCCTTTCTCCAGACGGCCGATGATGAGCGCTGCGATTCCGAATAGGGCTGCTACGGCGCAGGCGGCGTTCCAGCCGCCGTAGGCCCAGACGAAGCCTGCAATCGCGGAGCCGATTGCGCCGCCGATAAAGAACAGCCCGACGAACAGCCCGTTGATTCGGCCGCGCGCCTCCGGGCGCAGGAGGTTCACCGCACGGCGGCCGAGCGTCTGATCACCCGTAATGGCGATGTCGAGCAGCAGAGCGCCGAGAGCCATCAGCACCAGGGCAAGACGTGTGTCAAGAGCCGCGGTTTCTGCCCACGCCGCGAGCGCCAGGGAACCAAGCAGCATGGCATGCGACAGGGTTGTGGCGGACCGTGTCCAACCCCGGTCGCCGACTCGCCCGAACGCAGGGCTGGCCAATGCACCACCTGCGCTTACAAGGGCGAACAGGGCGATGCCTCGCTGCCCAAGCTCGAAGGGGGCGAGCGAGAGGCGCAGCGCGATGCACGTCCAGAACAGGCTGAACGCTGCCATCACGAGGCCAGCGGTCATCGCCCTTCGCCTCAGGACAACTTCGCTGCGGAGGATGTGCCACAGCGAGGCGAGCAGCGCGACATATCCAGTCCGGACTTGGGGATGCAGCCGGGGTAGGCGCGGGGTCACGATCAGCGCAATGAGCGCCATAGCCACGGCGCTCGTGGCATAGAAGGCCCGCCAGCTCCATGCCTCCGTAATGACGCTGGCGACCGGTCGTGCCAGGACGATGCCCGCCAAAACGCCGCCCATGACATCGCCAATGACGCGGCCGCGGCTCTCGGGCGCCGCCATTGCTGCGGCCATGGGCACGAGGATTTGTATCGCCGCGCACATGGCGCCGAGAACCGTGAGGACGGGGAGAAGCATCGCCGCATTGGGTGCGATGGTCGCCATCACCGAGGCCAGGATGGCGAGGATCAGCATCCGCAGCACGAGCGCCCGGTTCTCAACAAGATCCGCCATCGGAACGAGGAGCAGCAGCCCGGCCGCATAGCCAACGAGTGGCGCCATGGCCACGAGCCCGCCAAGGCGTGGATCAAGGTCGATGGAAGGCGCGACCACCCCCACCAGCGTTTGTGGCGCGAAGAGGTTGAGCGCGATGACGCCAGCCGCCGTCGCAAAGAGGAGTGTCGGCGGTTTGCTTGCGGAGGAAGTGGCCGTGGGCGTCGTGGATTCAGCGAAAGCGGTATCGCGTGGGGACATCTGGTTTCCCTTCGACAGTCAATGTCGTCGGGCTGTTTACGTCACGCGCTCATTATGCGACAATTTAATTCATTCTATAAAGATTATGCGAATCACGCATGAACATCCGTGACCTCGAAGCCTTCATTGCCGTCGTCGAAACCGGGTCGATCATCTCCGCCTCGGCTCGGCTGAACCTCACCCAGCCCGGCGTGACGCGCCGCATCCAGAACCTGGAGGAACGGCTCGGCGCCGTTCTCCTCGACCGCCAATCGAAGCCCTTGAAGCCGACGCCGGCGGGACGGGAGGCTTACGAGCACGGTCGGCGCGTCTTGCGCACGGTCGAAGATCTCAAAGTCAGCGTTTCGCCGTCCGGCGAGATCCAGGGCGAGTTCCGCGTCGGCGTGATGCCGTATTTTTCGGAAGCCGCTCTCACGATTCCCCTCGACCGTTTGCGTGCATGCTTTCCTCGACTGACGCTCCGCGTCACGTCCGCCTGGTCGATCCGGCTGCTGGAGCAACTCAACCGCAACGAGCTCGACGCCGCGGTCCTTTGCCTGGGCCATGGCGATTCCCCGCCGGAAAACCTGCTCGGACATGACCTCGGAACGCAGGAGGTGCTCATCGTTGCTGCCCCCGGCCTCGGTGCACCGAGCCCGGCGAGCCTCGCCGACCTTTCGCGCTTTCCTTGGGTGATGAACGAGAGCGGATGCGGTTTTCGCACCTACATTCGCCGCCAATTCGAGAAGGCGCGGCTGCCCTTCCAGGTTGGTGTCGAGGCGCTGAGCGCCGACCTGCGCATGTCGCTTGTGGCGCGCGGACACGGTATCGGAATCGTCACGCCAGCTGCATTTGCTTCGAGTCCTTGGCGCGATCAGGTTCGGGTGATCGATACGATTGATTTCCACCCGCGGGTCCAATCTTGGGTTTTGCACCGTGAGCCCACGGGATGGCTTAACCGTCCAATCGCGGTCCTCCTGGAGGCGATCATCGAAGCGCTTCACAGTCCGGCGCCGTTCACCGCATGACCCCGGCGGGTTCCACCGGTAGCAATTGTTGCGATGTCTCACCGGCTTTCAGGCGGCTGTCGGATGAAAGCTGGGCGGGTTCTCTGCCCTCAGAAGAGGTGAGGGGAGTGACTGCCGTTGCCGCCGGCTGTCAGTCAGGGGTCCTTGTCGTAGGTCGTAATCCCCGACGGCAGCTGCACCCAGGAGTGCCTGCGGCAGTCGTAGACCGAAACTTTCGGCGGCGGAAAGTCCGGGTCGGCAAACGCGCCCACGGCGACGGCCACGGACCTGTCCTCGTAGCCTTCCTCGGTGTGGAACACGGTCGTTCCGCAGACGGGGCAGAAGCGGAACCTGAATCGGGCGCCCTGATCGCCGGTGCGCACATACTCGGTTGCGGTGCCATGGACCGTATACGGAGCGGCGAAGCTGGCGAGCGCCGCGAACACGCTGCCCGTCCGCCGTTGACAGGCGAGGCAATGACATACGCCGACGCCTAGCGGCTCGCCGTAGACCTCGATGCGCAACTGGCCGCAGGAGCAGGAGGCGGTTCGGGTGGACATGTGTGGCTTGGTGGGTGTTGGGACGTTGGTAGCGTTCCTCAGATAACGAGCGATTGTGGCAGCGTGTCGTGGATCACCGCCTCCGCGGGGATGACGGTGTGGGGGGTGGCACTGGCGCAGCATCCACTCTTCCGTCATCCCGGCGTAGGCCGGGGATCTACGCAAGTACCCACGCGTGGGACGTGGATTGGAGGCGTAGACCGAACCCTCAGCAAGGAAAGTTCGGATCCGGAATTATCGATGGTTCACGTTACAGCGTCGAGGCACCTACATTGGTGGAGCAATAAAGGAAATCTCGTCCTCCAAGATAGCAGTAAGATGGGAGCACCCGTCAGCAGAGGCTTTGAAGTGCAGATAGGCCCGCGCGGCAAAGAAGTACGGGTCGAAGAACAAGGTGGAATCGCTGAATATCGAATTGGCTTTGATCGCTCGTTGACCGAACGACCGTAAGAACATGTCGCGCACACCTGGGGTAAGAGAATCGATCTGGAGCGCATAGGCAGGATACTCGTAGGCCGCGTGGCTCGATGCCGGCCGCTTCAAGTTCTGATGCATGACTGCATGGACGACCTCGTGGATGATGAGGCTTCTGTAGAAGTCGCGCTGCGGCAGCGCGGCATACGGAGTACCCTTTACGAGGGCCGGGACATTGGTTTCGTGGGTGACGAGCACCCGCTCCTGCTTCGGGTCGAAGAGGCCGAAGATCGTGCCGCTCAAGGGGTGCCGGACCTCGCTCATGATCTGGAACCGGACAGGCCGGCGCGGCGTTATGCCGCAGGCGGCGAGTCGCTGGATAGCTTCGGCGGCCGCAGAACACGCGAGCCGACGCTCGTCTGGAGACTCTGCCGCGACATCGACAGGCGCGTCCGGGCACGGTTCCATATTGGTTGGTTTGGCCACCTTCGTGGGCGGCGACACCCGATCCACCTTTTCGGGGGCGGTTATCGCCTCTGCCGGGATGCAGAGGTCGTCAGCCCGGCATTGAGCCGGCTGCGCTTGCGCTTGTTGGACCACAAGGTAACCAAGGAGCGAAAGGATGCTCCAACAGGCAGTGCGTCGCATCGTTACCTCCCGATCTGGTAAACGGCCAACGGTTCGACCGTAGGGTGTAGGATGCCGACGCGCTGTTCCCTGCGCTTCGAGAGCGATGCGATTTTTGTTCTAGAATGCTTTGATTGTCCGGCTAGAGGGTTTCTAGAAGCCTCAGTTCAAGATTAAGTCGATGCTGTTTACGTTTGGCAGCTACTCGATCGATTGCGACCGCCGCGAGCTCATGCGCGCTGGTCGGCTGGTGGCGATCGAGCCGCAAGTCTTCGACGTGCTGGTCTATCTGATCCGCCATCGGGATCGCGTCGTCAGCAGGGATGATCTTTTGTCAGAGGTCTGGGGTGGCCGCATTGTTTCCGAATCGACCCTGTCCAGCCGCATCAATTCAGCCCGTGTGGCGATCGGAGACAGCGGCGATAAGCAGGATTGGATCCGCACCGTCGCCCGCAAGGGTTTTCGCTTCGTGGGCCTGGTTCATGAGGAGCGCGGTCCGATCGGACGGGACGAACGGCTCATAGCCAGGCCCGGTCTTCTCGAGACCACAGCAAGCAGCGAAGCGGAAGCTTCTCCGCCGACCTTTGCACTCCCCGACCGGCCTTCCGTCGCCGTACTTCCCTTCGACGCTGACCCGGAGATTGACGGGTTCGCCGACGGATTGACCGAGGACATCATTACGGGCTTGTCGCGCATAAAGGCCCTTTGGGTCATCGCACGCAATACGATGTTTACCTACAAAGGGCGGGCGATCGACGTGCGCACAGTGGGCAAGGAGCTAGGTGTGCAGTATGTCGTCAATGGGAGGGTGCGAAAGGCCGGAGGTCGGCTTCGCATGACGGCGCAACTGGTCGAGACGCAGACTGGTCACCACGTCTGGGCCGCCAAGATCGACCGCGATAGCACGGGGCTGTTCGAGCTGCAGGACGACTTGACGCAATTCGTGGTGGCCTCGGTGCAGGTGCAGCTCATCGTGAGTGAAGGCAAATCGGTCGCGCGAAAGGCAAAGACAGTCTCTCGCGTCGACCAACTCCTGACACGCGCATTGGGGCGGCTCTATCAGCCGATGGCTGACGGGCTGAGGGAGATGGTATCGCTCGCCGAAAGAGCGCTCGCACTTGACCCGACCAACGGCGAAGCCTGCCGCCTGCTTGCCGCTGGCATCTGGCATCAGGCCTACAGGGGCATCATACCGTGGGATCGATCGGCGGCAGACAGGGTGATGATGTTCGCTCAGCGCGCGGTCGCTGCCGAGGAGACGGACGAATACTCGCATTGGATGCTGGCGCTGGCGCACCTGATGATGTGCCAGCACGACCGGGCGATCGCGTCGCTGAGGCGCGCGCTGGATATCAATCCGAGCTTCTCGCTGGGGTACGGGACGTTAGGAACCGTGCTGGCCTGGGGTGGTGAACCCGATGAGTCGATTGCAAACAACGAGCTCGCGTTGAGGATCAATCCGAGCGATCCATTGAATGCCCACCGCCACTTCGGTCTGGCGCTGGCGCACTATCTCGCTGCCCGCTACACCAAGGCCTTGGAGCACGCCGTCGTCGTGGTCGAAATTCGCCCGGACTGGTGGCTCGCACTTATCATGTATGCGGCGAGCCTGGCGCAGGTCGGTCGTGTCGCCGATGCGCAGCTGGCGTGCATCGATTTGCTTCGCGCAAAGCCAGACATGACTCTGGCCTCTCTCAATGCTCTTCCCTTCGCAAAGCGTGCCGACCGCGACCACGTCGCCGATGGTCTGCGTAAAGCCGGGCTGCCTGACGGATGAAAGACAATTTCGGCTTACTTGTTCCGGGCGTGTAGCGCGCTCATCAAAAGGGCTTTGGGTTAAAAGTAGTACTCAAGTCTGACCGCAGGAGCAGGAGACGGTTCGGGTGGGCATCGGTGGCTCGCGGAGGGTGTTGGGACGTCGGTAGCGTACCTCAGATAACGAGCGCTTGTGGCAGCGTGTCGTGGATCCCCGCCTGCGTGTTCAGTCCCGGAGGATTGGAGATGAGCTCTGCGGGGGCCCGATAGTCGAGGCACTTGAGACGTGTGTGATTGTAGCGGTGGACGAAGTCATGGACGAAGGCGTCGCGCTCGACGTGGGAATGGAA
>DASVDU010000203.1:0-4631 GCA_036380915.1 Hyphomicrobiaceae bacterium | reverse complement strand
TCATGGGCGCATGCTGTAGCAGGAGCCCGCGGGTTGGTCCAGCATCACGAAGAGCGCTGCTCCTCACCACCATTCCGTGCGCTCGGCGCCGTGGAGCAATTCCGCAATACGCCTGCGGACCGGGCCGACGGTGCCCTCCGGCAGGCGATCCGGATGAAAGAAGCCCTGCTCGGCGATCTCGTGGTTAGCTTTGGGAATGCTGGGCTGATCCCAGTGGCGGACTGCAAAGAGCATGACGTGGTCCGACGGAAAGATCCGGAAGTTGGCATAGACGCCGATCAACTCGGGCTCCCCGGTGATGATGATCCCGGCTTCCTCCCGCAGCTCACGGTGTAGCGCGGCGCGGACCGTCTCGTTCTTCTCGACGCCGCCGCCGGGGAAATGCCAGCCGGGCCGGTAAGTATGCCGGATCAGGAGGATTCGGCCTGCGTCATCGAAGACGACGCCCTGCGCGCCCACGGTGAGCGAGCGCGTCATGCGCCAATAGCGCTGCAACAGCTTGCGAACCGCTAGCTCCAGGGCCAAGGTGCGTGCTCCACGAGAAGCGGCCAATTGCGGCGGCAGGCGAATAGGGGGAGCCCCCGATGTCCGAACTGTGTTAACAGTCCGGGCGGGCAGCAGCTCTCCCGGGACCCGATTCGATGAACGCTCAGATCACAATCGCACATCTCTCTGACGTCCATCTGGCGCCGCTGGCTGCGTTCTGGCCGGTTCACTGGAATGCCAAGAGGTTCCTAGGGTTCGCAAACTGGATGGTGCGGCGCAGAAAGTCACATCTGCGCGCCGTTGTCGACCTGCTCGTGGCCGATCTGCGCCACCAGGGCGTCGACCATATCTGCGTTTCCGGCGATCTCATCAACCTCGGGCTGCCGCAGGAATACGAGATGGCGCTGCTGTGGCTGCACACGCTCGGGCCACCGGATTGCGTCTCCGTCGTCCCTGGCAATCACGACATCTACACGCGCCTGCGCCGGCATACCGGGGTCGCACGTTGGGCCCGCTACATGGAATCGGACGAGTGGGGCGCCGCGCTGGCTCCCGGTGCGGGCCCGCGCTTTCCTTACGTCCGCAGGATCAACGAGTCGATCGCGCTCGTCGGGCTCAATTCGGCCGTTCCGACGCCGCCCGGAATCGCCTCCGGAGAGGTCGGCCCCAAGCAGATCCGCGAGTGCCATCGCATCCTCCGCGAGCTCGGGCAAATGGGGATGTTCCGCCTGGTCATGATCCATCATCCGCCGCTCGTCTCGCAGGTGCTCCCCGGGCGCGATCTCAAGGATGCGCCGGAACTTGAGCGCGCCATCATCGATGCGGGTGCGGAGCTCGTCATTCATGGCCACAATCATCGCGACATGGTGGGCTGGCATCGGACGAAGACCGGCCTCATGCCCGTGGTGGGCATCGCGTCCGCCTCCATCGGCCGCGTGCACCGGCATGAGCCGCTCGCGCGCTACAATATTTACCGATTGCATACACCAAGACCCGGTCACGACTGGCAGATCGAGCTGATCGGCCGCGGCATCCGGGAGCCGGACGGGCCTGTCGTGCAGGTTGAGCGCCGCTGGCTTGAGCCGGGCCATCATGCAGCGCCGGCTCGGACGTCGCACGAAGCGGCGGCGTCAGCCAGATAAGATTTGCTCATCAAGCTCATGTGAAATCCTCGACTTACCTCACGCCGCGATTGTGCCATAACGTGGCCGATCCGGAATCCAGGCGAAGTGCTCATGACCACTCGATCTTCGACTGCCCGCTTGCCGACATGGGCGATCATTCTCACGGCCGGTCTCATTGTCGGCATGGCGATGGGCCTGCGGCAGGTGATGGGGCTCTACCTCAAACCGATGACGACGGAGCTCGACATCGGTCGCGAGCCGTTCTCCAATGCCATGGCGATCGCCAACCTCGTCTGGGGCGTCGGCGCGGTGCTGGCGGGCGCCATCGCGGACAGGTACGGCGCCGGCCGCGTCATCGTCGGAAGCGCGCTGTCGACGTGCGCCGGGCTCTACCTGATGTACGCCGCCCAGTCGCCGGTGGAGCTTTACGTCAGCGGTGTCCTGCTCGGCATCGGTGTGTGCGGCACCGGCGTCACCGCCCTCGTCGGGGCGGTGGGCCGCCTCGTCGTGCCCGACAAGCGGCTTGCCGCCATCGCTTCGCTCGGCATGGCCGGGGGCATCGGCGGCTTCGTGGCCTTCCCTTATGCGCACGTTCTGATCGAGTGGCTCGGCTGGCAGATGAGCCTTCTCGTGCTGGCCGCCACCGCGGCATTGATGATCCCGTTGGCTTGGCCGTTGAGCGGCAAGCCCGCGACCCAGCACGCGGCGGCGACCAAGCCGCAGTCGCTCAAGGAGGCGTTCCGTGAGGCGTTCGCCTATCCGAGCTTCTGGCTGCTCACGGCCGGGTTCTTCGTCTGCGGCTTCCACGTGGCGTTCTACTCGGTGCATCTGCCGGCGTTCGTCGCTGACAAGGGGCTGGACGCAAGCGTCGGCGTCTGGGCGCTGATGGCCGTCGGCATCGCCAACATCATCGGCACGTATCTGGCGGGCCAGTCGGGCCGGCTCGTCGAGAAGCGTGTCGGCCTGAGCGTGATCTACTTCATGCGCTGTTTCGTTTTCCTCGGGCTGCTGTTCCTGCCGATCAATGGTCCGATGGTCATCCTGCTCAGCGCCATGCTTGGCCTGTTCTGGCTTTCGACGGTGCCGCTGACCAGCGGTCTGGTGGCGACGTTCTTTGGAACCACCTGGATGTCGATGCTGTTCGGGTTCGTGTTCCTGTCGCACCAGCTGGGCTCATTCGGGGGCCTTTGGCTGGCGGGCCGCCTCTACGACCTCACGGGGTCGTATAATGCGATGTGGTGGATATCGGTGGCGCTGGGGCTGTTCGCGGCAGCCGTTCATTGGCCCATCCGTGAGCGGCCGGTCGCACGCTTGGCCGCGGAGCGGGCGGTGGCGGCCTGATCGGCTCGATTTCATTAGCGCGTTGGTGCTATAGTGCAAACCATGGATCAAGGGCTCAAAAAGGCTGTTGTTGGTGGCGCGGTCGCCGTGCTGATGCTCGGTGCCGGTTATCTCTACGCAGTGCGCGGGCAAGCCATTCTGATGGACCTCGCTGCGATGGGTAGTGCTTTGCTTTGCCTTTGAATCCCGCTGCATGGAAATGAGATGTCTGCATTCGTCCGCCTGTTCGGCGTGCTCGCGCTCTCGCTAGGGATGCTTCTGCCGGCTCCGACGATGGCCCAGGAGCTCCGGACCTACAGCAAGCGGGCAAACTACGACGACGTCCGCTTCGACCTGACCAACGCCATCATCAGCCGCGGCCTGAACATCGAGCACACCGGCAACATCGCCGCCATGCTGGAGCGAACCGGCGCCGATGTCGGCAGCGACAAGCGCCTCTACAAATCGGCCGAGTTCTTCACCTTCTGCTCGGCCAAGCTCTCCCGTCAGATGATGGAAGCCGATGTGAGGAACATCGCCTTCTGCCCCTATGTGATTTCCATCTACGAGAGCCTCGGTGAGCCGGGCGTCGTCGTCGTCAGCTATCGTCGGCCGCCTGCAAGTGGCACTCCCGAAACCAAGGCGGCGCTGGCTGAGATCGAGGCGTTGCTCGACGGCATCGCTCGCGAGGCGACGCAGTAGCGCCTGCGACGGCCCACATTCTGCCACTTGACGATCACGTGGGCGTCTGATTGCTTGAGAGCGTGCCGGTTCCCGTTCGCGCAACGACGCGGGCGGGTGAAAAGGGAACACGGTAACGGGCTGCAAGAGCCCCCAATCCGTGGCTGCCCCCGCAACTGTAGGCGGCGAGCCTCGTTCACACATGCCACTGGCCCAGACATGAGGGGGCCGGGAAGGCTGGACGAGGCGTCCGAGCCGCGAGCCAGGAGACCTGCCGGCACAGGTCGCCCATCCGACGTGCGGGGCGCGCGTCGGAGCGGATGAGCCGTAGCGGCGACTGATGTGTAACCGGCGGGGACACGTCAGACATGGGTTGCCAGGCGTATCGGCTCTGACTGGCGCTGCGTCTCAGTGAGGACTGAGGCGGCTTCGGCGTCGGCATTTTTCTCGGAACCGGACCGGACCTGTTGCTCTGTGGTGCTCCCACGCCATTCGCCGTGGGGAGAAATCATGTCGTTGTCGCAATCGGTATCCGGTGCGTTCGTAAAGCGTCTCCTGTCATCCATTGCCATCGTTCCACCCTTCGCAGCCGCTGCGTTCTCGTCGGCGGCTGCACAGACGGCACTCGAGCTGCCGGGGATCGTCGTCGAGGGGGCCACGCTCGAAGCGCCGCCGGCGGCGCCGCAAAGCAAGCCGGTCACCAAGAAGGCATCGAGTTCTGCGCCGTCTGCCCAAACAGCGGCCGCTCCGGCTGGGCCGGCCGAGGCCGAGGGTGAGGTCGCCGCGAACGCTGGAGCTGAAGCTGAGGTGGACCAGGTCTCAGGTATTTCGACGGCCAAGCTTGGCACCGCGGTGACGGTGGTCACCGGCGAGGACCTACGGCGCCAGCAGATCCGGCACGCGGCCGATGCCCTGCGGAGCTTGCCGGGGGTGACGGTCAATCGGACGGGCTCGCCGGCTGGATTGACGCAGGTTCGGATACGCGGGGCGGATGCCAACCACACCCTCGTTCTCATAGAC
>DASVDU010000202.1:0-15466 GCA_036380915.1 Hyphomicrobiaceae bacterium | reverse complement strand
TGCATGATCGTCGATCAGTAGAGCCCATCGGCGCTTCCGGCTCGCGGTCTGGTATCCTACCGGACTTAACGCCTATTGCGCGACGGCTCTAATCCGGCTTCCCTGTCGGGGGATGCAAGTATCGGGAGGCCCTGCGCCGCGTGCGATGGTGCTGGCAGGGTTACAAGTCGAATAATGCAGAACAACGGAACGGAGCAGCAGCCGCTGCCTGGCGCAAATCCGAGTGCGCAGGCAAAGCCGCCGCGCCCCGGCGTCGTGCAGACCCATTCGGAGCTGCACCTTGGCGCGCGATTGCGCAACTACTTCCTGACGGGGCTGGTGGTCGTCGGGCCGGTGACCATCACGCTCTACATCGCGTGGTGGTTCATCAACGTAGTGGATGCGTGGGTGAAGCCGTTCGTTCCCCGCATCTATAATCCCGAGACCTACCTGCCGTTTCCGATGCCCGGCATCGGGCTCTTGTTCGGCATCGTCGGCCTGACGTTGATCGGCGCGCTGGCAGCCAACCTGCTCGGCCGCACGATCATCAGCTCTGGCGAGCTGTTCCTCCAGCGCATGCCGATCGTGCGCAATCTCTATCAGGCGTTGAAGCAGATCTTCGTGTCGGTCGTGAGCGCTGCCGGCCCTGGCACGTCCTTCAACAAGGTCGGCCTGATGGAGTTTCCGTCCAAGGGGATCTGGTCGCTCGTCTACATCACGGGGGAAGTGGCGGGCGAGCTGAAGGAGATCCGGCCCGGCGGCGAGGACGACTTGCTGACCGTGTTCATGCCGACCGGGATCATGCCCCCCACCGGCTTCGTTTGCCTCGTGCCGCGCCGGGACGTGATCCTGCTCAACATGAGCGTCGAGGACGCCGCCAAGATGGTCATCTCGGCCGGCATGGTGATGCCGGAATATCAGAAGCAGCTCAAGACGTTGGCGGATGCTAGCAGGGGCGAGGAGGTCAAGCCGTGATATTGTGAGCTCGTGAGGAGGAGACTTCGAGCATCGGTCTGATCACAAACTCACGAGCGTCACGCCGCCCGGAACAGCCGCACCGCATCGTCGCACTCGAAGAGATAGAGCAGCGTCCGGATAGCCGCCCCGCGCGGGCTGGTGAGCGACGGGTCCTCGTGAAGCAGCAGCCGGGCGTCGTCACGGGCGGCGGCCAGGAGCTCCTCGAAGTTCGGCACGTTGGCGATGCGAAACTCCGGCATGCCGCTCTGGCGGGCGCCCAGCACCTCGCCGCCGCCCCGCAGCTCCAGATCCTTCTCGGCAATGAGGAAGCCGTCCTCGGTCTCGCGCATCATCTTGAGGCGCTCCTCCGCCGTCTCGCCAAGCGGTGGCTTGTAGAGCAGCACGCAGTAGGATTGGCGATCGCCACGTCCGACGCGGCCGCGGAGCTGGTGAAGCTGGGCGAGGCCGAAGCGCTCAGCATGCTCGATGACCATGATGGTGGCATTGGGCACGTTGACGCCGACCTCGATCACCGTCGTCGACACGAGCACCTTCAGCCTGCCCTCGGCGAACGCCTCCATGGTCGCGTCCTTCACGCGGCCGGGCAACGCTCCGTGCAGCAGGCCCACCTCGGCACCGAGCACTTGGGTGAGGTGCGCGTGGCGCTCCTCGGCGGCCGCGAGCTCCGTCGTGGCATTCCCTTCGATCAGGGGGCAGACCCAGTAGACTTGTGCGCCTTCGGCAATGGCGCGGCGCAAGCCGTCGACGACCTCCTCCAGCCGCTCGACCGAGGCCAGCGTCGTCTTCACCGGCTTCCGGCCTGCGGGTTTCTCCGTGAGCCGTGAGACGTCGAGGTCGCCGTAGTGCGTCATCAGCAGCGTGCGGGGAATGGGTGTCGCCGTCATCACAAGAACATCGGCGACGCCATGGCCGCCCTTCGTCTGCAGTGCGAGCCGCTGATGCACGCCGAACCGGTGCTGCTCGTCGATCACGGCAAAGGCCAGATCCTTGAACACCACATCCGGCTGGAACAGGGCATGTGTGCCGACGAGAATATCGATCTCGCCTCGGGCCAGCCGGTCGAGAACCTCAGCACGCGGCTTGCCTTTCTCACGGCCCGTCAGTAGGCCGATGCGCAACCCGACCTTGTCCGCCAATGGCGCGATCGTCTCCACGTGCTGGCGCGCCAGCACCTCTGTGGGTGCCATGAGAGCTGCCTGCGCTCTGGCCTCCACGGCAATCGCCATGCTCATGAGCGCAACCGCAGTCTTGCCGGAGCCGACGTCGCCCTGAAGCAGGCGAAGCATCCGCTGCGGCGCCGCCATGTCCGCCTCGATCTCTCTTAGCGCTTTGACCTGTGAGGATGTCAGCGCGAAGGGCAGGGCAGCCATGAGCTCCCGGCGGATGCGCCCGTCGCCCTTAACAGCGCGGCCGGGCTGATTCTTGAGGCGCTGCCGAACCAGGGCCAACGCCACCTGGCCCGCCAGCAGCTCGTCGTAGGCGAGGCGCTGCCAGTTCGGTGCGCCAGGAGAGATGTCGTCGGTTTCGCGCGGCACATGCAGCCGCGTGACGGCGTCGTGAAAGGCAGGCCAGCGGCGCGCGGCGAGCCAGCGCGGCTCCTGCCACTCGGGCAGCGGCGGGACCCGCTCGACCGCCTGACGCATCAGCTTGAGCAGGATCTTGCCGGACAGACCTGCCGTCAGCGGATGGACCGGCTCCAGCATGGGCAGGTCGGCGCGGGCCTCCGGCGCCACGATGTAATCCGGGTGCGCCATCTGCAGCGTATCGCCGTATCGCTCGACGCGGCCTGAAATGTACCGGATGCTGCCGATGGGGAGCTGTTTCTCGATGAACCGCCGCTCGGCGTGGAAGAAGACGAGGTCGATGCGCCCGGTGTCGTCCTCGCATGTGACCTTGTAGGGCGCTTTGGCATTCCCACGCGGCGGCCCCTTGTGCTTCAGCACGCGCACGGCAAGGGTCGCGATTGTGCCCGGCACGGCATCGGCAACCGTCGGCTCGGCCCGGCGATCGATGACGCCAGTCGGGGTATGCCAGATGAGGTCGATGACCCGCGGCTCGGTGACGCCGGGCGGCAGGCGCAGGGCCTTCTTCAGCAGCACCAGGACGCGTGGCCCGACACCGGCCAGCGACTGCGCCGAGGCGAAGAGGGGTGTCAGCACGCTGGGCCGCATTGCGTTCAGGTTGCCGATGATCGAAGCCTGTTGCCGCCGCTCCGGGGGCTGCCTGTTGGTGCGTCGCGGCTCACCCTTTGCGTGCGGGACTGCGGGCGCTATATCACGCCTTTAGCAATGCACGTTGGCGGCGCGGGGCGGGAGCGTCAAGGCGCCCGGCAGGATATCCAGAAGCGGCGAGGGAAAGGCTATGCGGGGCGACGATCTCGACACGCGCCGGCGAAGAGCCGCGTATCGCGCAACTCACCGCGGCACCAAGGAAATGGACTGGATCATCGGCCGTTACGCTACCGAAGTGCTGCCTGGACTAGAGGGCGAGGCGCTGGAGCGTTTCGAGCGGCTGCTGAGCCTGCCCGATCCCGAGTTGCAGAAGTGGCTTCTTGATCCACAGCTTGCCGGAGCCAGCGAGTTCGCAGAACTGATCACGCAGATGCGCCGGTTTCACCGGCTGGAGTAGCAATCATCAGTTATCCCGGGCCTTATGCCCGGGATCCGGCCAACGACAGGCGCTGGAGCGAGCGGACAGATGGATCCCGGTGACAAGCACCGGGATGACGATTTGAAATTCGAATTGTTCGACGGCCATCGGGCCGGCGACGGGCACATGGATACGCTGGTACAACACGATCTAATCCTTTCCGGCGTCCCCGAGGGCGTCGATGCCTTGGTCCTCGCGCGGCTGACGCGGGAGGCGGCTGCAGCGAGCGGCGGGCCAGGGTTCGTCCTCCACGTGGCGCGTGACGACCGGCGGCTCGAGGCGCTGCGCGGGGCGCTCGCCTTCTTCGATCCGAAGGTTCGCGTCATCGCTTTCCCGGCCTGGGATACCGTTCCTTATGATCGCGTCGGACCCAATGCGGAGATCGTCGCCAAGCGGATGACGGCACTGGCCCGGCTGGTGGTCGGCGGCCGGCGCGAGCCGACGCTGATCCTCACCACCGTCAACGCCATCCTGCAGCGCGTGCCGCCGCGCCAGTTCGTGCGCAATGCCATCCGCCAGATGGCGCCCGGCCAGCGTATCGACATGAACCGCCTCGTGCAGCGGCTGCTGCTGGGCGGCTACCAGCGCACGGGCACGGTGATGGAGCCCGGCGAGTTCGCCGTTCGCGGCGGCATTCTCGACATGTTTCCGCCAGGCCGCGCGAACCCGGTGCGGCTCGATTTCTTCGGCGATACGCTGGAGAGCATCAAGACCTTCGATCCCGAGACGCAGCGCACGCACAAGCTCGTCCAGAAGCTCACGCTTCTGCCGGTGAGCGAGGTGGCCTTCGGCGAGGAGGCCGAAAGGACATTTCGCAGGCGCTATGTCGAGCTGTTCGGCGGGGGCACGGCGGATGACCCGCTCTATCAGGCGATCAGCGCCGGCCAACGCTATCCGGGCATGGAGCAGTGGCTGCCGCTGTTCCACGACAAGCTGGAAACGCTGTTCGACTATGTCCAGGGCAGCGACGTGAGCTTCGATCACCTCGCCGACGATGTCGTCTCCCAGCGGTTCGAGCAGGTGATGGAGCACTATCAGGCGCGGGTCGAGTCGCTCGAGACGGCGAAGTTCGGCGCTCCGCCCTACAAACCCGTTCCGCCCGAGCTGATGTATATTTCGGGCAGCGAATGGCGCTCCTACCTCGGTGCGCTGACGGTGCGCCGCTTCACGCCCTTCGAGCAGGATGAGCGCACCCATTCGGCCAGTCTCGGCGGCCGGCCGGGCCGCAACTTTGCGCCGGAGCGGACAGCAGAGAGTAGCGACCTGTTCGGTGCGGTCGTGGGACATGTCCGGCGGCTGATTTCGGACAACAAGCGTGTCGTCGTAGCGGCATGGACACCCGGCGCGCGCGAACGATTGGCTTCGCTGCTGTCGGCCCACGGACTGAGCGAGATCCGCAAGGTCGACAGCTATACGGAAGTGCTTTCGCTGCCGGGAAGTGTGGTGGGGCTGGCCGTGCTCGGTCTCGAGCAAGGCTTCGAGACGCCCGACCTCGCTGTGATCGCCGAGCAGGACATCCTCGGCGACCGGCTCGTCCGACCGCGCCGCAAGGCCAAGAAGGCGGCCGATGTCATCACCGAGGCAACGAGCCTGTCCGTCGGCGATCTCGTCGTCCACGTCGATCACGGCATCGGCCGGTTCGAGGGCCTGCAGACGATTACCGCCCTTGGCGCCCCGCAGGACTGCCTCGAGCTCGTCTATGCGGGCGGTGACAAGCTCTACCTGCCGGTCGAAAACATCGAGCTTCTATCGCGCTACGGCTCCGACGCGGAGGGCGTGCAGCTCGACAAGCTGGGCGGCGTCGCCTGGCAATCGCGCAAGGCCCGGCTCAAGAAGCGCCTGAGGGAAATCGCCTCCGAGCTCATCAAGATCGCCGCCATGCGCCAGCTCAAGGAGGCGCCTGCGCTCGCGCCCCCGGCGGGGGCCTACGAGGAGTTCGTCGCCCGATTCCCTTACGAGGAGACGGAGGACCAGCTCGCGAGCATCGAAGCGGTCCTCGAGGACCTGAATACCGGCCGGCCCATGGACCGGCTCGTCTGCGGCGATGTCGGGTTCGGCAAAACGGAGGTGGCGCTTCGCGCGGCGTTCGTCACCGCCATGGCCGGCCTGCAGGTGGCGGTGGTGGTGCCGACGACACTGCTCGCCCGCCAGCACACCCAAACATTCATCGACAGGTTCAAGGGACTTCCCGTCCGCATCGCCCAAGCCTCGCGGCTGGTTCCCGCGAAGGAGCTGGCGGAGGTCAAGGAGGGCCTGCGCAACGGTACGATCGACATCGTCATCGGCACGCATGCGCTGCTCGGCAAGTCCATCAAGTTCGCCCGCCTCGGCCTGCTGATCGTCGACGAGGAGCAGCATTTCGGCGTCGCGCACAAGGAGCGCCTGAAGCAGCTCCGCGAGGACGTTCACGTGCTGACGCTTTCGGCGACGCCGATCCCCCGCACGCTTCAGCTCGCCCTCTCTGGCGTCCGCGAGCTGTCGCTCATCACCACGCCGCCGGTCGACCGGCTGGCGGTGCGCACGTATATCTCGCCGTTCGACCCGGTCATCATCCGGGAGGCGCTGCGCCGGGAGCGCTACCGCGGCGGGCAGGCGTTCTACGTCGTTCCGCGCATTTCCGATCTCGACGACGTCGCCGAGTTCCTGCGCGAGGCTGTTCCGGAGCTGCGGGTCGCCCGTGCCCATGGCCAGCTCTCGGTCACCGAGCTCGAGGACGTGATGACCGCGTTCTACGAGGGCGAGTACGACGTTCTCCTGTCGACGGCCATCGTTGAGTCGGGCCTCGACGTGCCCAACGCCAACACCCTGATCGTCCACCGGGCGGATATGTTCGGGTTGGCGGCGCTCTACCAGCTGCGCGGCCGTGTGGGGCGGTCCAAGACCCGTGCCTATGCCTACTTCACCACGCCTCCGGGCCAGAAGCTCACGGAAGGCGCGGAAAAGCGGCTCAAGGTGCTGCATTCGCTCGATACGCTGGGGGCAGGCTTCTCGCTCGCGAGCCACGACCTCGACATCCGTGGCGCAGGGAACCTGCTCGGCGAGGAGCAGTCGGGCCATATCCGCGAGGTCGGCTTCGAGCTCTACCAGTCGATGCTGGAGGAGGCGGTTGCGACGCTCAAAGGCGGCGACCTCGGCGAGGCGGCAGAGCAGTGGAGCCCGCAGATCTCGCTCGGCACCTCGGTGCTGATCCCCGAGACCTACGTCGCCGACCTGCAACTCAGGCTCGGCCTTTACCGCCGGCTCGCCACGCTCGAGACGCGCGCCGACATTGACGCGTTCGCGGCCGAGCTCGTCGATCGCTTTGGCGAGCTGCCCCAGGAGGTGCGCCACCTGCTCGACGTGATGGAGATCAAGGGCCTCTGCCGTCAGGCCGGCATCGCTCAGGTCGATGCCGGGCCGAAGGGGGCCGTTCTGTCTTTCCGGAAGAACACGTTCGCCAACCCGGAAGGGCTCGTCGACCTGGTGCAGCGCTCTCGGGGCAAAATGAAGCTGCAGCCGGATCACAAGCTCGTGCTCAAGGCGGATTGGGACCGCCCGGACAAGCGCTTGAACGGTGTACGGCAGCTGATCTCGGATTTGGCGAAGCTGACCGCGAAACGCACCGAGGTGAAGTGAGGCCTGACCACTTGTACGTGGTCGGCTGACGGGCTATGCGGTCGGCGCCCCAGGGCAGACCAGACCGGTGCCAGCGCAGCGAAGGCTTAATCGATCCGTGGCGCCGCGCGTTTGCGGGTTGCAACCTGAGTTCTTGGCGCGAGCACAAGCGCACGCGAATGGACGCGGCACCTGAGAGTTGACCGCCCCCTGCGGGGGGATGGCGGACCTGACGGCGGTAAGGAGGCGAGAAGGATGAGCGAAGCGGGCCCACTGCGATATAGGCGCCTGTGCCTGAAACTGTCGGGCGAGGCCATGAGCGGCAAGGGTGAGTTCGGCATCGACATGGCCATGGTCACCCGCCTCGCCAGGGACGTTGGCGAAGCCGTCGAGGCCGGGGTGCGGATCGTCGTGGTGCTGGGCGGCGGCAACATCTTCCGCGGGCTCGCCGGCGCCGCCAAGGGCATGGACCGTGCCACGGCCGACTACATGGGCATGCTTGCGACCGTCATGAACGCGCTCGCCTTCCACAATGCCCTGGAGCAGATCGGAGTTGGGGCGCGCGTGCTCTCCGCCATTCCGATGCCGACCATCTGTGAATCCTACGTGCGCGCGAAGGCCCTGCATCATCTCGAGCACCGGCGCGTTGTCATATGCGCCGCCGGCACGGGCAACCCGTTCTTCACGACCGATACGACCGCCGCGCTCAGGGCCATCGAGATGAACTGCGATGCGGTCGCCAAGGCAACGCAGGTCGACGGCGTCTATTCGGCGGACCCGCGGACCAATCCGGATGCCGTCCGCTACGATCGGCTCACGTATGCCGACGTGCTGGCGCGCGATCTCCGGGTCATGGACGGAGCCGCCATCGCGCTTGCCCGCGACAATGGTCTTCCGGTAATTGTTTTCTCGATCGAGGAGTCGGGTAATCTTTTGAAGATGCTGCGTGGCGAGGCCCGAGCGACCGTTATTCAGGGTAGCGTTTGATTCGAGATCGCGCGGCCCCGCCGCGCCTTTCGCCGCCTGACGACAAGCGCCGGGCCACCGCCGCGCCCGGCAGGAGGAATGGTATGGCTCAGGGCAACTTCGATATCGGCGATCTGGAACGGCGCATGCGCGCCGCGATCGAAGCGCTCAAGCGGGAATTGAGCGGGCTGAGGTCGGGTCGTGCGAGCGCCAATCTGCTCGACCCCGTCATGGTCAACGTGTACGGGCAGAAGATGCCGCTGAACCAGGTCGGCTCCGTCTCGGTGCCGGAGCCCCGCATGATTACGGTCCACGTTTGGGACAAGGCGGCGGTGCCGGCCGTCGACAAGGCGATCCGCGAGGCTAATCTCGGCTTGAATCCGATCATCGACGGCACCATCCTGCGCTTGCCCATTCCTCCGTTGACGCAGGAGCGCCGTCAGGAGCTCATAAAGCTGGCGCACAAGTACGCGGAGCAGAGCCGGGTCGCCATTCGCAATGTGCGCCGTGAGGGCATGGAGCTGCTGAAGAAGCTCGAAAAGGACTCGAAAATGAGCCAAGACGAGCAGCGGACCAACTCGACGAAGGTGCAGGAGCTGACAGACAAGCTCATCAAGGAAGTGGATCAGATCCTGGCGAACAAGGAAGCCGAGATCAACAAGGTCTGATACTCAAAAGGGGGGCGGGTGCCTCCGCCTGAGCAATTTCAAAGAGAAAGCTTACTGGCTCGGTGGCAGATATTCAGGTAAGGCCAGCCGCGGACACGGATGAAGGCGTCCCGCCGCTGCGTCATGTGGCGATCATCATGGATGGCAACGGTCGCTGGGCGAACCGGCGCGGCCTGCCTCGGTCCGTGGGCCATCGCATGGGCGTGGAAGCTCTGCGCCGCACCGTGAGAGCCGCTATCGAGCTCTCGATCCCCTATTTGACGCTCTACACCTTCTCATCGGAGAACTGGTCGCGGCCCGCGTCAGAGGTCGACGAGCTGATGCGCATGATGAAGCGCTTCGTGCGCAAGGACCTCGTCGACCTGCACCAGAACGGCGTGCGCATCCAGGTGATCGGGGAGCGCAGCAACATCGATCCGGAGTTGCTGGGTCTGATCGAGGAGGCGGAGACGGTCACTGCGGCCAACGAGCGGCTCTCGCTCATCGTCGCTTTCAACTACGGCTCTCGGGTGGAGATCGCCAAGGCTGCCCGCCGCCTTGCCGACAAGGCAGCACGTGGTCTGCTCGACCCGGCCGAGATTACGCCCGAAGTGCTCGCCTCAGAACTCGATACCTGCGGCATACCCGATCCGGATCTCGTCATCCGCACCAGCGGCGAAGTCCGCTTGTCGAACTTTCTTTTATGGCAGGCCGCTTACGCGGAGCTGATCTTCATCGACGCCTGCTGGCCCGATTTCGGGCGCGAGCTGCTCGAGCAGGCGATCGCCGAATACCGTTCACGGGACCGGCGGTATGGCGGCCTGTCGAAACGCGCCAACGGCCTGGAAGTGCGCCGGCTATGAGCGGAAACCAACACGTGGAGGGGGCTGCGCGATCCGCGGGGCTCGGTCATGATCTGAAACCCCGCATCATCTCAGGACTATTGCTCGCGGCCCTGGCGCTCGGGCTTACCTATGCCGGGTCCGTCACCTTCGCCATCCTCGTGATCCCGATTGCCCTGATCATGTGCTGGGAGTGGGGGCGCGTGGTCCGGGGCGAGCAGCTCGATGCGGCGTTCGCCATACACGCCGGCGCGGTCGCGCTCGCCACGTTGCTGGCCGCCGTCGGGCTTGCCGCGCTGGGGCTCCTCCTGCTGCTGATCGGCGCCATCCTCGTGCTGCTCCTGCAGTTCAACGTAGGAGGGCGATTGTCGGCGCTCGGCGTTCCCTACGTCGGCATTCCGGCGATCGCGCTGCTCTGGATTCGGGCCGATGAACCATACGGATTTGCCGCGGTCCTGTTCCTCTTGCTCGTGGTGTGCGCAACCGATACGTTTGCCTACTTCGGGGGGCGCAGCATCGGAGGCGCCCGTCTGTGGCCACGCATATCGCCGAACAAGACCTGGGCCGGTTTCGTCAGCGGCATTGCGGCCGGAACGCTCGTCGGTGCTCTCTATCCCTTCTTCGTCGCAGGCGCTTCGCATCTGGGCCTGGCGCTCACGGCTTTCCTCCTCGCGATCGTTTCGCAGGCAGGGGATCTTGCCGAGTCGGCGCTGAAGCGCGGGTCCGGCGTCAAGGACGCGAGCATGCTCATTCCTGGTCATGGCGGCTTTCTCGACCGTATGGACGGCCTCGTCTTCGCGGCCACGGCGGCGGCATTGCTCTGCCTCTATGCCAATTTGCAGTCGCCCGCCCATGCGCTGCTGTTCGGGCTGCAGCTCCCGTGACACCAGTCACTGCGAGATCGAAAACATCGAGCCTGCGGCGGCCGCGAGGCCGCCGGCGGTCTGATCTTGTCAATCAGCAATTCTGAGGCGGTCGAAGGCAGGTGAAGACGGTCAGTATTCTGGGGGCCACGGGATCCGTCGGGGCGAGCACACTCGATATCATCGGGCAGGCGACCGATGCGTTCGAGGTCGTTGCAGTCACTGCTCAGACGAACGCCGCCAAGCTCGCCGCCGTCGCGCGCCAGCATCGTGCGAAGCTGGCGGTGATCGGTGATGCGGCGCACTACGCCGAGCTTCGCGATCTGCTGTCGGGGACCGGTATCGACGTGGCGGCGGGCCCCGCGGCTCTCGTTGCCGCGGCAGAACAGCCGGCCGACTGCGTCGTGGCCGCCATCACCGGTGCGGCGGGGCTCGCGCCGACGCTCGCCGCGGCCCGGCAAGGGCGCCGCCTGGCTCTTGCCAACAAGGAATGCCTCGTCGCCGCTGGGGACATCTTCATGGCGACCGTGAACCGCTCAAAGACCGAGCTGGTGCCGGTCGACTCGGAGCACTCCGGCGTGTTCCAGCTCCTGAGCGGAGCAGACGCCAAGGCGGTGGAGCGGATCGTGCTGACCGCATCCGGCGGGCCGTTCCGCGAATGGAGGATGGATCGGCTCAAGACCGCGACGCCCGAGGAGGCGGTGAAGCATCCCAAGTGGAGCATGGGGCCGAAGATCTCCGTCGACTCGGCGACGCTCATGAACAAGGGGCTAGAGCTGATCGAGGCCTACCACCTGTTCCCGGTCACGGCCGGCCAGATCGCCGTTGTTGTGCACCCGCAATCGGTGGTGCATAGTTTCGTTGCGTTTCAGGACGGGTCAGTCATGGCCCAGATGTCCTGTCCTGACATGCGCATTCCGATATCCGTGGGGCTCGCGTGGCCCGCGCGGATGCGGTTCCCGGCGGAGCGGCTCGATCTCGTGCGGCTTCATGCGCTGACATTCGAGGCGCCTGATCTGGAGCGCTTTCCCGCTCTCGAGATCGCCCGCGGGGCGCTGGAGCGGGGCGGCACGGCGCCCGCCATTCTCAATGCCGCCAACGAGGTCGCGGTCGAAAGCTTTCTTGCGCGGCGATTGGGCTTTCTTGACATTGCCCGCACGGTTGCCACATGCCTCGATCGGGCGGAGCAGGCCGGCCTCATCCAAACGCCGCAAAGTCTTGATGATGTCCTGGCCGCCGATGCCGCCGGCCGCCGCTTGGCACGGGATGTGATAGCGGGGTAAGCGGGGGTTGATGCGCCCGGTGCTGCGCCAAGAGTTCAGGAGACCGAGTTGATGGCACTGCTGTCCAGCTTCGCCGACGGGATCGGAGGATTTCTGTTCGTCCTGGTGTCGTTCCTGTTCGTGCTGACCGTCGTCGTGTTCGTGCACGAGTTGGGACACTTCCTGGTGGCGCGCTGGTGCGGTGTCAGCATCAAGGCCTTCTCGATCGGGTTCGGGCGGGAAATATTCGGCTTCTTCGATCGACACGGCACCAGATGGCGGATCTCGTGGATTCCGCTCGGCGGCTACGTCAAGTTCATGGACGACGAGAACGCGGCGAGTGCGGGACCATCGGCCAGACTCGAGGAGATGACGCCGGAGGAGCGCGCCGGCGCGTTCCATGCCAAGCCGCTCTGGCAACGGGCTGCCGTCGTCGCGGCCGGCCCGATCGCTAACTTCCTGCTGGCAATCGTTATTTTTGCCCTGATGTTCTCGCTGATCGGCGTGCGCTCGACGGCGCCGCGGGTCGACGAGGTGGTGCCGAACTCACCGGCAGCCGTGGCCGGCTTCTTGCCGGGAGACGTGATCCTGGCCATCCAGGGCGACCGCGTGGAGACCTTCAACGACGTGGTGCGGACGGTCAGCACCTCGCCGGGGCGCGAGCTCGCGGTCGAGGTGAAGCGGGGCGACGACAGGCTGACGCTCCACGTGACGCCCGAGCGCCAGGAGGTTAAGGACAATTTCGGCGGCACCATCGTCCGCGGCATCATCGGCATCAGGCGGGTGACGACCCCTGAAACGCTCGAGCTGAGGCGCGCCGGACCGCTCGAGGCGATCTGGCTCGGAGTCAACGAGACGAGATTCATCATCACCTCGACGTTGTCCTACATCGGCGACGTGATCATCGGACGCCAGAGCCCCGATCAGCTCGGCGGCCCGATCCGCATCGCGGAGGTGTCCGGCCAAGTGGCTGCGATCGGTCCGGAAGCCCTGCTCAACCTGATCGCCGTCATTTCCGTCAGCATCGGTCTGATCAACCTGTTCCCCATCCCGCTGCTCGACGGCGGTCACCTTTTGTTCTATGCCATCGAGGCCTTGCGCCGGAAGCCGCTGAGCGAGCGAACGCAGGAGATCGGGTTCCGGATCGGGCTTGCCGTGGTGCTGATGCTGATGGTGTTCGCGACCTGGAACGATCGCCTGATCGTGTGGCGCTGGATTACCGGAAATGGTTAGTCCACAAAGCATTTTACGCGGTTGTGAAACATTCTTGCCACTTCCAATGCCCCTGCCAACTCGTTAAAACCTGACCGTTGGCTGAGTCTAACCCGAGGCGAAATGGCCGGTTAGAGCCACCCTGGCGACTCAGCTAATATGGAGTTGCGTTGTCCGCTGTGAGGCGATCAACGCCGCTTCCGGGGGGCACCGATAACGAAGGGCAGACGCAGGTATGCGACTTCGGAAATGGCTAATGGGGGGGTGGCGGCTTTGTCTTTCGGTCGCCGCCATCAGTGTTTCCGCCTCCGCTCTGACCAGCTTCGCAGCTGTGCCGGCTGTCCAGGCTCAGGGCGTGATCGTGCGCGAGATCAAGGTCACCGGGAACCGTCGCGTCGAGCCCGAAACGGTCCGTTCCTACCTCCATTTCACGGTAGGCGACCCTTACGATGCAGGTAAGGCGGACAGCTCGCTGAGAGCGTTGTTCGCCACGGGCCTCTTCGCGGACGTAGAGATCGAGCGGCAGAACAGCACGGTGATCGTGCACGTCGTCGAGAATCCGGTCGTCAACCAGGTCGCCTTCGAAGGCAACAGCGAGATCGACGACAAGACGCTCGAGGCCGAGGTGCAGCTCAAGCCGCGGTCGGTCTACACGCGCGCCCGCGCGTTGGCGGATGCGCAGCGCATTCTCGACGTTTATCGGCGGCAGGGGCGGTTTGCTGCGGTTGTCGAGCCAAATCTCATCGAGCTCGACGAAAACCGCGTGAATGTCGTCTTCGAGATCAACGAGGGCATAGCGACGAAGGTCAAGGCGATCCACTTCGTCGGCAATCACGCCTTCTCGGATTCGCAGCTTCGCGACATCATCACGACGACCCAGTCCGGCTGGTTCGATTTCCTCAAGGGCACGGCGATCTATGATCCCGATCGCATGAACCTCGACCGCGAGCTGCTGCGCCAGTACTACCTCAAGAACGGCTACGCCGACGTCAACATCATCTCGGCAAACGCAGAGCTCGACCGCGACGGAACGGGTTTCATCCTGACTTTCGTCATCGAGGAAGGCCAGCCGTACGTATTCGGCGACGTTCGCATCGACAGTCAGTTGCCCGAGCTGCACCCCGAGACGCTCAACGACGAGCTGCTGACCCGGCCCGGGGAGACCTTCAATGCGTCCTACATCGACAAGACGGTCGAGAAGCTGACCCTGCGCACCTCCGAGCTGGGATTCGCCTTTGCGCGTGTTCGTCCTCGTGCCGATCGCAATCCCGCAGCCCGGTCGATCGATATCACCTATGAGATCGACCAGGGTCCACGCGTGTATATCGAGCGCATCAATGTCGTCGGCAACTTGCGCACCAAGGACCGTGTCATCCGACGCGAATTCCGGCTGGCGGAGGGCGACGCCTACAATCCGCTGCTGATCGATCAGGCCAAGAAGCGCCTGCAGGCGTTGGGATTCTTCAAGGCCGTGGAGATCCAGCGGCGCCCGGGCTCTGCCCCGGACCGGGTGGTGCTCGATGTCGAGGTTACCGAGCAGCCCACGGGTGAGCTGTCCTTCGGCGCCGGCTACTCGACCAACGAGGGTGTGATCGGCGATGTCAGCATCACCGAGCGCAACCTATTGGGTAACGGCCAATTCCTACGCTTGGCCTTGGGCGGCTCCGTGGAGCGTTTCCAGATCGATCTGAGCTTCACCGAGCCACGCTTCCTTGATCGGAATATCGCTGCTGGTTTCGACCTCTTCCACAAGGAGATCGATCAGTCCGATCAGTCATCGTTCAAGAGTCGTCGTACCGGTGGCAGCCTGCGTATGGGCTTCCCGTTGGCTGAGAACTTCTGGATGTCAACAAGCTATACCCTGTCGCATGACGATATTTTTGATGTGGATGATCGGGCGTCTGAGGTAGTGAAGGAGGCTGAAGGTGCGGCACTGACCTCTGCCCTCGGCGCCGCAATCACCTACGATACTCGCAATCACCCGCGTAACCCAAACCGGGGTCTTTACTTCCAGGTTGGTTCGGACTTTGCGGGCGTGGGCGGCGATGTGCAGTACGTTCGGGTGCAAGGTGAGGGGCGGGCTTACTACCCCATCACCGATGAAATCACCTTCGTCGGCCGTGTGATTGGCGGCCATATCGAGGGGTGGGGCGGACAAGACGTACGTCTGCTGGACCTCTATTACAGAGGCGGTGAAACCGTCCGCGGTTTCGATCGGGCTGGTTATGGCCCGCGGGACATTGATACCGGTGATGCGCTGGGTGGCAAGACCTACTGGGCAGCGACGGCAGAGGTCCGTTTCCCATTGCCGCTCATACCAGATGAGCTCGGCATGTCGGGTGCTGTTTTCGCGGATGCTGGCTCGCTGTTCGGAGCGGGTGCGAGAGCTAAGGAGTTGGATGCAGAATGCAATAATGCTGATCCGAACGTTCGTCGCGTTTGCCTTGCTGACGACGCCAGCATCCGTTCCTCAG
>DASVDU010000201.1:0-4741 GCA_036380915.1 Hyphomicrobiaceae bacterium | reverse complement strand
ATTCGGCTCGAGACGTCCGGCGGCGGAGGCCACGGGAATCCAAAGGAACGCGCGCGCGACGCCGTCCAGTGGGACTTGGAGCAGGGCTATGTGACTGCCGAGGCCGCGCAAGATTATTACTGACCGGCCAAGCGGTCTCGGCTCGAGTGAGATCAAAATTCAGCACCCGATTGCCCAACGAAAGGGCACTGATCGGCATTGTCAACCTTGCGTGAATGGTGTGACATAGCCTCTGCAATTCCCTTTCGGGAGCGGAGCCAATACGCGGAAATTTGGCGTCAGGTCAAAAGGAGGAATGCCCGATGTCGATACGATTGCTGGCCGGAGTTGTCGCGGCGGTCTCGCTGGCGCTGCCGGTCGCCGCGCAGGAGCTGCCGAAAAGCCATTTCAAGGTCATCGGTCTGAACAGCCCCACTCCTGTGTCGATCTACGACGAGCTGCCGTTCTGGCGAGAGACCATTCCCGAGGCTTCGAAAGGCGCGATCACGGCTGAGGTCACACCGCTCGACCAGATGGGAATCGACGACAAGACCATGCTGCGCCTGCTGAAGCTCGGCGTGATGGACTTCGCCGGGATGGATATTTCCAAAATGGCAGGCGACGATCCGCGTTTCGAAGGTTGCGATCTCGCTGGCATCTCTCTCACGCCTGACAAAGCGCGCGCCGCCTGCGATGCCTATCGGGACGTGATCGACAGGCAGATGCAGAAGAACTGGAACGCCAAGCTGCTGGCCTTCGGAGGCAATACGCCCCAGGTCTTCTGGTGCCGCGGCGAGGTGAACGGCCTCGATGACCTCAAGGGCAAGAAGATCCGCGTTTTCAACAACACGACGCGTGACTTCCTATCCGGCCTCGGCGCGACCGCCGTCAGCATGGCGTTTGCCGAGGTCGTTCCGGCGCTGAACAACGGCGTCGTCGATTGCGCGGTGACGGGAAGCCTCTCCGGCAACACGGCAGGTTGGTGGGAGGTGGCGAAGTCTCTCTACAACATGTCGCTCGGCTGGAGCATCAACGTGCTCGCCGTAAACCTCAACACCTGGAACCGTCTCGATCCCAAGACCCAAGCTTTCCTTGAGGAGCAAATCAAGGCTTACGAGGACAAGATGTGGGACACCCTCAAAAAGTCCACGGAAGAGGCGGACAACTGCAATACCAACAAGCAGCCCTGCACGTTGGGCAAGCTGGCCAACATCAAGCTCGTGCAGGTCTCCCCGGAGGATGCGGAAACCCACAAGAAGCTGGTCGAGGGCGCGGTGCTTGCCGGTTGGGCCAAGCGCTGCGGTGCCGAATGCGCCAAGGAGTGGAATGAGACGGTCGGTAAAGCTCTCGGGCTGACGGCTCCAATTCCGTAAAGCGAGGGCTGCGGGCTTCGCCGGTATCGCGGGGCCGCACTCGCGGTACCGGCAGGCTGTCTCGATAAATCAAAGAGGCCAAATCATTCCCGATGTAGATGGAAACAATTCAGGCTAGGCTCACACTCACTCTCCTTCTCCCCGGAGGGGAGAGGGTTGGGGTGAGGGGGGCCGCCAGTGGCGCCTGTTGCAACCCCTCACCCGGCCCTTCGGACCGACCTCTCCCCACGAGAGAGGTGAAGAGAATGACCGCCGTTTCCACCTAATTCGGAAAAGCCAAAAGACCGGGCACGCCGATGCAGACGCTTATGGCGGGCATCCGCCACTTTTCCCGAGCGGGACTCTGGCTGGGCGGAGCACTCATTCTGCTTGCCGCAATTTTGATCGCAATCGATGTCGTCTTGCGAGCCGGATTCAATACGTCCATCGGCGGTGCAGACGAGCTCTCAGGCTACGCCTTGGCCATCGGCACGGCCTGGGCACTCGGGGCGGCATTGCTCGACCGCGCGCATATCCGGATCGACAGCCTTTACTCACTTTTTGCGCTGCGCCTCCGGCTGGTGCTCGACGTTTTTGGAATTGTGCTGTTTACGGCATTCTTTGGCCTCGTCGGCTGGCATGGGATAGGCGTCTTCACGCAGTCGTGGGTCGCAGGCTCGCGCAGCCAGTCGGCTCTCGAGGTCCCGCTTGTCATCCCCCAGGCTGCCTGGCTCGTCGGGCTTGCCGTCTTCCTCGTCACTGCGCTGATGCTGCTGGCGCACGCACTCACGCTTGGCGTGCGCGGCGATCTCGTCGAAATGTCCCGCACGATCAGCACCCGGTCCGCGGCCGAGGAAATCGATGATGAGGTGCGCGCTCTTGCAGAGCAGCGGGCAAGAGAGGCGCGGGCCCAATGATCGGCGTCACGATCCTCATCTTGCTGGGCCTTCTGGCGCTCGCCGTTCCGGTGGCGGCTGCCCTAGGCGTGCTCGGCCTGTCGCTTTCGGCGCTCTATTCGCCGCTCCCGCTCTCTCTGGCGATGGGGGAAATGGCGTGGGCCACGTCCAATAATTTTCTGCTCGTCGCCATCCCATTTTTCGTGCTGCTTGGCGAGATCCTGCTCCGGTCCGGCATCGCGGAGCGGATGTACAATGCCCTGGTGCTCTGGATGCCATGGCTGCCGGGCGGGCTCATGCATTCGAATATCGCCGCCTGCGCCATGTTCGCGGCGACATCCGGCTCGAGTGTTGCCACCGCGGCGACAATCGGCACCGTGGCGACGGCGGAGATCGAAAAGCACGGCTATTCGGAGCGGTTGTTTCTCGGGACCATCGCCGCCGGCGGAACGCTCGGTATTCTGATCCCGCCGTCGATCAACATGATCGTCTACGGCGTGCTGACGGATACCTCGATTCCGAAGCTTTATCTGGCCGGCATCATTCCTGGCCTGATCCTGGCAAGCTTTTTCAGCCTGACGGTGCTGATCATCTGCCTCGTCCGGCCGGAGATGGGGGGCGTACCGACGCAAGCCAATTGGAAAGCGCGGATCAAGGCGCTGCCGGATCTCATCCCTCCGTTCGTGATCTTCCTGGCGGTGATTGGCTCCATTTACGCAGGGCTCGCCACGGCAACGGAATCCGCCGCCCTTGGGGTGATCGCTGCCCTCGGCGTTGCCGCATGGCACGGGCGCCTCACCGCTGCCATGCTGAAAGCGGCGTTCGAAGGCACGATGCGGACGACGGCCATGATCATGGCCATTCTCATCGCGGCCTATTTTCTCAATTTCGTCATCACCGCGATCGGGCTGACCAGCCAGGTCAACAGCACCATCACGCAACTCGACCTGAGCCCCCTGCAGCTCCTCATGATGGTCGTGGTGTTCTATATTGTCCTCGGCATGTTCATGGAAACGCTGTCGATGATGGTCGCGACCGTCCCGATCATCGCGCCCGTCGTCGTGGGCGCCGGCTTCGACCCGGTCTGGTTCGGCGTCATCGTCGTGATCCTGTTGGAATTGGCCATGATCACACCGCCGGTGGGCATCAATCTCTACGTCGTGCAGGGGTTGCGGAAGCGCGGAAACATCAATGACGTCATCGTCGGCGCCGCTCCGTTCGTGATCGCCATGTTCGCGATGATCATCGCTTTGACGATCTGGCCTCAGCTGGCTTTATGGTTGCCCGGCATCACCTCGCACTGATGGCAGCCAATCGATGCGGGACAAGACATGACATCAGCCCACGCCGGCTTCGGCCCGCTGACAAGCCTCAAGAAGATCGGTCATATCACCCCTTCGTCGAACACCGCCGTCGAACCAATGACGGCGCTGCTCAATGCCTCGCTGGCAGACCGCGTTTCTCACCATTTCACGCGCATACGCGTGACGCAGATCACGCTCGGCGAAGGTACGGCAAGCCAGTTCGAGTTCGACAGAATGCTCGCCGCCGCCGAGCTCTTGGCCGATGCGCCACTAAACGCCATCGTCTGGAACGGCACGGCGGCAAGCTGGCTTGGAATCGAGCGGGACGAGGCGCTTTGCAGCGAGATCACGGATCGGACGGGCCTGCCATCCTCGACCGCAACGCTCGCCTTCCATGCCGCCTTCCAGCAGTTCGGCTTTCGAAAGATTGCGCTTGCCGTGCCGTATACCGGGGAGGTCACGGAGCAGATTGCCGGCGTCTACGCACAGCGCGGCATCCAGGTGGTTTCGAGCGCCCATCTCGGCCAGTCCGTCAACGCCGAATTCGCCGACAACGGCCCTGATCCGATTCGGGCGCTCCTTCGGGACGCCGACTCGGACGCCGCGGAGTGCATCGCCGTTGTTTGCACGAACTTTCCCGCTACGCCTCTCGTCGACGAGATGGAGCGCGAGCTGCGCAAGCCCATCCTGGACTCCATTGCCGTGACCTTCTGGCAAGCCTGTCGGCTTGCCGGCGTTACTCCGCAGCTTAAGGGATGGGGCGCGCTGATGGGCGGCGCTCTCCAGCCCTGATCAGGCGAACATCGTCGACAGTCCGCTGCCCCGCGCGCGTCGCTGGAGGTGGATTCCGTGGCTGGGCGAGCCGATGAGACGACCGTCCTTCACAACGGTTCGTCCACGAACCATGGTCAGCGTCGGCCATCCGACGACGTCGAACCCTTCGTAGGGCGTGTAATCTGCGCCATGGTGCAGAAGTGACTGGGCGATCGTCAGCCGCCGCTCCGGGTCCCACAGAACGATGTCGGCATCCGAGCCGATGGCGATGGTGCCCTTGCGCGGATATAGCCCATAGAGCTTGGCATGGTTGGTGGCGGTCAGGGCGACGAACCTGTTGATGTCGATCCGACCCTTCTTCACGCCCTCGGAGAACAGGATCGGCAGCCGCGTCTCCACGCCCGGGATGCCATTCGGGATCCAGCGGAAGCTCTTT
>DASVDU010000200.1:0-19353 GCA_036380915.1 Hyphomicrobiaceae bacterium | reverse complement strand
AGGCGGAACTGATTGGCCTGCCAGCGCGAGCACGCCGTCTTGTCGGAGCGCGTGAAGCGCTTCATGTCCTTGATCAGGTTCTCGGCCTTGCCACGCGCGCAGAACACCTTCTCGTAGAGCGTCTTGGCGCGACCTTCGAGGCTCGTGGCGATAAAGCGCACGTCGGTGCCAAGGCTTGTCGCTTCGACGCGGGCGACGAGCTTGCGCGACCGGCTCCACTCGCGGGCCCGATAGGGAAGCTGATGGAAGCGGCGCACGGTCGGCTTCATCCTTGAGCGGCGCATGTCGCATTGCGCGCGCCAGGGGGCGGCGATCTCCAGCAGCCTGGAGTTGATGGCGAAGCCGATGATGTAGTCGCAGCGCATAGCCTCCAGCAGCGCCAATGCCGGCTCGCTGCAGTAATGGCTGTCGCCGCGCACCAGGATCGCGACATGCGGCCAGTGCCGTCTGATGCGGCGGATCACGTGGCGCAGCACCTTCGCCACCTCCTCGCCCGACGGGCGCTTGCCGGGGCGCAGCAGCGACAGCACGGGCTTGCCCGAAAGGCCGTCGAAAATCAGGATCGGCTGGAAGCAGGTGCAGTCGTAGTGCGCGTTGAACAGCGCCAGCTCCTGCTGGCCGTGCACCGGGTCATCGGTGTCGTCGATATCGAGCACGATGCGCGCCGGCGGGCGAGCGAAGCTCCTGCAGTAGAGATCGATCTGGCCGAGACCGATCCTGGCCAATGCGCGCCAGTCGGCCAGGTTCTCCAGTCTCGACAATGTCGGCTGGCTCATCAGCTCGGCGCCGGTCTCCGGCGCCCGACCCACGGCGATCTTCAATGCGGGATCGGTGCGCAACGTATCGACGTCGTCGCAGTCCTCATAGCCGGCCGCGATCATGAGCATCCGCGCCGCGACCATCTCGGCGTAGCTGTGACGGACGCGGGTCGGATCGCGCGCGTCGCGGAGCGGGTTGGTGATCGTCTCGGCAAGCCGCAAGCGAGTTGCGATCTCACGCAACACGATCAGGCCGCCATCCGAGGACAAGCGTCCAGCATCGAACGTGGCTGTGAGCGGCTTTGATCCGACCGGTGACAGGCCGGGCAGGAACGGCGTAGCATGCATGGCGATGGGCGGTGTGGTGGGCTCTGGCGACGCGCACTCTGCTTCGACACCAGAATGCTACGCCAAACCAACGGCTTCGTCCCCGCCCATCATCTCATCCCGCACTGGATCGTGAATAAAATGGGTTAGCTCCCTTTCGACTTCTTGAGCCGCGCGTCCACACATTTCCGCTCTTTTGCGCTCCAGTACATGTAGGTGCCGCAGGTGGCCTTGCCTTTGGCCTTCTTCTGCACCTGAACGATCATGCTCTGGGAATCGAGAGGGCCTGGTCCGGGTTTGACGGCAGCCTGGACGGCCGGAATGACCGTGTAGCCAAGGGCGGCGAGGGAGAGGGAAAGCGCGAAAACCTGTTTCGCCAGTGACATGGGGCATCCTCCGCGTCATGTTATCCGCGGCGACGGCGTGTGAGCCGAACTCCCTAAGCCCCACTAATCGTTAACATGCGACCGGATCAACCGCAATCCGATCGCATTCTCGCGCCGCGCACGGCGCCCTTGCGGTCAGTGTGTTCCGTCGGGACTTTCGACTGCCTCGGGTCATGCCTGGAGCTGGGCATGAGACAACTCATTGATGTGGTGGCTGCTTGGAAGCGAACGCAGGCCGCTCCCGAGCGTTTCCGCAGAGCACAGGAACAGCTTGTCAACTGAGCAAATTGTGCGAGCCTGTTTCCCGGGAGCGTTTCGCGAGCAGGTGCCAGACATGCAGACCGCAATGGCTACTGTCTGCCTCAGTGGAGCCCTTGACGAAAAGCTGCAGGCGATCGCCGCGGCGGGCTTCAAAGGGGTCGAGATCTTCGAGAACGATCTCCTCTCGTTCAGCGGCACGACGGCCGATGTCCGCCAGATGGTGTCAGACCTAGGCCTCTCCACAGTAACCTTCCAACCCTTCCGCGACTTCGAGGGGATGCCGGAACCGCAGCGCGCGCGGAACTTTGCCCGTGCGGAGCGCAAGTTCGATGTGATGGAGCAACTCGGCTGTGATCTGCTCCTTGTTTGCAGCAACGTTTCCCCGGAATCGATCGGCGGCATCGATCGCGCCGCAGCCGACCTTCGTGAGCTCGGCGAACGCGCCGCCCGGCGCGGCATCCGCATCGGCTTCGAGGCGCTGGCCTGGGGTCGCCATATCAATGATTACCGCGACGCCTGGGAGGTGGTGCGCCGCACCGATCACCCAGCCGTGGGACTGATCCTCGACTCGTTTCACATCCTGGCGCGTGGGACGGATCTGAAGCCGATGCGCTCCATCCCGCGGGATCGGATTTTCCTTGTCCAGGTCGCCGATGCGCCGCAATTGGAGATGGATTATCTCTCCTGGAGCCGCCATTTGCGCTGCCTGCCGGGGCAGGGCGAGCTGCCGCTCATGGATTTCATGGAGGCGCTGCACGCGACAGATTTTGACGGCCTCATCTCTCTCGAAATCTTCAACGACCAGTTTCGCGCCGGCTCGGCGCGCATGGTGGCGACCGATGGTCAGCGTTCGCTGCTCTACCTCCTCGATCAGCTTCGGCAGCACACGGGCGCGCCGATCGCCGGCCTCCCGGAGCTGCCGCCCAGGTCAACCTGTCACGGCATTGCATTCATCGAGTTCGCCGTCGACGAGGTGACGGCACCTGCGATTTCCCGACTTTTCGGTCAGCTTGGATTTGTTAAGGCTGGCATCCATAAGTCGAAATCTGTCGTCCGCTGGCGGCAGGGTGATATCAATCTCGTCGTCAACTCCGAGAAGGAGGGCTTTGCTCACTCGTTCAACATCACCCATGGCACATCCGTGTGCGCCATAGGCCTCGATGTGGAGGACGCGGGCCGCACGCTTGAGCGCGCGAAGAAGCTGCTCGCCCGGCCGTTCCGGCAGGCGGTCGGGGCAGGGGAGCTTGAAATCCCGGCGGCGCGCGGATTGGGCGGCAGCCTGATCTATTTCCTGGACAGACGGAAGCCGTTGGCCGACGTGTGGGAGATCGAGTTCACGCCTCCTGCGGAGCCTGTCAACAGCCGCGATGCGGGGCTCCTCGCCGTCGATCACATCTCGCAGTCCATGCACTACGAGGAGATGCTCTCATGGCTGCTCTTCTACACGTCGCTGCTCGACGTGACGAAGACTCCAGGCCAGGACGTCATCGACCCGGGTGGCATCGTGCGGAGCCAGGTCGTCGAAACCGCGGACGGCGCCCTGCGGATCGTGCTGAACGGCTCGCAATCGAACCGGACTCTGTCGTCCCGGTTCATAGAGGAGTTCTTCGGCTCGGGCGTGCAGCACATCGCGTTCTCCTGCGCTGACATCTATGCGACGGCCGAAAAGCTGAAGGAGAACGGCGTCGAGCTGCTGCCGATCCCCGAGAACTATTACGATGATCTGGAAGCGCGCTGGGATCTGACCGCGGATGAGCTGGCACGGCTGAAGGCCAGCAACATCCTTTACGACCGGGACGGCAGCGCGGAGTACTTCCAGATCTACACGCCGAGCTTCCAGGAGCGGTTCTTCTTCGAGATCGTCGAGCGGCGCCGATATGTCGGCTTCGGCGCGGTGAACGCGCCGATCCGGCTGGCCGCTCAGGCGCGGCTTGCAAAATCTCTGGGAATGCCGGACAGCTAGGTTCAGGCCGTCAGGCCACTGCGGATCCCGGTCAGCCAGTCGAGCATGGCCGAGGTGGCCTCAGAGAAGTTGCGGATGGGGATATGCTGCACGCCATTTTCCCGGCAGTGGGGCGCGAGCTTGCCTTTCGCCAGCACGAGATCGCAGCGCTCGGCGATGCAGAAGTCCGACCGTCCATCGCCGACCATGACGTTGGCGCCGATCCCCATGAACCGCGCATGCGCGCATTTGCAATTGCCCATGCGCATGCGGCAGTCGGATCGTATGTACGGGAAGCGCAGGGCCCAACGGTCGCCGCCCTGCCAGACGAGCTGATTGGCATAGAACGGCAGATCGAGACCGGCCGCCTTCAGCATGGACTCGACCAGCAGGTCCAACCCGTCGGATACCACCGTGATACGCGCGCCATGGCGACGGCACAGCGCGACGAACTCCGGAAAGCCCGGGTCTATCTTCATCTGTGTGATAAGTCGGGCAATCTCGCTGGGCGTTGCCCGAATGAGCCCCACCTGCCGCGCCATCGCCTCGCGCGAGGAAACCCGTCCTGACTGCCACTCGGCCTCGATGTCGAGCCACGCCGGATCGGCGAACCTCGCAAACAGCGAGTCCGTCGGATCATCCGGCGCGATGGTGCCGTCGAAGTCGACGAATACGTCGATCGGGAGGGCAGGGACGTGGCGGATCGCATCGCGGCTGAGAAGCATTGAAGAACCTTTCGACTGGTGCGAGCTGCATCAGGCTAAGCTGTCTGCAGACGACCCGCTGTTCCGCTGGTGACGGTGTGACCCGGCCCGCTTCCGCGGGGCGTGGGTTGGTATGCGTCTGACCGAGCAGGAATGTGACGCGCGGGTCGAAAGCGCGGCGTGGCATAATGGCGAGGCTCGAGCGGTCAGGTCCTCGTTCCACTTCTGATCAAGGGCGCTGGGCCCTTGTGCAGTAGCGGAACGCGCGTTCGCTCAAGCGGTTGTCAGGGGTGAGCCGCTCGCATTTGACGGAACAGCAACTAAATGTGACCTGGGTCAAAGCCTCGAGCGTTGCCGGGAGCAACCATCGAGTTCGTCGGTCATCTGCGGAGAGACGTTCCACATGAGCTGGTCGTTCCCATTGTTCAGGCTTGGCGGCACGCTGGTCCAGGTCCACTGGACCTTTTTCCTGCTCCTTGCCTGGTTCGGGGCCATTCAGTGGATGGCGGTCGGGCCGGAAGCGGCCGTCTTCGCCATCATCTTCATCATCCTCCTGTTCCTGTGCGTGCTGCTGCACGAGTTCGGGCACATCTTTGCCGCCCGGCGGTACGGCATCAAGACTCCGACCATCACGCTGCTTCCGATCGGCGGCGTCGCCAGCATGGAGCGGATGCCGGAAAAGCCGAGCCAGGAAGTCATCGTAGCGCTCGCCGGGCCAGCGGTGAACGTGGTCATCGCCTTCGTGCTCATCGCCATCCTGGGCGCGCGCATCGATCCGTCAGCACTGGACCTAGAGCAAAATCCGGGGACGAACATGATGGCCCGTGTCGCGGTTGCGAACGTGGCGCTGGTCGTGTTCAACCTGATCCCCGCGTTTCCCATGGACGGCGGCCGCGTGCTCCGCGCGCTGCTCGCAATGAAGATGGGGTTCGTGCGCGCCACGCGGACGGCGGCCAGCATCGGGCAGATGTTTGCAATCTTCCTCGGCTTCGTCGGCCTGTTCGGGAACCCGCTGCTCATTCTGATTGCAATTTTCGTGTACTTCGCCGCGACGGCCGAAAGCCAATATGTGGAGATGCGCTCGCTCGCCCGCGGCTTTCTCGCGCGCGATGCGATGATCACCAAGTTCGAGGCGCTGGGCCCGACGTCCACCGCCGACGATGCGGCTTCGCTCCTCCTGCGCACGACCCAGCAGGAGTTTCCGGTGCTCGACGGGAATTCCCGGTTGCAGGGGATCGTCACCCGCGACGTGCTCATCGAGGCCTTGCGCGATCGCGGCGGCAGCACGCTCGTCACCGAGTTCATGCACAAGGACATTCCCGTGGTCTCCGGGCACTCGACCCTCGACAACGTCGTCACGATGATGCAGCAGAAGAGCGCCCGCGCCGTCGCTGTCACCGGCCCCGACGAGCGCCTGCTCGGGTTCATCACGCCGGAGAATTTCTCCGAGATGCTGATGATCGGCCGGGCGCGGGAGGCTTGAAAGTTAAACCGTGGTGTCGGGCTGAACGCCCTCGTTCAACCCCTTAGCAGCCGGGCGGCCTTTTGGATGATGCGCTGGGCGCCGTCGGTCAGCGGATAGGTTCCAATCTCATCCAGCGGCACGAAACGGGCATCGCGGCAGTCCGTGGCGGCGGCAGGCTCGCCGGCGAGCCAACGGCCATAGAATACCGCGAGCAGAAAGTGGGCCTGAAGCGCTCCTGCCTCGTCGCGGATGATCACGTCATGAACGTCGGCCAGTCCGAGGAGCTCGGCCCGGATGCCGGTTTCCTCCGTGACTTCCCTCAGCGCGGCATCCCGTGCGGGCTCGCCTGGCTCGATGTGACCGCCGGGCAGGCTCCAGACACCGCTGACGGGCGGCTTGCCCCGCTCGACGAGGAGGACCGCGTTGCCGCGGAAGATTGCGGCACTCGCCGCGGCCTTTGGCCAGCACGGCTCTGTAACTCGGGTCTTCCCGGTTGCGGTCATTGTAGAACGGTCCCCTGCCGCCTGAAACATCTGGCGAGGCTAAATGCGGGCTTGCAGGACGTCGAGACGGGATCGATAAGCTGAGCCATGCAGTTCCATAGACGATTCCCCGCAGTCAGGGCTCATCGGCGGATGTGCGAGATCGGCGCGTCATGAAGCTTTTTGTCGGACTGGGCAATCCGGGCGACAAGTACGCCCGCCATCGCCACAACATCGGCTTCATGGCTGTCGATCGGATTGCCGAGCGGCACAGGTTCCCGCCATGGCGCCGCCGGTTTCAGGGCGAGACGGCGGAAGGGACCATCGGCGGCGAGCGCGTTTTGCTGCTCAAGCCCATGACCTACATGAACGAGAGCGGGCGCGCGGTCGGCGAAGCGGCACGATTCTTCAAAATCGACCTGCAGGACGTGGTTGTCTTCCACGACGAGCTGGACCTTGCCCCCGGCAGAGTGAAGGTGAAGGTCGGCGGTGGCAATGCCGGCCACAACGGTCTGCGCTCGATCAGTGCCCATCTCGGCAACGACTTCGTACGGGTTCGGATCGGCATCGGCCATCCGGGCTCAAAGGACGCCGTCATTCCCTACGTGCTCCACGACTTCGCCAAGGCCGACCAGGAGTGGCTGGACCCGCTGCTCGATGCCATCGCGAACGCGTCCGGCCGCCTCGCCAGCGGCGATACCCAGCGCTTCCTCACGGACGTTGCGCGCGCCATGCAAGAGGCCACGCGCGAGGCCCCCTCGCCGGAGGAGGCAAAGGCCAAGCCTCCTGCGACCCAGCCGCGGCCGCTGCATCCGGCCGGCGAACGCATGGGAAAGCGGCAATCGGCGCTGGCCGAAAATCTGAAGCGTTGGCTCGCAGGCCGATCGAAGCCGTGAGGCGGCGCGCGCTTCGAGCCGTGCGCTCTGCGCACGCAGGGATCAAGTAAATGGATGGAGCTCTTTATCGCGCCATCATGCGACATCAGGCGGGCGCCGTAACCGTGATTGCGGTCGGGCCGCCGGGCCGGCGGAGCGGGCTCACCGCCACGGCCGTCTGTTCGTTGTCAGACGATCCGCCGACCATTCTCGCCTGCATCCGGCGAACGGCTCGGACGCACGACGTCATCCACCGGCTCGGTGTGTTCAGCGTGAACCTCCTCGCCTCGGATCAGCAAGCGATCGCAGAGCTGTTTTCAGGCGGCATGGGGCTGAGCGGCGAAGACCGGTTCAAGGAGGACGACTGGACGACACTCGCCACCGGAGCACCAATCCTGCGCGGCGCGCTCGCCAGCCTCGACTGCCGGCTCGAAGAGCAGCACGGTTTCGCGACCCATTCGATTTTCATCGGCTCTGTGGAGGACGGCACCGTACGCGCAGAGGCGGAGCCGCTGCTCTATTTCCGCGGCGATTACTGGGATCTTGGCGGCCGGTGACGAGGCGTGCGGAAACAGCGAACGCAGGATGCTGCACGTCGCCTAGAGCTTTTCCGATTCAGATGGAAACGCCAACACCAAGCACTCCGTTAACCTCTCCCATAGGGAGAGGTCGGCCCGAAGGGCCGGGTGAGGGGTTACAACAGCTGCCACCGGCGGAACCCCCTCACCCCGACCCTCTCCCCGCCGGGGAGAGGGAGATTGGGCGCGAGCTTGGCTTGGCCTGATTCTGTCTAACTCGGAAATGCTCTAACGTGGGATCTCGCGAATACGTCGATGAGAGGCCGAACCGGTCGCTGCGCTCAAGAGTGCCACCGCTCAGCTGCCGCTTCGTCGCTCTCGCGGGCATCGACCCAGCTGCCCCTTCCGTCCGGGTCGGCTTCTTTTTTCCAGAAGGGCGCGCGGGTTTTGAGGTAGTCCATCAGGAACTCGGCAGCCTCGAATGCCGCGTGCCGGTGGGCGGAGGCGGTGACGACAAGAACGATGTTGTCGCCGGGCTTCAGCTCGCCGATCCGATGGATGATGAGGCTCGCCTGCAGCGGCCAGCGGGCCTGAGCCTCGGCTTCCACGCGGGCCAGCTCCGCCTCGGTCATGCCGGGGTAGTGCTCGAGGGTCATAGCCGCGACCGGCCGGCCCGTGGAGTTGCCGCGCACGAGGCCGGTGAACGTCACCACAGCCCCGATATCCGACCGCCCCGTCGTGAGGCGGCTGATTTCCGCGCCTACGTCGAAGTCCTCACGCTGGACGCGAACGGCCATGTGTCAGCCTCCGGTCACCGGCGGGAAAAAGGCGATCTCCCGTGCCCCGCGGATGCTGGCCGAGGGGGGCACGTGCTTCTGGTCGATTGCCGCCCGGATCACGCCGGAGCGCTCGAAGGCGGCCGCGTACTCGGGCCCGCGGGATTTCATCCACCCCACCAGCTCCCCGACGGTTTCGATCCCGGCAGGCAGTTCGATTGCCTCCTCGGCACGCCCGACCTTCTCGCGCACCCAGGCGAAGTAGAGGAGCTTGACTGTCGTTCCGCCGGTGTTCTGTTCAGCCATGGTACGAGAACTCATTCGCTGCCGCCGATGGCATGCTGCACGGCGGCACGCAGATAATCGTAGCCAGTCCACAGAGTGAGCAAGGCCGCCAGCCACAATAGCGCGAGCCCACTCGCCGTGACCACCGGCAGGAGCTTGTCACCCGCAGGCCCGGCAAGCAGCACTCCCAGCGCGATCATCTGTAAAGTGGTCTTCCACTTGGCGAGTTGCGTGACGTGGATCTTCACGTTCAGCTCGGCAAGATATTCGCGCAGGCCCGAGACCAGGATCTCGCGGCACAGGATGATCACCGCCGCCCAGACATGCCAGCCATAGATCGTGTTGAAATGGGTGAGCATGAGCAGCGTCGTGCCCACCAGCAGCTTGTCCGCTATGGGATCGAGCATCCGTCCAAGCGCCGACTGCTGCTGCCAAGCGCGCGCCAGATATCCGTCGAGCCAATCCGTCAGGCTGGCCGTGACGAAGAGAACGAGCGCCGACCAGCGCGCCAGGTCGCCATGCAGGAAGAAGAGGCACGCCACCAGACCTGGGACGGCAATGATGCGGCCGTAGGTCAGAATGTTGGGCAAACTCATGACTAAGGGGCGAGAGGTGGCGTGGTACATGGCAGGGCCAGATGACACTTGAAGAACAAGGGCGTCAATGGGGGGCGGCAAAGGGCGGTCTTTGGCAAATGCTGGCCACGCCGCCTCTGTCAAAGCTGCGGCAGTATGATACACGTTCGCCCGGCAAAAGACACCAACACACGACCTGGACCATCTTGTCATGACTGAGCCAAAACGCCCGGAGCTGGCCGCCCCCACACCGGAGCTGATTGCGAAACTGACCGAAATCGTGGGACCGGAGCATGCGCTGACCGATCCCGACCAGCAGCTCCCATATTTGCGCGAATGGCGCGATCTGTTCATCGGGCGCAGTCCGGTGGTGCTGAGGCCGGGGACGACGGAGGAGGTATCGCGCATTCTGGCGCTGGCCAACGAGGCCCGGGTCGCGGTTGTGCCGCAGGCGGGGAATACGGGTCTCGTGGGCGGGCAGACGCCGTTCGAGACTGGAACGGAGATCGTTCTGTCCGTATCGCGGCTCAAGCGGGTCCGGGAGATCAATCCCGCAGCCTATCACATGACCGTCGAGGCCGGCCTGACGCTTGCCGAATGCCACGCGGCGGCCGAACGCGTCGATCGTTTGTTTCCCCTGAGCCTGCCGTCGGAAGGCACCTGCCAGATCGGCGGCAACCTGGCTACCAACGCGGGCGGCGTCGGCGTTCTGGCCTACGGCAATGCGCGCAAGCTCGTCCTGGGGCTCGAGGTGGTGCTCGCCGACGGCCGCATCGTCCCGGCCCTCAAAGCGCTGAAAAAGGACAACACAGGCTACGACCTGAAGGACCTTTTCATCGGCTCGGAGGGCACGCTGGGTGTCATAACGGCTGCGGTGCTGAAGCTATTCCCGCGGCCAGCCGAGAGTGCGACAGCGATGGTCGCACTGGCCAAAATCTCTCATGCACTCGACCTCTTCTCCCTGGCTCAGGAGACGGCGGGCCGGTCCGTCACCGCCTTCGAGTTCATTCCCCGCATCTGCATCGATTTCGTGCTCCGCAACGTCCCTGGGACGCGGGAACCGTTCCCGCAGAAATACCCGTGGTACGTGCTGATCGAAATTTCAGGGGCAAAGCCCGACGGGCAGGCGGCGCGGGACATGGAAAACGTGCTCGGGCAAGCCACGGAGCGCGGCCTGTTGCTCGACGCCGTTCTCGCCAGCTCGCTGTCGCAGGCGCGAGAGCTGTGGCGCCTGCGTGAGAGCGTGTCGGAATCGCAAAAGCCCGAAGGCGGCAACATCAAACATGATGTATCCGTGCCGATCGCCCGGATCGCGGAGTTCATCGAGCGCGCCGACCGGATCGTGGAGTCGATTTGCCCCGGCGCGCGGCCACTGCCGCTCGGGCACTTCGGCGATGGCAACATCCATTACAACATCGCCCAGCCCATCGGCATGGAGAAGGAGCGCTTCCTGGAGCTATGGGAGCCGATCAGCAGTGCGGTGCACGCGCTGGTGGCGGAGATGGATGGCTCGATCTCCGCCGAGCACGGCATCGGCCGCATGAAGCGCGCCGACCTCGTCCGCTACAAGAGTCCCGTCGAGATCGACCTGATGCGCCGCATCAAGGCCGCCTTCGACCCGAACGGGATCCTCAATCCTGGGAAGGTGCTGTGATTGGGCCGTGAAATCGTGAAATAGCCAAGTCGTGAAGTCGGGCTTTGCAGCGAGCCGCTGGTCACGATTTCACGATCTCACCACTTCACGACTTCACCCGCCCGATCACTTCTTCTCGGCTTCAGCGCCCTCAGCAGCCTCGGCAGCGCGGTCCTCGTCGGTCTTCTTGCCGGCGATGGTGGCAACTGTGAAGTCGCGGTTGGTGATGGTCGGGCGCACGCCCTCGCCCAGCGGCACGGCCGAAATATGGATCGAGCGGCCGATCTCCAGGCCCGTCAGGTCGACGATGAGGGCTTCGGGAATGCGATCCGGCGGGCAGGTGACCTCCACCTCGTGGCGCACGACGTTGAGCACGCCGCCCCGCTTCAGGCCAGGTGAAGCGCCCTCGTTGATGAAGCGAACCGGGACCACCACCCGGACGTAATCGGAAGCGCCGACACGCTGGAAATCGACGTGCAGCGGCAGATCCTTCACCGGGTCGAGCTGCACCTCGCGCGGCAGGACGCGACGCTTCTGGCCGTCGACATTGATATCGAGCACGGTCGACAGAAAGCGGCCCTTTTGCACGACCTTCCAAAGCTCGTTGGCATCGAGCGCGATCGTCTCGGGCTCCTGCTTCTCACCGTAGATGACGGCCGGGATTTTTCCCTGACGGCGCACTGCCCGGGCGGCCCCCTTACCGGCCCTGGGACGCGCCGTGGCCGGGATCTCGACGACTTCAGCCATGGCTGTTCTCCAAATGTTAAAGGGCCGCAAACGGCCCATGCTGCTGTCCCCGGCCTCCAAGGGTGCCGAAGGAGTCTCGTCTCATGTCACTGAGATGCCGAGGCTTATACCCGCGAGAGGTGAGGTTGACAATAATGTGACGGATTCCGGCTGCGACCCGCAGGGCGCCGCTTCTACCGGCCGTCAGTAGAACAGGCTCGAGACGCTTTCCTCACGCGACGTGCGGGCGATGGCCTCTGCGATAAGCGGGGCAATGGAGAGAATGCGGATGTTCTTCGACGCCCTCACGGCTTCCGTCGGATCGATGGAGTTGGTGATGACGAGAGACTTGAGGCTCGAGTTCTGGATTCGCGCCACGGCTCCGCCGGACAGCACGCCGTGCGTGATGTAGGCCATGACCTCTATGGCGCCGTTCTGGAGCAGGGCCTCGGCCGCATTGCAGAGCGTGCCGCCGCTGTCCACGATGTCGTCGACGAGGATGCAGCGCTTGCCGCGGACGTTGCCGATGACGTTCATGACCTCGCTCTCTCCGGGACGCTCGCGCCGCTTGTCGCAGATCGCGATCGGGGCGCCGATGCGCTTGGCGAGGGCACGGGCGCGCACGACGCCGCCCACGTCCGGCGAGACGACCATCAGGTTGTCGAGCTCGAAGCGCTCCTTGATGTCCCGCACCATGACCGGAGCGGCGAACAGGTTATCCGTTGGGATATCGAAGAAACCCTGAATCTGGCCGGCATGGAGGTCCAGGGTCATCACACGGTTTGCGCCGGCCCGCTCGATGAGGTTGGCCACCAGCTTCGCGGAAATCGGCGTGCGGGGCCCCGGTTTCCGATCCTGTCGCGCGTATCCATAGTAAGGAATGACCGCAGTGATGCGCCGCGCCGACGCCCGCTTCAGCGCATCGATGAGGATCAGCAACTCCATCAGGTTGTCGTTGGCGGGAAACGAGGTCGATTGGATGACGTAGACATCCTCGCCGCGGACGTTCTCCTGGATCTCGACGAAGATCTCCATGTCCGCGAAGCGGCGGCAGACCCCTTTGGTGAGCGGCACGCCCAGAACCGAGCTGATCTCTTCGGTCAGTGGCCGATTGCTGTTGCCTGCAACGAGCTTGATCTTCAGCCCGTCGAAATGGTTCTTCCGGCCAGCATCGTTCATCGTCGCCACCACGATTGTCCCGCCGAGGCGGCTTCTAGCAAGCAGGCCCGGACGTGTAAACGTCCGGGCCTTTGCTTTGATGACGGCAATGTGAAGCGGCTGCCAGCAGTTTAATTCACGCCCTTGCCGGGCAGCAGCTTCAGGATACCCTGGGCGGCAGCGGAGGCGGCGGCATCGGCCACCTTGCCCCACTCGCCGTCGAGCGACCCCGCCGGGATCTCGTTCTTTTGCGAGACCGTGCCGAGCTGCTTGCCCTGTGGGTCTTTCACGTACCAGTCGATCTGGATGGGCTGCTTCCCGTTCTGACTGGCGCCCATCTTCACGCGGCCTTCGACCCGGTAAGCGTTACCGGCCGGGCCCTCGGCCAGTGCAACGCCGTTTCGGGACAACTCCCGTTGCAGAGCCCTGGTGAGCGACACGGAGCCGTCGCCGGGTGCTCCCGTGACGGACGGCACCACGGCTGTAACGGTGCCGCTATTGCTGATGCTGGCGGTCGCAGCAGGTGGCGCCACCGGAGCGGACGACGCCTGGGCGGCGGTCGAGCTGCCAAGCGCGGCCGTCTGGACCGGCTGGGCCGTCTGCCCGGAACCGGCAACGGCCGTCGCGGACTGGATCCACGTGCCGAGCGATGTCGCCGTTTTGCTCGTGATCGAGTGCATGACCTCGGGCGTAACGGCGGCCCAAGGATCACGCGAATCCGTCTTGCCTGCGACTTCCTCGCCGGTGATGCGGTTGACGCGCTGACCCGTCGGGTCGGTCACGTCCCAGATGTACGAGACCTTCGTGCCGTTCTTCTCCTTGGCGGCAACGATGTAGCCGCGCAGCGTGAAATCGGCACGGTCGGTCGGCGCTTTGGCCACCGCGACCTTCTTCTGCTCCAGGTCCTGCGTCAGCTGAGCGACGATCTGCTTGCCGACGGACTCAGGTGCGCCGATGACCGGCGCGATCGCGATCTGCGATGATGTCGGGGCGGGCTGCACGGTCTGTTGTGACAGGAGCTGCGAGCCATCCCCCGCATTTCCGAGAATATTGGTGTCAGAGCTGCAGGCCCCCAGGCCCGCAGCGAAGACTGTCGCCAGCGCCGCGAACGCAAGCCGTCTGACAAGATGCGACGCCGCAGCAGCATGGATGGTCGTCACGATGACGTCCCCCTCTGATGTCCCGCTGTTCAATCCGGCAGCCGACGTACCAACCCTGCGGCCTGAAGTTTGAGAATCCGGTACCCTTGAGTCAGATCGTGTAACTCCTGACTTGCAAGGCGTCCAGATCGTTTGCCCCACGACAGGCCGCGTAGTGCCCCTACTGCCCGACTTTGCCGGTGATTTCTGTGGATGAAGGGCTAAGTCAAGACAATGGCGGAGATTTGGCGACCGTAATCGGGCTCTTTTCGGTGTGTCGCACGACGATAGCTGAAGAAACGTGATTCGTTTTCGTAAGTGCACGGCGAACGCCGCTCAACGATCGCCAATCCTGCCCGCGACAGCCGGTGTTCCACGTATCCGGGCAAATCGAAATGACTGCGCGTTCCGGTCGAATTTCGCGCGAAGAACCGTGCATTCTCAGGATCGGCGCGCAGGAACTCGGCCTCGAACTCCGGCCCGACCTCGTAGGCGGACTGATTGATGCACGGTCCAACGGCGGCGCGAATCCGGCTCCGATCGGCGCCGAGGCCGACCATGGCCGCGATCGTCGATTCCAGAATTCCACCGAGCGCCCCGCGCCAGCCGGCATGTGCGGCCGCGACGATGCGCGCACCGGGATCAGCGAAGAGGACGGGTGTGCAGTCCGCAGCCATCGCACCAATGACGAGCCCCGGCGTGCGGGTCACGAGCGCGTCGGCGCGGGGAACGGCGCCTGGCGGGAAGGGTGCATCGATCACGAGCGCCGTGGCGCTGTGGACCTGGTAGAGGGTCGTCACCTCCTCGCGCGGCGCACCGAGCGCCCGGGCAACGCGCGCCCGGTTCTCCCGGACGAGAGCCGGGTCGTCCTTGGAGCCGAGCCCGCAATTGAGCGCCCCGTAGATCCCTGTCGAAACGCCGCCCTGCCGCGTGAAGAAGCCGTGGCTGATGCCGGCCGCATCGCTGAGGCATTCCGCGCGAATGATCTCGCCGTCGACAGCCATGAGCCTATCCCCCTTTCGCGCCGGCTGCGGGAAATGGCGGCAGCACCGGCACGTTCGCCGAACGCACGCAAGCGGCCTTGAACCTTCCGCCCATGCCGAGCGGGTCGGCGATGCGGTGCGCTCCAGCCTCTATCAGTCCGACCTCGTCAGATCGAGCCGCCGCCATCAGCTTCGTCGCCCGTTCCGCCAAACCGAGGCCCAGCAGAAACTCGGATTGCGTGATCGGTCCGTCAAATCTCAAGCCACGCTCGATGCACAGCCGCCGGAGCTCTGCGAAGTCGACGTGGGCCGTAAGATCCGTCTCACCGGGCCGTTCGAAAATCGACGCATAACGATGACCGCTGACGGCCTGCAGCGTATCGCCGAATGCGGTCTCGGTGTGGCCATAATCGATGAAGAGAGCGGCCAACGGCTGCGCGGCCCATTGCGCGAGAATTGTGGATATGCCGACGAGGTCGGGACGCATTTCCAGAACGTCGCCTTCTTGAGCCGGCTCACTTGAAGGCGAGCGCTCCAGCTCGACCAGCTCTCCAGGGACGAGCAGGAACTCATCTTCAGCATCCAGACCGACGCAGCGCTCTCGCCACTGGTTCTCGACGAAGACGAGCTGACGGACGGGAAGGGCATCCAGGAATTCGTTCGCCAGAACGATCGCCGGCCGACCACCAGCAACATCGGCGGTAAAGGCTTCGTGCCAGGAGATCGGCACCTGCTGTGCCCCCGCGGTGAGCGTCTCGCGCTGAACCTCACGCAACAGAGGGTTGCTCTCGACCAACTGCACGCGGGCCGCTTCGAGAAAACCGGGCACTACCCGTGCGGCTCTCAGCGCGTCGCTCATCATCGTGCCGCGCCCCGGGCCGAGCTCGATGAGATCGACCTCCGGCGGGGCTCCCATGGCCCGCCACGCGACCGCTGCCCAGATGCCGATCAGCTCGCCGAAGGTCTGGCTGATCTCCGGCGCTGTCGTGAAGTCGCCCGCAACGCCTATGGCCGGCCGGCGGCGATAATACCCGTGCTCCGGGTCACCGAGGCAGGCCCGCATGTACGCGTAGACCGGCAGCGGCCCTTCGCGCCGGATCTGCTCTTTGAGCTTCAGGGCGAGCGGCGTCGGCTCGTGAGCTGCGGTCATGAGGTCCTCATCGGCTCAGGGCGCAAGCTGCGACCTCGCCGAGCGGATGAAGTAAAGCCCAAGAACGATCATCGGCAGCGAATAGGCAATTCCCGGCGTCAGGATGCCGACGGTCAGCGCATGCAGCGGGTCCGGCTGCCGGAACAACTCGGAGAAGGACCGCGCGAGCCCGTAGCCTATCAGGAATGCACCTGACACCAGGCCGGGATTTTTCAGTGCCCCCATGCGGTGCGTCATCCAGCGCAGAACGAGGAACAGCACCAGCCCCTCGAAAAATGCCTCGTAAAGCTGGCTCGGATGCCGCGGCGTGGGCTCGATGGCGGCGAACTGATACATGGCCTCGGGAAACACCATGCCCCAGGGCACCGATGTCGGCCGGCCGAACAGCTCGCCATTGATGAAGTTGGCAACGCGGCCGAAGAACAAACCGATCGGGACCGCCGCGGCGCACAGATCCATTGCCGACCATGGGGAAAGCTTATTTCGGCGCGCGAACATCACAATGGCAATGCCGCAGCCGACGAGCGCGCCGTGGAACGACATGCCGCCGCGCCAGACCTGTACGATCTCCAGCGGGTTCTTCAGATAATATGCCGGTTCATAGAGGAGGACGAAGCCGAGGCGGCCGCCGAGCACGACGCCGAGCGTCATGAAGAACAGCAGGTCGTCCGTCTTCTCGAGGCTGAATGGCGGCACCCCGGCGCGCCAGAGCGCGGGCGTGCTGATGAGCCGGCGAATGTAGAGCCAGCCGAGCAGCAGTCCTGCCATGTAGGCGAGCCCGTACCACTTGATCGCGATGGGACCGAGCTGGATCGCGACCGGATCGATGTTCGGGAACGGGATTGCAAGGAAGCTCGCGAGCAAACTCATCTACTGCCTGCGTCTGACGGGAACCCGAGGGGGCGGCCTTTGCCGTGCCGGACGTTGGCGGCATGCGCGGCCCGCTGTCAACCGGGTGCGCTGTCATGCTTGCACGCGTGCGCCACGCAACCCATAGTGACATGCAACTGCGATCAGAACCAATCCGGCAGAGCCATGACCCAGACCACCAATCGCTTTTTCGACGAGCTGGCCAAATTGATGACGGACGCCGCCGGTGCCGCCCAGGGCCTGCGCCGCGAGTTCGAAACGCTCATGAAATCCCAAGGCGAGCGCATCCTGCGCGAGATGGATGTCGTGCGCCGTGACGAGTTCGAGGCCGTGAAGGCGATGGCGCAGCGCGCGAGAGAGGAGAACGATGCGCTCACGGCGCGCGTCGCGGCGCTCGAAGCGGAGCTGGCGCAGCTGAAGTCGAAGCCCTGATAAGCGCGTTGATTCTGCGTGTGCCCGGGCTGACACGGCGGCCGACATCCCCAGGTTTTTCAACGGCTGACTCACAGTTCATCCAGAGACTGGATGATTTTGCTTGCCTCGCCAGAAACTGATCACTTTGGCCGTGGACAATGCGAGGGTGAGCTTGCGACTCGTGCCTCGCATCTGATTTGGTCGCTCCGCTCAGCAACCGGTTCGTCCGGGTCCGCAGCTCGGACAAGCGGCTTGCTGTAGCCGTGCGGGGACCGGGGTTTGTTCGCGTAGGTCTTCGCTATCACGGCGGACCAACTAAGGGGGTGGCTGGGAATGGCATCGGCGGAAGCAGGCTATGAGCACATGTCCAACCCGATCGACATAGTCGAGCAGGTTGCCCACGCCCACGATTGGGCTTGCGATCGCACCGCCGATGACGAGGTCACGCTGATCGTCGCCGGCAGCTGGGCCGACTATCACGTCTCGCTCAATTGGCGCGACGATCTCGAGGCGCTGCATCTCGCCTGCGCCTTCGACTTCAAGGTGCCGGAAAATCGCCTGCCGGAAATCTACCGCCTGGTCGCGCAGATCAACGAGCAGCTCTGGCTCGGCCACTTCGACCTGTGGACCCAGGAAGGCCTCATCATGTTTCGCCACGGCCTGATGCTGAACGGCGCCCTTGCGACACCGCGGCAATGCGAGGCGCTGTTGAAGGCTGCCCTGGAGGCCTGCGAGCGCTATTATCAGGCCTTCCAATTCGTCGTATGGGCAGGGAAGGAGAGCCGCGAGGCGCTGGTCTCGACCATGTTCCACACCGAGGGACAGGCTTGAGCGTGTGGGTGAATTCGTGAAATCGTGAGATCGTGAGATCGTTAGTTCGGCTGGATCGTGAGAACCTGCACGATTTCACGAGTTGACGACTTCACGACTTGGCAACCCCGCGGTGCCGCGGCGAGGTGAGACAATGACGCTGAGCTTGAATGGCAAGCTGTTGCTGGTCGGCGCCGGCAAGATGGGCGGGGCCATGCTGGCCGGATGGCTCGAGCGCGGTCTCGACCCGGCCCAGATCATCGTTCAGGACCCGGCTCCTCCGCCCGAAAGCGCCGAGCTCGTGTCCAAGCACGGCATCGAAAGGCGTGAGCAGGGGGCCGTCCTGCCGGAAGCGCCGGCTGTCATCCTTGTCGCCGTCAAGCCTCAAATCATGGACCAGGTCTTTCCCGAGGTGGCGACGCAGGCGGGGCCCGAGACGGTGGTGCTGTCGATCGCCGCCGGGAGGACGATCGCCAGTTTCGAGGCGCATCTGCCCGCGGGCACGGCCGTCGTGCGCTCCATTCCGAACACGCCGGCTGCCATTGGGAGAGGCATAACCGTTTGCTGTGCCAATGGGCACGTGTCGGCAGCCCAGCGCGAGATCTGCCAGTCGCTGCTCACCGCGATCGGCGAGGTGGGCTGGGTGGAGGACGAGTCGCTCATCGACGCGGCGACTGCCGTCTCGGGCTCTGGGCCGGCATACGTGTTCCTGCTCGCCGAGTGCCTTGCCGAGGCCGGACGCACGATCGGACTCGATCCGGACCTGGCCAAGCGATTGGCGAACGCGACCGTCTCAGGCGCAGGTGAGCTGTTGCGGCGCTCGGGTCAGGAGCCGGCCACTCTGCGGAAGAACGTGACCTCGCCAGGTGGCACGACGGCAGCGGCGCTGAGCGTGCTGATGGCAGACGATGGCCTGCAGCCGCTGCTGACGCGCGCGGTGGAAGCCGCTTTCAAGCGCAGCCGTGAGCTGAGCGGCTGACACCGGGACAGGCAGCCTTCCATTCGCGCCCGGTCGCGCCTATGTCTTTCATCGACACGGAGGCGTGCCATGCTGGATCAATCGAAATTGCGCGGCCGGATAATCGCTGCGGCGATGAATCTGGCAGCCGAGCGGCC
>DASVDU010000199.1:0-4019 GCA_036380915.1 Hyphomicrobiaceae bacterium | reverse complement strand
CGAAATCTGGCACGGCAAGCTCGTTCTCTACGGTTGTGGCGACCTTATCAATGACTACGAGGGCATCAGCGGATACGAGGAGTTCCGCGATGATCTGAGCCTGATATATTTTCCAAAAGTGAAAGCGAAGGACGGCGAAGGCGCGCTGGAGTCCCTGGAAATGGCACCATTTCACATGCGCGCGTTTCGCCTGGAGAAAGCTGATGCCCAGGACTCCGCCTGGCTTGCCGATCTTCTGACAGAACAGGGACGCCAGTTCGGGACATGGGCGGAATTAGCGTCCGACGGCAATTTGCGGCTCGGATGGAGCTGAGCCTCAGGCCGCTCCGCCGGCCGAAATATCCTCCATCGTGACGAGTGGAATGCCGAGCTGGGAAATGCTCTGGCGCGTGCTCTCCAATGAGCCATTGACCCCGATGCCTCGGCAGGCGTCTTCGACGATCACGGCGTCAAGGCTGATGCGATGGGCGTCCTCGACTGAGTACCGGACGCAGAAGTCGAGCGCCAGGCCGGCGAAGAACGCGCGTGAGAGGCCCCGCTCCCGCAGATAGCCGGCGAGCCCCGTTGGCGTCGTCCGGTCGTTTTCGAAGAAAACGGAATAGGAGTCGATGTCTCGATGATAGCCCTTCCTCAGAATCAGCTCGGCATGCGGAATATCGAGTTCGTCGCGCAGCTCGGCCCCGCGCGTGCCCTGAACACAGTGATCCGGCCACAAGACCTGGGGGCCATAGGACACCGTTATGGTTTCATAGGGTTGCCGGCCGGGATGCGAGGAAGCGAACGAAAGGTGCCCTGGCGGATGCCAGTCCTGTGTCAGGAGGACATGTTTGAAGCGGCGGGCAAGCAGATTGATTGGCCCGATGACCTCGTCGCCGCGGGGCACCGCCAGACGACCTCCCGGGCAGAAGTCGTATTGCAGGTCCACGACAATGAGGACGTCGCTGTCCGTCGTTTGAAACTTGTCAGTCATGCGCTTCTCGATTCTGTCGCTTCGAGGTGCCGGTCGACCTCCTCCGTATATCGCAGCAGCGCCTCGCCAATCTCTACCGGGTAGCCGGCACCGGGCTCGAGCCGGTGCAACGGCTCCGGCAGGCGCGCGAGGTCATTGGCAGCCCTTTCGCGGATTTCGTCCAGCGTCGGCCGAGGGCCTATCCGCCGCCCGTTTTTCATGACCAGCTGAATGAGCGGATCGCCAGGCTGACTGTCATTTTCCAGGGAAAGGACATCTCGGGCCATGCGCCCGTCTGTCCCGTAGCTGCGCCAGACCTGCTTGCGTCCGGGCCAGGTTGCCTTGCCGGCCGACCGTTTCCGACGCCCAATCCCGGCATATTCCTGGAGCTTGTAAGCGCAGTCCAGGGCCGGGACATCGAACGACGTCGTCAGACTGGTCCCAATGCCATAGCCGTCGATCGGTGCATTTGCGTCACGAAACTCGATCAGCTCTTTTTCATCGATGCCGCCGCTGGCGAAGATCGTCACGTCCCGGAGGCCCCCGTCGTCGAGAATGCGACGCACGCTCTTCGAGAGCGCGACGAGGTCGCCGCTGTCGAGCCGGACTCCGCTGACCCTGATGCCCCGCGCCGCGAGCTTGCGCGCGAGCGAGACGACCTTCCGTGCCGCTTCTTCCGTGTCGTAGGTGTCGATGAGAAGCACCAGGCCCTCGGGGCGCGACTCGGCAAAGGCCTCGAAGGCCGCCACCTCGTCATCGAACGCCTGGATGAACGAATGGGCCATCGTGCCAAAGATCGGAATGCCGTAGTGCTGGCCGGCCGACATCGTGGCCGTCCCGGCATAGCCCGCGATGTAGCTGGCGCGCGCGGCCATCAATCCGGCTTCAGCCCCATGCGCCCGGCGCAGCCCGAAATCGACGAGCCTCTTGCCGGGGGCGAGCAGCACGTGACGCGCCGCCTTTGAGGCGATCAGCGTCTGGAAATGCAAGATGTTGATGATGCGTGTTTCGACGAGCTGCGCCAGGGGCAATGGCGCAACGACCCTCAAAAGTGGTTCGTTGGGAAAGGCCACGCTGCCTTCCGGCATGGCGTAGACATCGCCGGTGAAGCGCAGGGTCTCAAGCTCGGAGAGCAGGTTCTCGCTGAACCGCCTGCTGCTGCGCAGCCACGCGATGTCCTCTGGCTGAAAGCTTAAGTTTTCAAGAAAGTCGAGCGCCTGCTCCAATCCCGCCGCGACCAGAAAGCCGCGCGATGGCGGGAGCTTGCGTACGAAGAACTCGAAGACGGCAATCTCCGTCATTCCATGATCCAGGTAGGCCTGGAGCATGTTCAATTGATAAAGATCGGTGAGCAGAGGCGTCTTCGAGAGGTCCATCCCCGAATCTCATCACAATACTGGCGCGTTGCGGTCGATACGCAGCGCGCCAGTGATTGCGTCTATCATATCCCGCTCTGGCCGATTTCAAAAGGCCGGAGCAGGTCGACGCGGCTCGCTAGGCAGTGATGCCGCTCAAGATACTTTCTTTATCTCGATTTTCTTCTCAGGCTTCACCGCTTCGGGCCGCTTCTGGGCGATGATCTTGAGGACGCCCTTGTCGAACTGCGCCTCGATCTTGTTCTCGTCGATGGTGTCGGGCAGCGTCAGCGAGCGCTCGAACGCGCCGTAGCTGCGCTCGGAAAGATAGTAGTTCTCTTCCTTTTCCTCGCGCTCGCTCTTCTTCTCGCCCTTGATCGTCAGCACGCCGTCCGCCATCGTTACCGAAACGTCTTTCTCATCGACGCCCGGCAAATCGACTTCGACGGTCACCTTGTTCTGGTCCTCGTAAACGTCGACCTCGGGAAGCATGACGCCTTCGCGTCCCAGACCACGAGAGATGAGACCCGGCAGCCGCGGCCAGCCCCGCTCGAAACGCTCGAACATGCGGTCCATCTCGTCGCGCATGACGCTGAAGATATCGCTTGGGCGGCTCAATTGCGACGGGGTTGGCTTGGTAAGCTCAGACTTGGCCATGTGGCCCTCCATTGTTCGAAGGTAGTATTCGAAAACGCGAAGTGCGGGTGCCGGTTCACCTGGTGCGCCCCCGCGGCCGGGGGGCGCTGACCAGCCGGCTAGCAAGGATGTTTGCTGATTGCCACGGTCGCGGAAGCTTCTCATTGATCGGCATCAAGCTGACCGGGCATTTGCCTGCCTGATGACGCAAACGGGACAAAATGGTTGCCGCCCGCAGCTCATCGAGCAGTCGAAGAGTTAAGATTGCCTGAGGCAGCCACAGTTCATTTGCAGGAGAACGTTTCCGGTATGCTGATCTTTGCCTTGAGCGACAGCGCAGCTTTTGGAGAAAGGATTGCCCAAGGGCTCGGTCTGGCATTGTCGCAGCTCGAAGAGCGGATTTTCCCCGATGGGGAATTTCAAGCACGCCCACTCGTCAATCTCCGCGGACGGGACGTTTACGTTATCCAGAGCCTCCATGCCGGGCCCGAAACGAGCATTGGAGGCAAGCTGAGCCGCCTTCTCCTGTTTCTCGCGACGGCGCGAGAGAATGGGGCGCGGCGGGTGACGGCGGTCATGCCTTACCTGGCATTCGCCCGGCAGGACAGGCGGGTCCACCCGCATGATCCGCTTGCTCTGCGCAGCCTGGCTCTGATGCTCGAGGCGGTCGGCGTGAGTGCTGTGGTGACGGTTGATGTTCACAACATTGCAGCATTCGAGAATGCCTTCCGCTGTTGCACGGTCAATCTCGAAGCCGGCCCAATCTTGGCCCGCAAAGCGATGGAGATCGGCCTGGATGACCCCCTCGTCGTCGCTTCTCCCGACCTGGGCGCGGCCAAACGCGCTCAGGCGTTCGGCTCCGTCCTGAAGCAGGCCCGTGGCGGCCCCGTCGGCCTCGCCTACATGGAAAAGCAGCGTCTCGACAGCGGAGCACTGGCGGGCACTCTATTCGCGGGTGACGTGGAGGGCGCCCACGTCCTGATCGTCGATGACATGATCAGTACGGGCACGACACTCGTTCGCGCCGCTAAGGCGTGCCGTGACCGTGGTGCACGCCGCATTCACGCCTTTGCAACGCA
>DASVDU010000198.1:0-24712 GCA_036380915.1 Hyphomicrobiaceae bacterium | reverse complement strand
GTGGCAGGCGTGAGGGGCTCGAAGGGGCGGTCGGCCTACGGCGCATCCAAAGGCGCGGTCATTGTGCTGACGCAGGTTATGGCAAACGACCTCGCGCGCCACGGCATCCGTGTCAACGCCGTGGCGCCAGGGCCGATCGATACGCCGCTCGTCCGTGACCTGCACACCGCCGAGGACCGCGAAACGTGGACACGCTTCATCCCCATGCGCCGCTACGGCCGTCCGGAGGAAATCGCGCCCGCGATCTGCTTTCTGCTCGATGACCGCCAGGCGAGCTATCTGACCGGCGAAGTCGTTGCCGTCGATGGCGGCTTCCGTGGCGCCGGCATCATCGCAGGCTGAAGATCAGACGTAGATCATCTTGCGGGTCATGCCGCCGTCGATGATCAGCTCGGCGCCGGTGATGAAGCCAGCCCCGTCGGAGAGCAGGTAAGACACCGCGGCCGCGATGTCGTCGGTCTGCCCGACGCGGCCGACCGGGTGCTGAGCGTGGTCCTCCGGCGACAGCGGGCCCGACTTGCCGGTGTCGATCCAGCCGGGAGAAATGCAATTGACCCGAACCGGCGCCAAGGCCATTGCCAAGGCGTGGGTCAAGGCCACGAGCCCGCCTTTGCTCGCCGAATAGGGCAGCGTATCCGGCTCGGACATGTGCGCCCGTGTGGACGCAATCAGCACCATGGCACCCTTCGCGTCGCGCAGCGGGCGCTCGGCTGCACGGGCCAGCAGGAAAGCAGCCGTGAGATTCACCGCGAGGACGCGGTTCCAGCTGTCGAGCGTGAGCTCGGAAAGTGGGCCGCGCAGGTTTATGCCGGCGTTCGAGACGATCGCATCGATCCGGCCGAACTGGTCGACACTCTCGTCCACCAGCCGCTGAACGTCGGCTTCGACGCCGACATCGCAAACGACAGCATAGCCGTTGGCCGGCTTTGCCACGTTGGCGAGCGCGGCCCCATCGATGTCGGCCAGCACCACCTTCCACCCCTCTCGGGCCAGGCGGACAGCCGTCGCTGCCCCGATGCCGCGGGCAGCGCCGGTTACGATCACGACTTTTCCCTCACCTGTCATCGACTTGCTCCGGACGGAACCAAGGCAGAAGGAGAACGCAGCGCCCGGCCTGGAGGTCCTCTTCGGCAGCAGGCAGCCGGCCTCTCGCTTTCGACCTCTATCGACACCATTTATCCCTACTGCGACGATTGATTTTGCGCATAGCCGCAAACGTCCAAGAGGTTGAGTGTGGAGCCGGCAAGGAACTGCGGCACTGAGCCGGCGTTCAAGGCAGCACCGGAATGATCAGGTGGGTGAAATGAAAAACCCAGAAACGGAAGCGAATCTCAAGCTGTCGTTCCACGGCATGGAGCCGTCGGTGACCATCAGGAGCAAGGTCCACGAGTACGTAAACAAGCTGCAACGTCGCTATAACGACATCACCACGTGGCACGTCCACGTCAATGGGCCAGTTCCGGGCACAGGCCAGTTCAAGGTCACGATCGAGGCGCGCGTGCCGGGAGCAGAGATCGCCGTCGGGCGCAAGCCGGGCGACATCAATGCCCACTCCGACGCTCTGGTCGCGGTTCGCGACAGCTTCGCCGCTCTCGAACGCCGGCTTAAGAAGCGCCGCCGCCAGCAGTACGGCGAGGTAAAGGTCCACGAGGGCAAGCCGCAGGGGCAGATCGACATCATCTTCTACGACGAGGGCTATGGATTCGTCGAAGTCACCGATGGCCGTCGGGTCTACTTTCACAGGAATGCTGTGATCGACGACGCGTTCGAGGACCTGGAGGTCGGCGACCCGGTCGAGCTGACGATCAATTCCGACGACAGTCCACGCGGTCCGCAGGCCACCAGCTTGCGCCGGATCCGCCCGATGCGGTTCAACCCGCAAGCGACCTGAACACTTGAATTGATGGGACGACGAGAAACGGCCGCCGTCCTGTACGGCGGCCGTCGTTCTTAGTTGCGGCCAGCTCTTAGTAGTCGCGGCTCGCTCGATCGATCCCGGGCGCAATCGCCCGGGTCGACCTGAAAGGCACAGACTTCGCCTAATAGCGGTAGAGGCCCGCGACGGGGCCGGCGCGGTAGCGAAGATCTTCGGGAAGGGTGAACACGTCCCCACTGCGGATGAGCGTCTCGACCGCGAGGCGGTTCAGCAGATCCTCATTTTCGGGCCCAGGCTCCGGATCGATGCGGAGCACCTGGTATTCCTCATCGAAGACGCCCCAGACATTCGCATCCGGTGCAAGGAACACGCACTCCACACGCCCGGCAATGGCCTCTCTCATCAAGGTCTGCAGATCCTTGTTGCCCGGAACTCCTGCACCCTCCAGGTATGCACGCAATCTGCGGCGAGCATTCTCGCGATCGGCACGGACCACAGGCTCCGCGATGCGCCAGCCTTCAGCGTGCAACTCCTGCTCCGTCAACGCAAACGGGTCCGACTGGATGTCTTCCTGTGTGACATAACGATAGTCGAGATGCTTGCGGAGATGCCCGACGATGCGGGGCTGGGCCGCGAGCACCAGCGGGGCCTCGCTGTTGGCGAGGTGGCGGTCCACGGCCTTGGCGACATCGAGGAGAAAACGATCGAGCTCGATCGACTCGTAGTCTTCAGGGCTCACGCCGAGCGAATGGAACTTGCCGGACTCGTGGCCGCTCCGGGGGTCGCCGCGGTCGCGGGACGCATAGTTGAAGGTCGTCTCAAATTCGGTGCGACGCGCGACGTCGGCAAAGCTGGTCGGCATGCCCTCGACCGTCACTTCGCGCAGCTCGCGTTCCCGGCCGTCGTAGAGGGCGACCTTTTCCCGCGTGACGGCCAGCAGATTGAAGTTCTCGCCATTCCGGAACATGCGGATCATCGGCCGCAGGTGGTAGCGGGGCCCGACGACGACGAGCTCGGGAACCTCCCGAGGCAACTTCACGAACCGCGTCGTGCCTTTCTCGATCAGCACCGCCAGGCCGTGGTCCTGGTAGCGCCAGAACATGGCCGCAGGAACGCGCCCTCGCGCCTCTGCGAGGAGATCGTCGATTTCCGGCCGGCGAACGCCGCACGCGGCGAGCTTTTGGTCCGCCTCCTTGAGCAGGGTCGAAAGGCGAATCGGGTCCTGCTCGATTTCTGGATAACTCAGGTGAGTTGGGAGATAGATGCTGACTTTGGGAAAACCGGTCGATTGCGCTAGCGCAATGAGGTCGGCTCGCTTCATAATGGTTCCACTCTCCGCCGACTGGCTAGAGGCTGATCGGCCCCTCCAGCCGTCTGATCTGCTTGCACTTTGGCGTAGAACGAAACGTGCCTTCGGCCGGCCAAGTTCCGATTTGAGGCAACCGCTTTCTTTCTACGCTCTCGTTGGATGCTAGCTGGCGATGGCGCGCCTGGCCTTGATTCCCAGCAAATATTGCCAAACCTTCGCTGGAACTCGGCGATTCCACAACACATCTTTGAGAATGCCATCGAATCGTCAGTTTCCGGTCGGAGGACGATCCGGGACCAGCGAATGAGGCCGTGCGAGGATCGAGGACGATGAAACGATGGGCAGTGGCGATTGCGCTCCTGGTCGCGGCAGCGCCCCTGGCTGCCGCAGATCCACTTGATGGCCATGACTGCTTCTCGTCGGACAACGAGCGGCGCATCAAAGGTTGCACGGAGCTGATCGAGGGCGCGGGCTTGACAGGCCAGATGCTTGGCTCGGTGTACGCCATGCGAGCCCTTGGCTACTCGCTGAAAGGCCTCTACGACATCGCCATTCGCGACTACGACGAGGCGATCCGGCTGGTGCCGGATTTTGCCGTCGCGCTCAACAACCGGGCCTGGGCGTATTTCAGATCGGGGCGGCCGGAAGCCGGCCGGCCCGACGTCGACCGCTCATTGCAGCTGCAGCCGACCAGCCCCCATGCGTATGACACGCGGGCACACATTCGTCAGGTAACCGGTGACCCGGCCGGCGCGCTGCGCGACTATGATGCGGCCATGCGGTTCGGCGGCGAACGGATGATCCAGCTCTACCAGTGCGGGCTTGCGGCACTAGGTCTCTACGGTGGCCCGATCGACGGCGCCTATACTGCCGACCTGCGGCGTGCGATGCAGGCGTGCGTTGTCAGCAAGGACTGCGATCCCCTACCTCCCGACGAGGAGTGCCGGGCTGTTACGTCCTGATCGCTGCGCTGCATCCGCCGGGTGTGGTCCAGACATCGAGGGCCAAACCTTCGGTGGACCGCAACGTGCGGTCCGGTGGCTCATCGATTCAGCGGGAGGACTAAATTTCAATGACAGTCATGAGAGTTTTGATTGCGGGCATCTTGCTGCCGCTCATGGGTTCGCTTGCTTTTGCGCAGGGTTCCTCCGATGGCATCGCTGTCTCCGAGGCTTGGTTGCGGGCGACACCCGGCGGCGTAAAAACCGGCGCGGCATATCTCACGATCTCGGACACGGGGCCAGGCGATCGGCTGGTGGCTGCTAAGAGCGATGTGGCCGAACGTGTCGAGTTGCACAATCACGTCCATGAGAACGGCGTCATGAAGATGCGCCGGGTCGATGCGATCGAGATCCCTGCCGGGGAGACGGTGACACTCGCGCCGGGCGGCTATCACCTGATGCTCTTCGACCTCAAGCATCCGCTCAAGGCGGGAGAGAAGGTGCAGCTCACGCTCGAGTTCGAGAAAGCGGGTGAAATTCCCGTCACGGCGTCGGTCGAGCCGATCGGCGCCAAAGGCCCCAGCGGCGCGGTAGCTGGAGACCATCATCACAGCGAGGCGGGGCACAAGCACTGAGGCTTTGGCCGCCAACGCGCGTTGGCGGCCCGGCTCCGCGCCGCTGGCGACCGGCTACGAAGCCGGTCATTTGGACTTGCTGACCTTAGGCTGTGCCTTGGTGGCCTTGCCCCTCGCCGCGGCTCTTGCCTCGTTCACCAGCTTTTCCGCATAGGCGGGCAATGCAAAGGCTGCGACGTGGAACTTGGGCGTCCAGTAGCGGGTCTCTATCCCCCGCGCCTTCTGCCGGCGCGCGAGCTTTGCATCCGAAATCTCCAGATGCGCCGGCTCTTCAGAGGCCCAGTTGATCGCGAACTCGCCGCCGAAATAGCACGGCTGATGGCAGAGATAAGGCGCACAGCGGTTGAACAGGCCCGAGAGGATCCGGGTGGTATTCGAGAACGCCTCGGGGCAGAGGAAGGGCAGCCCGTTCTGCGTCACCAGGATCCCGTGCGGCTTCAGTGCACGCCTGCAGTCCGCGAAGAACTCCTCCGTGTGGAGCACCGCCGAGGGCCCGATCGGCTCTGAGCTATCGACGATGATGGCGTCGAATTTCTCCGTGGTCTCGGCCACATACTTCAGGCCATCGGCGATGACGACCTCGGCGCGCGGGTTGTCGAAGGCGCCGTTCGAGACCTGCGGATAATACTTCAGCGACAGGTCGATGACGTTGCGGTCGATCTCGCACAACGTCGCCTTCTCGACCGACGGGTGCTTGAGCACCTCGCGCAGCACGCCGCCGTCTCCCCCGCCGATGACCAGAACCCGCCGCGGCCGGTCGATGGCCATCAACGGCACGTGCGCCATCATTTCGTGGTAGATGAACTCATCGAGGGTGGTGAGCTGGAAGACGCCGTCGAGAATGAGCACCGTGCCCCAGGCGGCGTTCTCGAAGATGACGAGATGCTGGTGCTCTGTCTGCACCTCGTGAAGGATCTTGTCTGCTTCGAGACGAACACGCCAGTGCGGATGAAAGGTTTCCTCGATCCAGCGCTTCATCGGTCAACCTCCTCGCGGTTTCCAAGGCTTTCGCCTGCCAGAGAACTCCCGAGCAGGGGCCTGAAATCTGGCACCCTCAACAGCCAATGAGGCGCGCACGGCCGGTGAGCCGGTACGCGCCTCACTGAAGCGAATTGTCGGTGTGACTGCGCTAGGCAGCCCGCCGCACGCTCTCCTGGCGATCCGGAGCCTGCCGGCGGGACGCAGCTTTCCAGCTCAGCTCATTCAGCTCCTCGCCTCGCCTGTGCTCCTTCACGACGATGTGCTCGGCCTCGAACGCGTGCTTCAGCACATCGACCGCCAGGTGCGGCTTGGCTCGCCCGCACATGAACACGTCGAGCGCCGCGTAGTCGGCCTCGGGCCAGCTATGGATGCTGATGTGGCTCTCCGAAAGGACCGCCACACCCGAGACGCCGCCGTTCGGCGTGAAGTGATGCAGGTGGATGTGCAGAAGCGTCGCTCCCGCCACTTCCACGCACCGCTTCAACGTACGCTCGATGTGTTTCAGATCATCGAGCCGCTTCGCACCGAAGAGGTCGATGATCAGATGGCTTCCGGCGAACCGGACGCCATCGCGTTCTATGAAGAAGTCCTTCCTGTCCTCGTGCGACCCGCGCACTTGTTCGTCGATTTGCGCACCGGGCGCGGTTCCAAAGTCTTCCTTTTGGGCGGTGCTTGAACGAGTCAAGTCCATCCCCAATTGGAAGAGGGTGTCGTCGTAGGCCATGCGACCCTCCCCAACCAGTAGACAGAGGTGACCCGCCCGCTCCTTACCTTTAGGGTTTCAGGACGCTCCTTGACCTTTGGGGCAGGGGGACGAACGGAGAAGCCCGATATGAGGCCTATGTCCCGTCGGTGCAAGTGCAAAATTGCCTTACCGGGCAATTTTTTGCCGCGCGCGTTTACTTTCCCTTAGGACGATCGATTCGAGGCGGCCGCTCCGCGTTTGGCAAGTCGCTGGCGCTAGCTCCGTGGGCAAGTTTCCCGTATCAAGGTGACGCACCCAGTCCCATTCAGGGGAGACCAGATGCGGCGCGAATACGAGACCTTGCTCCTGGACGAGCCCGTTGCGCATGTCACGGTCGTGACGATGAACCGGCCGCAGGCTCTCAACGCGATGAACACGCAGATGATGGCCGATCTGCGGGACTGCTTCAGCTCCTACTATGTCGACCAGGGCGAGACCCGCTGCCTCGTGCTGACCGGGGCAGGCGAGAAGGGCTTCTGCGCGGGCGCCGACCTGAAGGAGCGCAACGGCATGACGGACGAGGCCTGGCGCCGTCAGCACGCCATCATCGAGCAGGCCATTCGCGCCATCATGGAATGCCCGCTCCCCGTCATCGCGGCGGTGAACGGCGCAGCTTACGCTGGAGGCTGCGAGCTGGCGCTGGCGTGCGACTTCATCTACGCAGCGCCTCACGCCCGGTTCGCCCAGACGGAAGTGGCGCTCGGCATCATCCCGGGCGCGATGGGCACCCAGAATCTGCCGCGAGCGGTCGGCATCCGCAGGGCCAAGGAGATCATCCTGACCGCCACCCCGTTCACGGCTGAGGAAGGCCTGGCCTGGGGCCTCATCAACAAGCTGGTGCCGGCGGAACGGCTGATGGAGGATGTCCTCGCCACCGCCAGCCGGATCGCCGCGAATGCGCCGGTTGCGGTGCGTCAGGCCAAGCGGTCCATGGACAAGTCCCAGGATCTCGACCGGGCCAACGGCTACAGCTACGAGATCGAGGCCTACAATCGGACCGTCGGCACGGAAGACCGTATCGAAGGCATCCGCGCCTTCAACGAAAAACGCAAGCCAGACTTTAAGGGCCGGTGACGGTCCAGCGGGTAAGGGTCATCCCGGGCCTTGTGCCCGGGATCCAACCAACCACGAGCGCCGGAGCGAGCAGTACAGTGGATCCCGGTGACAAGCACCGGGATGACGGACTAGAGAGCCACGGTCGACCATAGATCTCATCACGAAGCGCGTGCGGCCACAGCTTTCGAGCAAGGTGTACCAGGCATGACAGATCCCACCGAGAGCCCCGTCTCGATTCCCATCGATCCGGAGTGGCAGGAGCTGCGCGACGGCGTCCGCCGCATCTGCGAGGGGTTCCCGAACGAATACTGGGTGAAGCTCGACCACGAATCGGCCTACCCGGCCGAATTCGTGAACGCCCTCACCGAGGCAGGCTATCTCGCTGCGCTGATCCCGGACGAGTATGGCGGCTCCGGGCTGCCGCTCAGCGCCGCCTGCGCCGTGCTCGAAACCATTCACGAGCAGGGCTGCAACGCAGCTGCCTGCCATGCCCAGATGTACACGATGGGCACGGTGCTGCGGCACGGGTCGGAGGAACAAAAGCGCAAGTACCTCCCTGGGATCGCCTCTGGCGAATTGCGGTTGCAGGCCTTCGGAGTGACGGAGCCGACGACCGGCAGCGACACCACGCAGCTCAAAACGCGGGCCGAAAAGAAGGGCGACCGCTACATCGTGACGGGGCAGAAGGTCTGGACCAGCCGCGCCATGCAGTCCGATTTAATGCTGCTGCTGGCACGAACCACGCCGGCGGATCAGGTGCGGAAACGCTCGGAGGGGCTCTCCGTCTTTCTCGTCGACCTGCGCGAGGCGAAGGGACGAGGCCTCGAGATCAAGAAGATCGACGCGATGATCAATCACAACACCTGCGAGGTGTTCATCGACAACCTCGAGGTGCCGGCGGAAAACCTCATCGGTGAGGAGGGTCAGGGCTTCCGTTACATCGTCGACAGCATGAACGCCGAGCGCATCCTGATCGCCTCGGAGTGCCTGGGCGATGCCCAGTACTTCATCCGGCGCGCCACCGAATATGCTGGCGAGCGTGTCGTCTTCGGGCGCCCGATCGGCCAGAACCAGGCCATCCAGTTCCCGATCGCGCGAGCGCATGCCGAGACCGTCGCTGCCAGCCTGGTTGTGGCCAAGGCCGCGGCCCTGTTCGCCGCCGAGCGTGATTGCGGGGCCGAGGCCAACATGGGCAAGCTACTCGCATCCGAGGCTGCCTGGCACGCGGGCGAGGCCTGCATGCAGACCTTCGGCGGCTTCGCCTACGCGCGGGAGTACGGCATCGAGCGCAAGTGGCGGGAGACGCGGCTCTACCAGACGGCACCGATCTCGACCAACTTGATCCTCGCCTATATCGGCCAGCATGTCCTTGGGATGCCGCGCTCGTATTGAGCGGTGGCCACCTTGCTGCGGCTGGTCTAGGCTCTACGTCCTCTTTGAAACCGCATTGTGAGACCGCAGGAGATTCCCTCCGATGCAAGAACCTGCCCGATTGCAGCGCCTGCTTCTCGCCACCGATCTGTCCTCGCGATCCGATCGGGCATTTCATCGTGCAGCCGAGCTGGCACGGACCAACAAGGCACTTCTGACAGTCCTGCACGTCATCCCCGACGAGCTGAACCCTGATTACGCCGACGCGCTGAAGACGAGTGCCAAGGCGGCGCTGGAAAAACAGGTCTCCCAGGAGATGGCGGCCGGCGAATTCAACGTGAACATCGCCGTCAAGGGCGGCCTCGACGAGGAAGCGATCCTGAAGCAGGTCCGGGAGGGCGCGGCCCGGGGTGATTTCTCCGTCGAGGTTCGGATCGAGGCGGGCAGCATCTACGACATCATCATCCAGACCGCGGATGCCGCGAATGCAGACCTCATCATTTGCGGCGTCCATCACAGGCTGATGATCGGCGACGAGTGGCTGGGCTCGACCATCGATCGCGTGCTCCGGTTTGGCAATCGGCCCGTTCTCGTCGTCAAATCCGAGCCGGAGAATTCTTACAAGAGCATCGTCGTTGGCGTCGATTTCTCCGAGGCCTCGGCGGAGGCCCTGGCGTTTGCCTACGCCGCCTTCCCTTCGGCCAAGTTCACGCTACTCAATGCCGTGGAGAGCTCGTTCTCGGGCTTTCTGTCCGGCGCCGATGCGAGCCAGGAGGCTTTCGAGAAGCGCCGCGAGGATCTGCGACGGTTCTCCGAAGCGGCTTTATCGCGCGCCAAGGCGGCTTCCGTCGCCGGCGCCCCCGAAGTTGCGTTGGAAGTCCGTCAGGGGGCAGCGGTGAGCGCTCTGGACCAGTACGTCACCGAGCACAAGGCGGATCTGGTCGTGGTGGGCACGCACGGGCGCACAGGCTTGCGCCGCGCCATCCTCGGCAGCGTAGCCGAAAGCTCGATTGCTCGCCTGCCATGCGACGTGTTGGCCGTGCGACCACAGAGCGCCTGACCTCGAGCTGCCGTCCGACAGCTATTGCGCTTCGCTCTTCGGCGGGGCCCCCTGCCCGCCCTGAGACCACTTCGTGATCAGGTCCATGGGAACCGGGAAGACGATGGTCGAGCTGCGTTCCCCGGCGATGTTGATCAGCGTGCTCAAATATCTGAGCTGCAGCGCGTAGGGCGACTGCGCGAGCACGTCGCCCGCCTGCCTGAGCTTCTCCGATGCCTGCAGCTCACCCTCCGCATCGATCACCTTGGCGCGCCGCAGACGCTCTGCCTCGGCCTGCTTGGCGATGGCACGCACCATGGTCTCGTTGAGATCCACATGCTTCAACTCGACGTTCGAAACTTTGATGCCCCAGGCATCAGTCTGCTCGTCGAGAATGTCCTGGATCCGGTTGTTGATCCTTTCCCGCGCCGCCAGCATCTCGTCGAGATCGTGCTGTCCGACCACGGAGCGCAGCGTCGTCTGCGCGAGCTGGCTGGTCGCCGATTCGAACTCCTCGACCTGGATCACCGCCCGCTCGGCGTCGATGACGCGGAAATAGATCACCGCATTCACCCGAACCGAGACGTTGTCGCGGGAGATGACGTCCTGCGGCGGCACGTCGAGCACGCGCGTCCGCATGTCGACACGCACGAACTGCTGAATGCCGGGAATGATGATGATGAGCCCTGGGCCCTTCACGCCCCAGAACCGGCCGAGCGTGAAGACGACGCCGCGCTCGTACTCCCGCAAAATTTTGATCGCCGATGCCAGGATCAGCAGGATGATGACAATTGGAATGAGGCTCGTCGTCAGCGCGTCCATTTCGGCTCTCCTCCCCTCCCGTCAGGTTGTCTGCTTCACCGTCAGCTTCAGACCTTCGCGCGCGGTGACCTTCACCCGGTCTCCGCGGGCCAGCTCCACGTCGGACTCCGCTAACCAGATCTCTCCGAGCACGCGCACGCGCCCCGCGTGACCCGACCATTCCACGACTTCGGCCGTGCTGCCGATCAGCTGCTCGCCACCCGTCTGAACCTCTCGCTTCCGCGACTGCATCGCCATTCCTAGGACGCCGGCAAGAATGATGGCGCTGGCGATGGCGGCGCCCACCACCAGAGGCCGGGAGACCTCGAACTGGATGTCCACCTGGTCCGGATCGAATAGAAACAGGCCGCCGAGGATGAACGCCACGATACCGCCGATGCCGAGCACGCCAAAGCCCGGCGCGAACGCCTCGGCCGCCAGCAGCGCGATTCCAAGGAGGAGGAGCGCGATCCCGCCCAGATTGACTGGCAGCACCGTGAGCGCCGTCAGCGCCAGAACGAGACAGATTCCGCCGATGACGCCCGGAAACAATGCTCCCGGGTTCAGAAGCTCGAAAATGATGCCGTAGATCCCGAGCAGCATCAGGATGAAGGCGACGTTGGGATCGGCGATCACCTCCAAGACCTGCATCTGCCAGCTCGGCTCGACCGAGACGATCCGCTTGCCTCGCGTGTCGAGCGTCACGGTCCCGGCGCTCGTCGTCACCGTGCGCCCGTGCGCCTTGTCGATCACCTCTCTCAGGTCCGGGGCGAGAAAATCGATGACCTTCTCCTCCAGGGCCTTCGTCGACGTCAGGGTCGCGCCTTCGCGCACGGCCTTCTCCGCCCAGTCGGCATTCCGGTTCCGCAGCTCCGCCAGGCCGCGCAGGTAGGCGACCGCATCGTTGATGAGCTTGCGCTCTGCAGCGTCCGGTTCCGAGGGCTGGTCCTTCTTCTCGCTCGGGGACGGTGTGATGCCGGGAGCGCCCATCTGGATGGGTGTCGCGGCGCCAAGGTGTGTTGCGGGCGCCATCGCCGCCAGATGCGAGGCGTACATCAGGTAGGTGCCGGCACTGGCGGCACGCGCCCCGCTCGGCGCGACGTAGCCAACGATCGGAATGGGGGACGCGAGGATCGTCTGGATCATATCTCGTGTGGAAGAGACGAGCCCGCCCGGTGTGTCGATGCGCATGATGATGATGCTGGCCTTCTCGGCCTTGGCCCGCTCGACGCTCCTCTCCAAGTGCTGTGCCGAGGTAAATCCGATGACGCCTTTGACGTCGAACACGAGCACCGGACCACCACCCGCATCCTGCCCCTTGACCGGCTGGCCGAGGAAAATCACGAGCCCAGCGAGCAGGCTGACAATGGACAGGGCAAACCGCACTGGCGCGCTGCGGCGCGTCCCGGAGTAAGCGCAATCCGGTGCAGTGCTCCAAAGCCTCCGAACAAGATGGTACCCGGCTCTCATTGTCTCGTCCGCTACCTCGGTGGGAGCCCCGCACACACGAGCCCCCTCACCAGCCTCTTCCAGCTCCAGCCTCGATCATGCAGACTTGGGGCCGAAGCCTGCCCAACATTTTCGTCGCATCAAGGAGGATGAATACCATGAAAATCGCAATCATCGGCGTTGGTGCGATGGGCTCGGTCTATGCAGCCCTGCTGGCAAGCGGCGGGCATGATGTCTGGGCGCTCGACACATGGCAGGAGCACATCGATGCCATTCGCGAGAAAGGCCTGCGCGTCGAAGGGGCTTCCGGCGACCGCACCGTGCGCCTAAATGCCACGACCGATCCGGCCGACATACGCGATGCGGATCTGGTTGTAATTGCGACCAAGGACCAAGGCGTCGTCGATGCGGCCCACGCCGCGCTTCGGATCGCGAAAGCCGACGCGCCGATCCTGACGATCCAGAACGGCCTCGGCAGCGCCGACAAGGTGGCCGAAATCGTCGGCTCGAACCGGATCATGATGGGCGTGGTCGGCGGATTTGGCGCCTCCATCAAGGCCCCGGGCCATGCCCATCACAACGGCATGGAGTTCTTGCGCCTCGGCGAGATGGATGGAGGGCAAACGCCGCGGCTGGCGGCCGTCGCCGAGGCCTGGCGGGCTGGCGGCTTCAATGTGCTCACCTTCGACGACATCCACAAGATGGTCTGGGAGAAGCTGATCTGTAACGTCGCCTATTCGGGGCCGTGCACCTTGACGGGTCTCCGCGTCGGCGAGGCGCAGGCGAACCCGCAGGCCTGGAGCATATGCGCTGCCTGTGCGAACGAGGCCTATCTCGTCGCCCGCGCCAAAGGCATCGCCGTCGACTTCACCGATCCGGTCGCATACGTGCGCGCATTCGGCGAGAAAATTCCCAACGCGCGCCCCTCCATGCTGCTCGACCACATGGCCGGCCGCCGCGCCGAGATCGACAACATCAACGGCGCCATCCCGCGCGAAGGTGCAAAAGTCGGCGTGGCGACCCCGGTCAATTCTGTCGTCGTAGCCCTGCTCAAAGCGAAGGAGGCATGCTTCGACGTTTGATGGCCCAAGCCGTCAAGCCGTTGCCGATTTGAGACCGGCGGAGCCACTCTGCTTGCGCAACAGGTCGACGAGAAGCTGATTGGTTTTTCGAGCGCGCACCTGCAGGGGCGGAAGGCAGCATTTTATCTTATGCCGGATTTCATCCCGGGTATCCCAGGATCGGTCGATCATGGCGATGAGCTGACCGGTCCCGATGTCGCCCAGAGGAGGAATATCCATTTCGAGGTCTTCGACGAGTCCCATCACCTTGGATGCGTACGGCAGGGCCACGAAAGGCGTCCCCCGAAGAGCCGCGAAAATAAGAAAGTGGAGCCGCATTCCGACAGCGAACTCAAAGGTATCCATGAGGCCCAGGGTTTGGTGCGCGGTATACTTGCGCCTCAACACCTCTGCCCGCTCCGACCTGTGCATCTGCGCGACGACCCCATGGCTGTGCTGAACATCGGTCCGTTCCATGGGCACGAAGACAACATCGGCATCAAGCCGATCGACGATGAAATCGGCCGTATTGGCGAGCAGCGCGTAGTAGTGCTGCGGGTCGATGTCCGGGGCTGCGGGGCCCGGCTCGCGTACCGAAAATCCGACCAGTGGGCGCTCGAACTCGACGCCCTCGGCCCTTAATAGTGTTCGTGGAATCTCCTCCGGGTCGATCAGGAGCGCCGGATCAGCAGTCAAATGGATTTCCCGATCGACGCCGACGTCCTCGAGCAACCTGTAGCCCTGTCGATCCCGGACGGTAATCACTGCAGCGAGATTGAGAGCGTCGCGCACCGCGTTCCGCGTGGCGGTCAGCGTCAACGGGCCTGCGCTTACGGCGTATATGAAAACAGGAACTTTCAATTCGTGCGCGATATTCACCTCTCTCAAGTAGCGGTGAACATCGCGATCGTAGAGAATTCCGCCTCCGCCGAGGACAAAAAGGTCCAGTCTTTCGATTTCGCGCGCGACTTCTTTTCGGGTCATATCCCGGCAGGGAACCGCGCGTTCGACCTTGTGCCGGCTCAAGGTATCTTTCGGGTTTTGAGAGAAAACGGTTATCTCGGCCGATAGGCTGCTCCGCAACTGGCTCAAAATGCCGTCAAGAATGGCCTCGTCGCCAAGATTCATTCCCCCGTAGGATCCGGAAATACCGATACGAAACAATTGATCCTGCTGTTCCATGCCGGCCACCACGGGTTAGGAATCAAAAGATCACAAGGGCGTAAGCGACGGCCAAGTGAGGGGAATGCCCTGATTGCGGAGCAAGGATTGGAAATCCTCGAGCAGCGCCTTCGTGTTTCTGACGGCGCGCGGCGTGACCTTGCGCTCCAGGCAGAATGCAGCGAGCAGGCCCGCGGCCTCGCCCACGTTCCATTCCACATGATGCACGCGATAGGCGCCGTTCGTGATGTGCGTAACGCCCAGGCCCTTGCCGCCCGGAAGCAGATTCTCCACCCTGACGGGTATCAGCGAGCCGAGCGGGATCTGAAATGGCCAACACCCGAGATCCAAATAGCCCTTGCCGCTGACGCTCGGGTGGAGATCGATCCGGTAGCAGCCGATGCCGACGGAATCTTCGAAAAACTCGGGTCCGTCTGGCCTCAGCGGATAGGCGATGTGCTGCTCGAGCACCGTGAACTCGGCTTTGATGCGTCTCGACTCGCGGATGTAAGGCGCCTGCGCGAGCCCGTCGACGGTGCCCCCGACCACGTCTCCGCGAAGGCGGAGCCCTCGATATCCCACGCCGCCGTCAGGCCGCGGGGCTTCCGTCTGAAGCCAATAGAGCAGGCTGAGGCTGAGCTGCCGGGCCGCTTCAATGTTGCGCACCTGCTCGACCTCGTCGACGTCGCAGACCGGGCCGAACCAGTAATCGTTTTGCGGCCAATTGACGACGCTGATCTCATGGGCCCCAAAGCCTTCCTCGAAGTTCGAAACATCGAGAATTCTGCGGAAATTCCACCAAGGCTTGCCGTCTTCCGCCTCGAACAGGTACCGAGTGATCGGTTCGTGGGTTTCCGGCTTCTGCGTCGTCCACCCCAAGAGGGGTCCAGGCCAGCCCGGCGGCTGATAGCTGCGCCACAGCTCGTACTGGCGCGGCTTGTCTATCGTGTGATCCTCCCCTGGGATGTACTCCATCGCGAAGCACACGGTAATGGCCTGCTGGTCCCTCGGGTCGGCCATCTCCGGAGCGTGCGGCTCGCCGGTCTCCGCGCGAGACTCGGCGCCACACACATGCTCCACGCCGGCGAGGTCGAGTAGCTCTCCCTGAGGTGTGGCATCGATGAAATAGGAGGCTTCGATCAGAGTGTCGCGGCCGGACTCGAGCCCGCGGACGACGACACCCGTCACGCGATCGCCGTGGGTCCACGCGGCGAGCTGACGCTGCGGGTGCATTACGAACATCTTGCCGTTGGCCTGATACGGCATGATCATCTGGTGGAGAACGGCCACTGCGACGCGCGGATCGTGACACAAGCGGCTGACCCAGCCGTTCCCCGGGTTGAGGTGCTCTGACGCCCGCGCCAGAGTGGTCAGCGGGAGATGATCGCGATAGTACTGCCGGATGCCGTTGCGCAGCGCCCGGTAGGTCGCCGTCGCTCCGAATTCCTCGATCCAGGGATGCTCGTCCGGGGGAACCGCCTGGTTGGTCAGCTGACCGCCGATCCAATGTGTTTCCTCGGTCAGTATGACTCGGCAGCCCAGCCTCGCCGCGGCAAGCGCAGCAGCGCAAGCGCCGAGCCCACCTCCGATGATGGCAACGTCCGTGCGGAGGACCTGCACGCGTCAACTCCCAATGGGCACTGGCCCGCGGATAACCTCATCCAAACTGTTGGGTTCCAGCGCGGCCGAATCCGCCAGCAGACGGCCCCAAGAGAGTGCCGGACAGGGGTCCGGCGATATTCAGAGGCGTCCTTCGCTGACGAGGTCGATCACGGCATCGACCTTGCCGAGTGCCTTGGAAAGCTGCCGTTTCCGCGCCTTGCCCAAGCGATCCGGATTGACGCGCGAGGACAAGCTCATCCCATGCTCGGCATCGTCGATCTGCTGGGCGAGCATGGCGCCGAGAATGGTGCGGTGTGCTTCGATGATTTCTTCGATCTCGTGCGGAGAGCCGATGCCTCGTGCCGCCACACCCTCCAGCCGTTCCGGAGTGGAACGCGCGCGAACGTCGTGCCGGATCGAGAGCACGCGTGCGCAGGTGAAGATCGGCATCAGGCCGGCCCTCTTGAGGTCGATGCGTCCCTTCTCATCGATCCGGATGTTGCCGAAGAGCGTGAATGCTGGCGAACGCTGCCGCGCCACCTCGATGAGAAGCTTCAGGAAATCGGGCGCGCTGTGCCCGCGCTCGAAGGCATAGTTCCAAACTGCCTCGCCGAGTGTGGCATCGCCATGGACGGGCACGCTGTCGAAAAAGATGTCGACGTTGAGCAGGTCCTCCGGGCGCTGGCGATGCACCCAGCTATCGATGACCGCCTTCCAATCGGAAAGACTCAGCCGCCAGGCGCGGTTCTTCGCCATCACGCCGCCCTTGCAGAACGGAATCCCCACCTCGTGCAAAGTCTGGCACATCTCCTTGCCGAGCGCCTCGAACCAGAGGTCCTCCGCCCCGCCCTCGGCGCCGGTTTCATAGACAATCGCATTATCCTGGTCGGCTGCCAGCAGGCTCTCCCCGCGCCCCGCAGAGCCGAGCACGAGAACGGCAAAGGCGCACGGCGCCCGGCCCTGGCCTTCCGCCGCCAGCTTGGCCTCGGCGAGCTCGGCTGCCCGGCGGGTGATGGCCCTGATTTCCGAGCTGATGACAGCTGATATGGTCCGTGGATCGACGTCGTCGGCAACGAGGCTGCGTGCCACAGCCGGCAGCTTGGCCCACGCAGCACCGAGCGCCGCGACCGAGGTCGCACTGTCGACCTCGTCTCCCAGCATGATCACCGATGTGCTGCGGTGGCGGAGCAGGTTGCGTCTCGTCAGCGCACCGATGATCTCTCCGTGGGCATCGTGCACGCCCAGGTGCCGGAAGCCCATCCTCTCCAGCCGGCCGAGGGCGCGGTATACGAAAGCATCCTCTGGAACGGTCTGGAGCGGCTTGGTCATTATGGCTTCCAATGGAGCGTCCAATCCCGCATCACCGTCCTTATTGATGGCGCGCAGCAAATCGCGCTCGGTCACGATCCCGAGCTCGCCGGCATTGTTTCGGACGAAAACCGAGCTGACGTTCTTGTCCAAAAGAATTTGGATGCCTTCCCGCACACTTGCAGAGGCATCTGCAAAAACGGGCGGCGCGCTCATCACGTCGCGCACGAGGTGCGAGTAAGGAAAGCTGTCGATACGGGCGAGCGGCCGCGGCTCCTGCGGGCTGATCGCAACACCTGGAGAAGGAAGGAGCCCGCCCGTTGCGCGCGCCTCGGCCTCCGCCAGCTGGCGGCTCGCTGATTCGGCCTGGGCCAGTGTCCGTATATTGCGCTCCCGTAACAGCGGGATGAGGGCCAGAAAAAGCCGGGCCGTCGTTTCGGCATCGCCAAGTGCCGTATGCCGCCCTGTCTTCGGCACGTTGAGCCAGTTGCAAAGGTGGTCGATGCTGTGGTGGGCGAGGGTCGGCGCGGCAAGCTTGGCCAACGTGGGCAGATTGAGGGAGCGCGGCTGCCGCCAGGCGCGATTGGCCAGCTCATATTCGCGCCTCATGACGCTGAGGTCATAGCCGATGGTGTGGCCGATAACGATCGCGTCACCGATGAATGCCTCGATTTCCGGCAGCAGCTCGGCAAAGCGCGGCGCATCGGCAACCATCGCGTCGGTAATGCCGTGAATGGCAGTCGCCGCTGGAGGAATCGGAATCCCCGGATTCACCAGACGGTCGAGCTTTGCATCTTCGACGATACGTCCCTCGTCGATCCGAACCGCCCCCACCTGAACCGCCCGTGCCGAGCGCGCGTCAAGCCCAGTCGTCTCCAAATCGAGGACGACCGCGGAGAGCGAAACCAGCGGCGTCGCAAAACTCGAATTTGGCATCCGCGAGCCCGCCGAATGAACTTGAATGGGAGCCTTACTTGGGCGCGGTCACAGTGCCACCTTGCATGGCAGCTGTCAGCCATTTCCGCCGGAAGAACCCCGGATCCCCCTGTTGCATCGTCGCAACACTTTGGCAGCGGATCCGCCTAAAGTCAGGGTTACGATTCAGTTAGCAAGCCCTTAACCTTCAGCATACGGGGAGACACTGCAAGTCCAAAGTCTGCTCTCCCCTTGGATTGGTATGGGCGCTCTGTGGGCGCCCTTTTTGGGAGAAACGACTGATGGAACAGGGCGAAGACAGGTACTGGCGACGAACCAGTAGCCTTATGTGGACCATGCTCGCGCTGTGGGCCTTCTTCAGTTTTGTGATCCACTTTTTTGTGAATCCGCTGAATGAGATTCAGATCCTTGGCTTCCCGCTCGGCTTCTACATGGCCGCGCAGGGTTCGCTGATCGCCTTCGTCGTGATGCTCTTCTTCTACGCCTGGGCGCAGGACAAGATCGATCGCGAAGAAGGTGTGGCTGAAGATGAGTGAGGAGCGCGCCATGGCTGATCAAGCACCAGCCGCGAGAGGGGATTTCATTTCCAATCTCGGCAAGATTTATGGCCTGTATACAGGCGGTTTCTTCGCATTCGTCATCTTCCTCGCCATTCTCGAGCAGCTTGGCGTTCCCAACCAGTGGATTGGCTACGGCTTCGTTTTCATGACGATTGCCGTTTATGCCGTCATCGGCATCATTTCGCGCACGACGGAAGTCGGTGAGTATTACGTTGCCGGCCGGCGTGTGCCGGCCGTCTATAACGGCATGGCGACCGGCGCTGACTGGATGTCGGGCGCATCCTTCGTCGGCATGGCCGGCACGCTGTTCCTTCTGGGTTACGATGGCCTGGCCTTCGTGCTCGGCTGGACGGGGGGTTATGTGCTCGTCGCCATTCTCATTGCGCCGTTCCTGCGCAAGTTCGGGGCATTCACGGTACCCGACTTCTTCTCCGAGCGGTACGGCGGAAACTTCAGCCGTTTCCTTGCCGTCATCGTGCTGATCTGCTGCTCCTTCACCTATGTTACGGCGCAGGTCTACGCGACGGGTATCATCGCCTCCCGCTTCCTCGGCATGGACTTCACGGTCGCGGTCTATGTCGGCCTGGTCGGCATCCTACTCTGCTCGATGCTTGGCGGTATGAAAGCGGTGACCTGGACACAGGTGGCGCAGTACATCGTGCTGATCGTCGCCTACCTGATTCCCGTCATCATCCTGTCGACGCAGATATACGGCATCCCGGTGCCTCAGCTCACCTATGGGCAGGCCCTCCGCGATATCGGCGCGCTCGAGCAGAACATGCTGACGAGCGGGTTGGCGACGGCACAATCGCTGAAGCCCCACATCCAGCCCTTCACGACCTATGATCCGCTCAACTACTTCGCGCTGATCCTGTGCTTGATGGTGGGCACGGCGTCGCTACCGCACATCCTGATGCGCTACTTCACCACGCCATCCGTGCGTGAAGCTCGGTTGTCGGTGGCCTGGTCGCTGTTCTTCATCTTCCTGCTCTACTTCACGGCACCTGCATACGCAGCCTTTTCGAAGCTGGAGGTGTACTCGACCGTCATTGGTCGCGACCTTGACAGCATTCGGCCGTGGCTCTTCACGTACGGGCAGCTGGGGCTGGTGAAGATCTGCGGGGCCGATGCGATCGACGTCGCGGCGATCAAGGCGGCTTGTTCCCAAATTGCAGGCCACCCTGGCGTCATTCGCCTGCAGGACTTCAGCATCAATACGGACGTGATCGTGCTCTCCACGCCGGAGATCGCGGGCATGCCGTATGTGATCGCCGGTCTCGTCGCTGCCGGCGGCCTTGCTGCATCTCTATCAACAGCTGACGGGCTGCTGCTCGCCATCGCCAACGCGTTGTCGCACGACATCTACTATAAGATGCTCGATCGCAACGCGCCGACGACGCGTCGCCTGATCGTCGCTCGCATCCTGCTGGTGACGGTGGCCGTTGCCGCTGCGTACACCGCCTCCACGAAACCGGCAGACATCCTGTCCATGGTGGCGTGGGCGTTCTCATTGGCCGCTGCGGGCATCTTCCCGGCACTGGTGCTGGGCATCTGGTGGAAACGGGCCAATACGGCCGGTTGCATCGTCGGAATGGTCCTGGGCTTCGGGATATGCCTCTACTACCTGGTCGGCACACGCTACTTCGCTGTGCACTTCTACGAGACCTGGAGCTGGCTCTCGAACGCTTCGCCGGCAGCCATCGCCAAGTTCAACGAGCTCAAGGCGGCCTGGATGAATGCAGCGGACGGAGCAGCCAGGGACGCGGCGTTGGTGGCGCTCGACAAGCACGCGCAAACGATCGCGAACTGGTGGGGTGTGAGAAACATCTCGGCGGCCATCTTTGGCCTGCCCGTCGGCTTCCTGGCGATCTGGATCGTGTCGCTGCTGACACCCGAGCCATCCAAGGAGGTCCAGGAGATGGTCGACGCCACGCGGCGGCCCCGCGGCCAGACCATTCTTCGCGACAAGGACGCCCCGGCGGTGGCCCACTGACGGCAGACTTGCGCGCTGCCAAGAATGAATGGAGGGCGGGGCCTTGCGCCCCGCCCTTCTTGTCTGCCACAAAAACTTTGAGGGCGCGGAAATCGGATCGTGCAATGTCGGTCGCGGAAAGCTTCTTTACGTACTGGTACTTCCATATACCGAATCTCATTCTCGCCGCGCTCATTTACACGTTGATCGGGCGCTATCTGCTGACGCTGTTCTTCCGCAAGAACCCGGACGCGGTGATGCTCCGTGTGTTTCAGTCGATTACCGATCCGGTGCTCAAGGCGATCAGGGTGGTCACGCCGGCCATTGTGCCGAACGGTCTCGTCATGGTGTTCGCAATCGCTTGGCTCATGGCGGCCCGGATGTTCTGGTTCCTCACCTGTGTGGCCGCAGGAATGTCGGCGGACGTGGGGGTATAGCGCATGACTGGTGCGGATAACCGGGAAGACCTGCTCAAGCGTGACATGCTGCTCGTCGGTGCGGCAGCCGTGTCCCTGCTCAATGGCATGCACTTCTCTCCCTATTTCGACCCGGTCTTCATTCTGCTGAGGCCGTTCATTGCGGGAACGCTGCTGTCTACTCCTCTCGTGCTTTTCTACATCACGTCGATTTTCATCTCGCTGATGACCCTGCTGATCGCCGGCGTTCCAGCCGCGCTCTACGAGCGCTTCCGCGGTCTTCACGAGAGCAATGCAACCTCGCTTGGGATTTGGCTCGGCGCCACGCTCATCCTGGCGCTGCCCACGCTGATGAGCCTGGCCGGGCGCTCGTAAGACGCAGCCCGGTATCTTGCGTCGCACGCGGAACGGGATAAGACTAAAGTCGTATTCGTGTCGGGTGGGGAAACCGAATCTCGACGTGAGAATGCGGCTATGGAGAAGATCAACCAGCTCGCCCATGTTTCCGTGGCCCGCGCCTGTGGCTTTGCAATGCTGGCCATCGCGACATTCATGGTCGGGCTTTCCTCCCAGTTTGCGCTTGCCTTGCGCGCGGGCGGCTTTGGTTGCCTGCTGTTGAGCCTTGTGCTGATCGGCATGAGCTGGCGGGCAGCTTCGACCCCTTACCAGCGCACCGAGCTCTGGCTGATGCTCGATCCCTCCGAGCGGCCGCAGGCGGCGGTGGCGCAGAGCATCATCAGCACCGCGCGGCGCGAAGCATTCCTGGACTTCGCCCTCCGTTCAGCCTGGTTGGCGACCACCTTGCTGGTGATGGCGCTGTTCTGGGGATTTCTCCCGAGCAGAGCTGCCTTCTGACAACGACTGCCGAGATTGACGCGATCTCTCTGCCTGTTAACCTAACCCTTGGTAATCGCGCCCGGATTTCACATCAGACCCCGGCCTAATTCCGGCCACATCTGACGATTACGCCTCTGCCCCGCCAGGGGGGACGCTGGCTTGAGCCTGTGCGGCGTTCTTCGCCAATTCTTTCCCCCGCAGATCCGCCTCGCACCCAAGCGGGCCGGACTGCGTCAGCGCAATATGCGGCCCTGCTCATGAAAAATCGGTCGCGCGCTGATTTTGGCAATCTGCAACCCTAATGAATTGGATTGAGCCAACGCCCGTCGCACGTCTGCTCCGCGAATAGTTTTCCCGTTGATCACATGAGGTGATGACGGCCCGGTATGGGGTAAGCGGCTGATCAGGCGCGGACGGGCAGTCCGGGGGACATCTGAACAATGAGTATTGTGAGTTTGGTGCGCGGCCTCGCGTGCGAGGCCGGTGCAGGCGTGCGCGCGCGTGCCGGGAACAAGATCCTGCCAGCGCTTCTCCTCGGCGCGGCGGCCATGATGTGCGCTCCGGCGGAAAGCCGCGCAGACAGCGGCAACGAATGGCTGAAGGCGGCGTTTGCCAAGTCGCCATCCGCAGTCAGGTTCGACCAGCCGAGCAGGCTCGGCGCCTACATGCCGGACACGGACCGCCGCCGCCCCCGCAAGACGAAACGCGTGCGGACTGCGAGCCTCGGCCCCATGCCCATCCCGAGCACCGAACCACCCCCCAGTGCGACCGGCGGCGGCACGATCCACTGGAAGGCCAGCGCGAGCTGCCTGAATGCTGAGCTCCGCGCCGCCATCGAGCACGTCGCGGCGAACTACGGCAAGGTCCGCGTCAACTCGACCTGCCGGAGCCGCAAGCACAATCGCCGGGTCGGCGGTGCGCCGAGGTCGTACCATCTGACTGGGAATGCAGCGGATATCCGCGTATTCGGCAACGTCCGCTCAGCGCTCGCCTACCTGCGCTCGGCCGTCGGTGGACTGAAGCACTATGGCGGTGGCCTGTTCCATATCGACACGGGCCCGCGGCGGCGGTTCTAGCAAAACTGGGAGGCCGGCCGCCGGGTGCGAAGGGCCCGCGGCCGGTCGCGCTCCGATGAACTGGGGCGGAACTATCGCTGCAGCGTGATGCTCGGTGATGTCCAGGGGCCGCGGAACACGAGCACATCCCCTGCGACATCCGGCTTCGAATCACCCAACCCGTCGAGCAGCAGCCGCAGATCCATCTGACGCGACTGAAGGCTGATGGTACCGAAGGCCCGGAGCAGGCTGTTCCCAGCGGTCGCCTCGACCAGCTCGCTGGCGAGTATTCCCTTGTCGACGCGCAGCTTCGCCTGGAGTCCCTCGACAGAGGTCTGGCCGCGGCCAACAGCCCAGCCCTCGAGCGCGCCCTTCTGCGCGGCGTCGAGGAGCGCCCTGATGTCGATGCCGAGCCGCCCGCCCTCGTAGACATTCAATGCAATCTTTCCGCGGACTCCACTCAGCAATTCGGACAATGAGTTTCCTTCTGCTGTCAGATCCATGCTCACCGTCGACAGGCCTTGGACAGCGCTGTGACCCATAAGGGCCATCGAGGCGCGTGCGGCATCGATGTCCTCCAGCTTGCCGCGCACTGAGATCTGCGGAAGGGTGCCGGCGAGGTCGGCCGTGATCTGCCCACTCCCGCGGCCGCCAGTCAGGTCGATCTCGGCGATGTCAGCGAGGAGACGGCCCCGCTTGAGCGACAACGACGCCGCGAAACGTCCGAAGGTCGTTCCGCCGGCTACGAGCTGCCCCGCCGACAAGCGCACGTCCGCGTCGAAATACCGGGCCATGGGAGCCGACAGCTCGCTCCGATCCGACCGCGCCCAGGCGAGAAAGGATGAAAAGCTGTTGTCGGTGGCTCCATCCGGCGAGATGTACGGGGCCAGACTGAGCGATTGCAGGGCCAGGGTGCCGGTCAGGGCCGGCCGCTCCCCGGCGAAACTCAGTGCAAGCGTCCCCGTCGCTTCGTTGCCGTCCATGCGGAAGCTGGCCTTGTCGAACGTGAGCGCCGGGCTTTGCCAATGGAAATCGCCTTTGATCGCGACATCACGGAGTCCAGGCCCATCCGGCCAGGGCGCACCGAACGAACGCGCTGCGCTGCGGACATTCGGCACGGCAAACTCGATGCGGCCATGCAGGTGGAGCCTGTCCGAGGCTCCGATTCCGCCGTCGAAGGCCACATCCATGAGCGGCGACTTGATGCGCAGCATCATCGGCACGCCTGCAACGGCGCTCGCATTGGCCGTGGCCGGCGCGGACAGATCGAATGAGAATTCGTGGCCGCGAAATCTCGCGGTCCCCCGAGCGCCGATGCTGCTTCGGCCATCGCGACGCACTTCCGCAAGGACATTCGTCAAGGTCTCGATGCGACCATCCGGCAGAGCAAGCCGAACAGTGCCTTGGCGAATGACGACGGTATCGAAGTTCAGCGCGCGTAAAGCCTTGATGAGCGGTGCCGCGGGCCCGGCATCGCCGGCCTGAGCTTGATCCTGAGGACCAGCAATCTGGAATTCGCCGCCGTCGATGATGAGCTCCGCGGACCCGTCTGCAGGAACGACATCCGCCTCGCTGCCCGCCGACCTGTCGGCGGCGTTGAG
>DASVDU010000197.1:0-11026 GCA_036380915.1 Hyphomicrobiaceae bacterium | reverse complement strand
AGCGGGCCGGGACCGCAGCCGACTTGAGCAGCGATGAGGGGGTGGTGTGACTGAATCGGGCGTGTTCGAGGTGCTTTTGGGGGCAGTAGGGGCAATCGGCAGCATCGCCAGCCGCCACGAGGACCCCTTTTCGGCTGGCATGGTCTTCCTGGCGAGCATGCTGCTCGTCGGCCTCGGCGTGGCGCAGCTCAGGAAATTCAAGAATCGGCTTTAGCATCCGTACGCCGCAGATGCGGACCGAGACCTGCGGCCCGGCCTTGACTTACTCAGCTCGGTGATGGTCTGCCAGAGGCAAGCTTCTTGCCATCATCTCGCCGCCAGCCTCGGGCAGGACTGCACGGCTAAGTTGCAGCGACGTGCAGACCACGTCGAACTTGGTCAAGTTCTACGCGCGATGTTAAAGTGATTCGAGTGCTCGAGTTGATGGGTGGGGCCATGAGCAACATCGAGACGGCCTGCCGTCGGGCAGGTGGCTGATTTCCGGCATGATCGTCAAAGACGCGAACACTCTCCGGGTGCTGCGGCGCCTGGTGGGCGAGCACGGCCGCGAATATGCGCCGCGTTACGCGATCGCCTTCATGTTCATGGGCGTCGTGGCAGGGTGTACATCCCTCAGCGCCTGGATGATGAAAGACGTGGTGAACAAGATCTTCGTCGACCAGGACCAGGCGGCGCTGATCTGGATCCCGCTGGCCATCTCGGGCCTTTTCGTCATCAAAGGGATAGCTGCCTACCTGCAGGAGATCTCGCTCAGCCGCATCGGAAACCGCATCGTCGCCCAAATCCAGAAGCGCATGTACGATCACATGCTCAAGATGGGCGTCGGCTTCTATCAGCAGTATCCATCGAGTGACCTGATCACACGCATCACCCAGAATGCTCAGGCCGCGCGGGGCATGCTCAACCTGATTGCCGTCGGGATGGGTCGTGATCTGCTGACGCTGGTTGGGCTGATTGCCGTGATGATCTCGCAGGACCCGATCCTCTCGGCGATCTGCCTGATCGGCGGGCCGTTTGCAGCAGTCGTTCTTAAGAGGCTGTCGCAGCGCGTGCAAAAAGCGGCGGACAGGCAGTACACCGGCATGTCGACGATCGTCGGGACCATGCGCGAGAGCGCCCAGGGCATCCGCATCGTCAAGTCGTTCCAGCTCGAACGGATGCTGCAGCGGCGTATGAACGATGGCATCGACGGCGTCGAGTGGCTGGCGAACAAGATCGTCGCCGTGAGCGCGCTGGTCAATCCGTTGATCGAGACCCTCGGTGGCTTGGCCGTCGCGATGGCGGTGGTCTATGCAGGATGGCGAAACGTATCCTTCGGCGACACACCGGGGCAATTCTTTGCCTTCATAACTGCCCTGCTCATGGCCGCCGATCCCGCGCGGCGGCTTTCCAAGCTGCAATTGCAGCTGGCCACCGCGGCGATCGGCGTGAAGATGATGTATGACCTGCTGGATCAGCCGGCCACGGAAGTCGAAGTGGACCAGCGTCCGGACCTGATCGCCAGCGAAGGCGAGATTCGGTTCGAAGGCGTAACGTTCTCCTACGACCCGGACACCCCTGTTCTGTCCGAGCTCGACCTGATCGCACCAGCAGGCAAGACGACGGCGCTTGTCGGCCTCTCGGGAGCGGGCAAGACAACGGTTTTCAACCTGCTGCAACGGTTCTGGGAGCCGGCGCGTGGGGTCATCCGCATCGATGGCCAGCCGATCTCAGAGTACTCGATCTCGTCCCTGCGGCGGCAGATCGCCCTCGTCAGCCAGGACGTGTTCCTGTTCGAAGGCACCATACGTGAAAACATCGTTGCGGGACGGAAAGACGCCTCCGAGGAGGAGATTGTGGCTGCTGCCAAGGCTGCGCAGGCGGATGAGTTCATCCGCTCGCTGCCGAACGGCTATGACACGCAGGTGGGCGAGCTTGGCTCCCAGATCTCGGGCGGCCAGCGCCAGCGCATTTCACTCGCCCGGGCTTTCCTGAAAAACGCGCCAATCATCCTGCTCGACGAGCCGACGTCCGCTCTCGACAGCGAGACCGAGCAGGCCATCCAGTCTGCCCTGCAGAAGCTGACCCGCGGGCGCACGACGATCGTCATCGCGCATCGCCTCGCCACGGTGGCGAATGCGGACCTCATCCATGTCATGGAGAAGGGCCGGGTGGTGGAGAGCGGCCGTCACCGCGAGCTGATTGAACGGGGCGGGCTCTATGCGCGCCTGTACCAGATCCAGTTCGCCAACGCGATCCCCAGCCCTAAGGAAAGAGACATCGCTGCTGCCAGCGCCTGATCTTGCGCCCCAGCCTCTCAGCAGGAGTTCTGTCCCGCCCGGATCCTCTCGAGAAAAGCGTCATTCACCGCTGCCACGCTCTCGATCGAGAAGCGTCGGCGCACATACTGCGCGCCACCCTGCGACAGCTCTCTTCTCAGAGGCTCATTGTCGATCAATCGTCGGATCGCCTCGGCAAATCCGTCGACGTCCGCCGGATCGGCAAATAGTGCAAATGGGCCGCTGACCTCGCTCAGTCCGCCTGAACCAGACGAAACGAGGGCGGCGCCGCCGGCGTGGGCTTCGAGCGCCGTCCGGCCGAACGGCTCCCGCCACCGAGAGGGGACGAGAGCAATGGCAGCCCGCTCGTAGCGCTCCTTCACGCCCAGCCAGGAAACGTTCCGTTCCGTTTCGACGCGATTGCGAAGCGGTTCCTGGGAGATGACCTCTTCCACCCTCTTGCTATAGCCGGAATTTCGGTCGAGCTCCGAAAGAACAAATCGTGCGCTCCAGCCTGGCCGTTCCGGCAGCACGCGGGCCACCGCCTGAGCCGCCTCGAGAATGCCCTTCTCCGGCACGCAGCGTCCGACACACAGGATTTCGTTTCGCTTAAGCGCCTCGGGGTGCCACGCCCTGAAGTCCAGTCCGTTATGCACCACAGCCTGCGGCAGCCGGACCTCCGGCCAGGAGCTGTCGAAGTGCGCACGGCACGCCTCGCTCACATGCACCAGACCAGCCAGGCGGCGTATCTCTTTGAGACGCATACCGCGCCGGACAGCGGCAATGAGGCCCTTGGGATAACTCTTGTAGAAGCCATGCGCATGGAAAACGACGCGGCCGGGCAGCATGGGGGCGAGCCGTGCCGCAATCTGAAAATGCTGATGAACCACCACGAGGTCCGGCTTTCTTGCCTGGGCGAGGTGGGCCACATGCCTGGCGATGAGCCGGCTATGCGCCGCTGCGAAAGACGGGATGTCAGCCGTTTCAAACGCGTCGAAGATCTTATGTACGCGCTCGGCCACGATGCAGGTCGCGCTCCGATGGCGGCTCGCGGAAACAAGGTCGTGAACGCACAGGTCGACGGAGTTGGGAATGTCCCGGTCCGTCGGCGATCGCCGGGGCAACACGACAAGGATGTGCACTGTCCAACTCCAACCAAATCGCAAGCGAACGGCGCTGGAGCGCAGCTCACCCGTTCCGGACAACCTCTGACCTTTGCCGTTGACGCAAACCCGCGTCTCGCGGCAATGTCAGCGTCATTAGAACAAAACTGGTACAAGAATGGAACAACCCAAAGTCAGCGTGCTTCTGCCTGTGCACAATGCCGAGAGTTTTCTGGCAGAAGCGGTGGAAAGCATCCTGGGACAGTCGTTCAAGGACTTCGAGCTCATCTGCGCCGATGACGGATCGACCGATCGGTCGCATGAGATCCTGAGCGGCTATGCGGCGCGGGACGATCGCGTTCGGATCCTGCGTCGAGAGCACATTGGGCTGATTGCGATCCTGAACGAGGGGCTCGAGGCGGCACGCGCACCACTGATCGCGCGCATGGATGCGGACGACAGATCGACACCGGAACGGCTGGAGCAGCAGTATCGCCGGTTCGAGCTCGATGCTCGGCTTTGGGTGCTCGGAACCGCCGAGGAACGGATTGACCCGGCCGGCCGCCCGAGAGGGCGCCCTCCGGTCATTACCGGTTGCGAGGCCGTAGCCACGGCATTGCGCGAGAAGTGCGTCGTGCGCCACCCCTCTGTCATGATGCGTCGCGAGCCGATATTGGCGCTCGGCGGTTACCGGCCAGCCTATAAGCATGCGGAGGATTACGACCTTTGGTTGCGGGTCGCCGAGCGCGGAAAGATCGACAATCTGGGGTTCATTGGCCTGCAGTACAGAATGCATTCTGGCAGCGTGTCGGAACGGCATACGGCACGGCAAAGGATTTCCGCGGAGCTCGCGCGCGCGACGCACCGCCTGCGGATTTCGGGCAAGCACGACCCCACAGCCGCTCTGACAGTCGAGCCGGACCTATGGAACGATCCGCTGCTCGATCAGCTCATCCCGGCGCACGCGGCTTTCTTCCGGTTCATCGATCTGGCCTTCCGGGCATCATCAGATCATTTCCACGACGAACTGGCATGGCGCCTGCTTCGAAATCAGGACAAAACTGTCGTACGCGCCAACCGGCGGCTATGGCAGGAGGCGCTGACGCATATGGCACGCGTGCGAAGCGGCTGGGACGGATTGAGATTCGCCAGCATAATAGCTGCTTTGCGTACGAACCCTGGGAGATTTGTCCGCTCGTCGGTTGGCTTTTTCAGGTAATTGAAGCTGAGCAAATCAAACCTCAGCAAACTTGAAGCTGCCCAGGAAGAGGTCGGGAACTCCCGCCTTGCACGGTCTGTCGAGAGCCGTTGGATAAAGCTCGTCGGACTCGGCAAAGGAGTAGCAGGCCCGCGCGGCGTAGGTGACTTCCAGAACATCCGGAACGGGTATGTTCTCCACCAGGGCATAGCGAGCCCAATTATTCCCGTGCACATGTACCGGCAAATGCGTCCGAAGCACCTTACGCAGGATCGATTCCGCTCGCGCGGCCCACATTCTATTCTCCGCGCGCGCCAGCCCGTGATACTCGACGACGATCTGGCTGAATTGCGCCAGACACGACTCGGGCGTGGCATCAAGCACCGACCATTCGCTGTCCTCGATATCCATTTTCAGGATGAGGCCGCGTTCGCCTTGGTGTCCGTTTTCGGCAAGCGCGCCAACGATGGTCGTCAGGCTACCACGTTCATTGCGGTCGCCAATTCCCAGCCGGAAAAAGCGAAAGCTCGGGTGTTGAACGGGTGGCTTGCCTATGGAGTGATCGTATTGATAGACCGTCGCGTTCCGCGACGCCATGTCGAGGTCCCAGCTCACGTCACCTCCGATGCCGAATGAATAGCATATGGGATTGCTCGGGAAGTCGTCGAGCATGACGTACCCGCCGTCCGCTTCTCCACCGATCCGGACCTTTCTGAAGCCGACCGGTTTCCAGGGCGTGAGGGCAGAGAGCAACCGCATCACATGGGATGCATCAGGTCTGATCACCCTGACCTCACTGCTATCGAGGGCTACCATTCGCGTCTCTCCATCATGATCACCTCAATCCGAACTGCAGCCCCTTTCTGGACGTCAGCTCATAGAAGTGCCGGTAGGATTTTGCCTTCAAAACGGCCTTATGCAGGAAGCCGAGCCTGGGCCAATTCCTGGCCTCGGCATCATGTGCGTACCGACGAAGAACCGGATAGTGCTCATGGCGAACGAAGCCGCTGCACTGATACTCGGCGAGAGCACTCACGAGCTGCGGCTCATCGCAGCCGATCTGCGCCAGAAATTGGCGAAGCGCCAGCTCCTTGATGCGCAGTTTTGCTGGATGCCTTTGATTGTTGCTGGAATGAATTCGGTATCGGATGAGCGACTTGTCCAGGTTGGCGCAGTTCAGCCGCGGGAGCAAGCGCGACCAGAGCTCATAATCCTCTTCGGTCGACAAGTGCTCGTTGTAGATGAAGAGCTCCTCCAGAAGAATACGACGTCGGAACATGATGGTCGGGTGCAGAAAGGGATTGCCGACGAGAAATGTGTTCACAATATCGGATTGGGAGAAAGGCGAACGCCACGTGTCCGTTGTTGCGCCGAAGACATCCGCGCCCGAACCCACGAGGTCACATTCCGGGTGCTCGAGAAGGAAGAGGACCTGATCCCGCAGACGCCATTCGTACATGTAGTCGTCTGCGTCCATCCGGGCGATGAACTCGCCGCTCGCGGCCTTCATTCCGATATTCAAGGCCGCTGCAAGGCCCATGTTTCTGGCAAGGCGGATGACTTTGATATCGCCGCTCGAGTCTTGGTACGGCTTGATCGCGCCGTCAATGTCGTCCGTGGACCCGTCGTCGACAAGGATGAGCTCGAAGGGCCTGTACCGCTGCTCCAGGATGCTATGCAGCATGAGCGGCAGGTACTTGGCGCCGTTGTGAACTGCCGCGACGATCGAGACGAGGGGCGCTTTCATCGACCAACTCCAATGCAGAACGGGCAATACGGGCGTAGTTGCTTTGCGAGGTCCGCACGTAATCCTCAGTGATTTGCGAAAGGGCATGCGCCGTCATGTTGTTCCATAAGTGGAATGCAAACGACTGTTCGAGGTGATGCCCGTATTTACCGGAATTTTCTGCAAGCAGGAGACGTTCCAGGTCTGGCCATAGCGGATAGAAAAATGCATTGAATGGAAGGACCGTGATGAGATCCGGGTGCCGCGCCGCCAAACGGACCGGCAGCCGAACCGAATGAAAATCCCAAAGCGCATCCCGGCCTCTGGACCGGAACGATGCGTAGCGCCGGAGCCAGATCTTCAGAAACCTGGCGCGGGGGGCAGAAGCCATGATCGCGTTGCACAGGCCGCCGGTGGCGCCGGGAATCGTCGCCTGCACCCCCATGACGAATTCGTTGTGCCGCAATGGCTCGAATGATCTGCAGCAGATCGTATCCAGATCAAGATAGAGGCCACCCGCGTTGTAGAGCGCCAGCATGCGGACGACATCAGCCTTATGCGCGTAATGATGGAAGCGGGCGAATCGGTAAAACGCGAATTTCGGAACTTTGATGCAAACGACGTCCCGCTTGATTTTCGCCCAATACGGCCCTGTCGGCTCATGGTGGTAATGGAAGACAATTGTCCAACCCTCATGTTGGGCTTGAGCAGACTTGATAGCGAGGTAGGCGTAATACGGCAGCTCCTCTGGCGCGCGCATACCGAACACGAAATGAATGAGCTTCGGGATGGGCGCATCATCGGAACGTGGAATGCCGCCGGCGATCCGCACAAGCGCGTTCTGATACTGGCGCAGACCGATATACGATTTGAGGAGCTTGGAAGGAGCCCTGATCGCACCGAGGGCGTTGAAGAAAGCCACCGCATAATGCCATTTGTCTCGCGTCATCCGGCGCTCGAGAGCACGCCGGATGCGATCCCTAAGCCACTGCATTTGACCTCCTCCCCGCCGAATGCAGCTTGAAAAGCTCGGCCGACCGCCGCTCGGCGAGGTAGTCGCGGAACCGTGCGGCATAGTCCTGCTTGCATTGCGCGTGGGGCATCCGCGGTGGCGGAACGGCAGCGCTCAACAAAGCCGGATTTCCGCCGGCCCGGCTGACGGCGTCCGTCAGGACGAGGGGATCCTTCACGAGTTGCGCGTAATCCAGCTCGATGGGAGTAATTGCATTCTCCGCAAAATAGCGCTCCCAAAATGCGTCCGTTACTTGAACGTGCCACCACCAGCGATGAATCCCCGCTGCGTCATAGGGCGGCGCGATGTGCTCGCCGCCCCGGCTCTCCCAAACCCCCGTTTTTTCTGCAAAGTAGTGCGACACTGCAACGTCGACCCAGTCCCGGCGTAACCAGATCCAGGTCAGGTTCTTCATCGATCGGGAAAGGAGCGACCGGGCCAAGCCGAGCGCTTCTAGGTCATCGCCGATCTTTTGCGCATACCGCATGAGCACGACGGAGAAGGCGTCGGATGCCCCTCCCGAACCGCCAACGATGACCTGCTCGACAGCCTTCTTGAGCTGCTCAAATTCAGCGGTTTTGCCGACACGAGCGTTCAGGTAGCTCAGAAAGTGTTCACCCGGAACGCCGACGCCCGTTGCCCGCAGATATGCACCGATGAGATGCGTGCCGCAGCGTTGAGAGGAAGCAACGACGACCCCACGCTTTCTCTCGTGCACTGCCCTGAACAGGTCGAGAAAGGCATTTCTGAGGTCTGCACTCCCCTCCTGAAATGGATCGAGCTCTTCCATTGTAATCGTCCCCCGTAGGCGAGCGTCGCTGGAGTCTTCGTGGCTACTCCCGCCAATAATCTCCAATCCAATCGGCAGGCATGAAGCGGCGCCGGCCGAGGGGGAAGGAGGAGCGGGTGCGCGAGCGTTTCGCCGGATCGTGCTCGCCAAGCATTGCAGAGGCCGGCGTGATCGAGCCGTAGAAAACGAGGATGCGGCCCGTTGTCGGCGGAACAGGCTTGGAGAAATAGCGAAGGATTCGGTTTCGCGGCAGGCATTCACGCGAGAAGGCCGGGCACCACTCGTCAGGCCAGAATGTCACGTCGTCGACCGCCCGAGTGAGGAAATTCTGCTCCTTGCGCCTGTACACGCGGGCGATGATGTCCGGTGGAGTTGCGTAAAAGCGATCGAGAACGGCGCTCTCGAGCCCCGCAAAAAAACGTACGACCGAGCTGTTGCCGTAACCGAGGTGCGGGTCCTTCCATTCGCGCACCATGCAGAAGCGTGCTGGAAACGTAAAAAACGGATCGAGATTGCCGATGACCACGACGTCGAGATCCAAATAGAGCGTCATGCCCTCGAGGTCGGCAATTCCCTTTCGCATGAGGCCCAGTTTCGGCCAGTGCTCGCCAATTCGCCGATCGAATTCGACCTCCGGCATGGGATGGCATTCGATATCCGGGCGAATGCCGTTCGGATCGTCGGTGAAGCAAACGAAGCGGACGCTCCAACTCGTGTTGCGCCGAACCATGGCGGCCAGCCGGTTCACCCAGTCCGCCCCGTAGCGCGTGCCCCACTTCATGCAGACCACATTGGCGCGCCGGCTGTGCTGAGCCCGCTCGAATTGAAGGCGCCAATCGCTTTCGACAAGGCCAGCCGGGTCTTCATTCGGAAGCCTCTTGCCCCATGAGGTCAGGGCTGGTACGGCTCCGCCGGGGACAGTTGCCCCGCTCTCAGCCGGGCTGTGCCACCCGAAGTCTTGCGCAACCATGGCGTGTCACCCAGGAGTACATAACGAGTACCGACCGGGGCAACATCACGAACGAGCCTTGCGGCAAGCTGGCGTGAGGATCTGATTCACAAGGCAAGCGAGCAGCGACGGAGAATCGGGCGCCGAGGATCAAAGCCTCGTGTCCAGCCAACACCGTGCCCACGCACCCGCAGCCCTTCCTCTAGCTTTTCCGATCTATATGGAAACGGCTGGGCCTACTACTTCACCTCTCCCACAGAGAGGTCGGCCCGAGGGGCCAAGTGAGGCGTTAGATATACGGATCGCAGTCGCCAAGCCTATGCCGCCAGGCAACACTTCTTGTACTTTTTCCCCGACCCGCAGGGGCAGGGGTCGTTGCGGCCGACCTTCGGCCCGGAGCGGACATAAGGCGCGATGTGCGCGTGGCCATGATGGTGGTGGTGGTCATGATCATGATGATCATGACCGCAGCCACACGCATCGCCATGGGCGTGGTCATGGGAATGCTGGCTCTGCCCACCCGCGCTGGTCTTGGTGTCGGCGCTCATCTGCTCGGACCTCGATGTTGGCTGCTGAAAAAGATATAGCGCGGGTGCGATGCCCCGCAGACGCCTGTTGGTCGCACCCCAGAGCCCGTTGCAGTCGCGCGGGGATTATCGTAACGGCTCGTCATGATAGATACCGTCCTCATTCTCGATTTCGGCTCGCAGGTGACGCAGCTCATCGCCCGGCGCGTGCGCGAGGCGGGGGTTTACTGCGAGATCATGCCCTTCGACAAGGCCAAGGAAGGGCTCGAGCGCCTGAGACCAAAGGCCATCATTCTCTCCGGCGGCCCTTCCAGCGTCTATGACATCGGCACGCCCGCGCCACCTCCAGAGGTTTATCAGGCCGGCATTCCGGTTCTGGGGATCTGCTACGGCGAGCAGACCATGGTCGCGCAGCTCGGCGGCGAAGTGACGCCTGCCACCCATCGCGAGTTCGGACGCGCCGAGGTGGAGATAGTCGCCGACTGCGCGCTGTTCGAAGGCGTCTGGAAGAAGGGCATGCGCGACCAGGTGTGGATGAGCCACGGCGACCGCGTCGAGAAGCTTCCGCCGGGATTCGAGGTCATCGCGGTCTCGGCCAACGCCCCATTCGCGGCCATTGCGGATGAGAAGCGCCGGTTCTACGGGGTCCAGTTCCACCCGGAGGTAATGCACACCCCGCGCGGCGCCGAGCTGCTCAACAATTTCGTGCACAAGATCGCCGGTTGCAGCGGCGACTGGACCATGCGGGCGTTCCGCGAGGCGGCCATTGAGCGTATCCGCGATCAGGTCGGCAAGGGACGAGTCATCTGTGGATTGTCCGGCGGCGTGGATTCAGCCGTCGCTGCCGTGCTCATCCACGAGGCCGTCGATGACCAGCTCACCTGCATCTTTGTCGACCACGGCCTGCTGCGGCAGGGAGAGGCCGACGAGGTCGTATCGCTGTTCCGGGAGCACTACCACATCCCGCTCGTGCATGTGCGGGCCGAGGATACGTTCCTGAGCGCGCTCGAAGGCGTGAGCGACCCCGAAGCCAAGCGCAAGACGATCGGGCGGCTCTTCATAGATGTGTTCGAGGAGGAGGCGCGCAAGCTCGGCGGGGCCGAGTTCCTGGCCCAGGGTACGCTTTACCCGGACGTGATCGAGAGCGTTTCCTTCACGGGCGGCCCGTCGGTGACGATCAAGTCGCACCATAACGTCGGTGGCCTGCCCGAACGCATGAACCTCAAGCTGGTCGAGCCCCTGCGCGAGCTGTTCAAGGATGAGGTGCGGGCCCTCGGGCGCGAGCTGGGGTTGCCCGAAAGTTTCATCAGCCGGCACCCGTTTCCAGGTCCGGGCCTCGCCATTCGTGTGCCGGGAGAGGTCACACGCGAGAAGCTCGATATTTTGCGGCGTGCCGACGCGATCTACCTGGAGGAGATCCGCAAGGCCGGGCTTTACGACACGATCTGGCAGGCATTCGCGGT
>DASVDU010000196.1:0-29080 GCA_036380915.1 Hyphomicrobiaceae bacterium | reverse complement strand
ACCAGGACGAGATACTTCGGGGCGCTCATCGGAAAGGCGGCGACGAAGGAGGCTATGACTGCCGTCTCGCGATATCCGCCCCGCCCGGGCAACTCCGCGGTGCCTGTCTTGCCGCCAACCTCGTAGCCCGGAACATCCGCTCGCCGCCCGGTCCCGTGCCGCGAGGACACGTTCCGGCGCATCAGCTCACGGATGGCGGCGCTCGTTTCGGGGCTGATGACCTGGGCCCTGTCGGTGGTGATCGGATCACTGCGGAAGGTGGGCCTCACCTGCCAGCCGCCGTTGATCAGGGCTGCCGCCGTGGCAGCGAACTGCAGGGGCGCGACGGCCATTCCGTGGCCGTACGAGATCGTGATCGTTTCCGCCTTACCCCAATTCTGCGGCAGCTTCGGCGGCGCGACCTGACCTGCCTCGGTGCGGATGGGCTCGATCAGCCCGAACTTGGCCAGGTAGGCGCGCTGACGCTCCGAGCCGAGCTCAAGTGCCATCATCCCCGCGCCGACGTTCGAGGAGTGGATGAAGATCTCGCGGACCGACAGCGGCCGTCCGAGCGGATGAAAATCGCGGATGGTGTACCGTCCGACCCGCAATGGCACGCGCACGTCGTAGACCTTGTCGAGGTCCGCCGTCCCCGCCTCGAGCGCCATGGCCACGGTAAGCATCTTGAAAATGGATCCCAGCTCGTAGACGCCGTCCGTCATCTTATCCAACCGGCTGGCATCGAGGATGTGGGACCGGTCCGACGGATCGACCTGCGGCAGGGAGGCGGCGGCGAGCACCTCGCCCGTATTGACGTCGAGAATGACGCCGGCCGCGCCCTTGGCGCGATACTGCCGCGTGGCAGCGCGCAGCTCATCCTCGAGCCCGTACTGAACGGCCAGATCGAGGCTGATGCGAACAGGCTTCAGCGATCCCGGCGCGCCGGAGTGTACCGCCTCGATGCCGACGGCCTCGTCGATGAAGCGCTCCAGACCCGATGTGCCCCTGTTGTCGATGTTCACGTAGCCAAGGACGTGTCCGGCGAGGGCGCCATTGGGATAGACCCGCTTCGGCTCGTTGCGAAACGCGATCCCCGGCAAACCGAAGTTGTGGATGCGCTGCGCGGTGGCGGGCGAGATGCCGCGCTTCAGGCGCACATAGCGTCTGTTGCGGTCGGACAGGGAGCGCCGAAGCTCAACTGCATCGAACTCGGGGAAGACCTGAACCAGATGCTCGACGACCTCGTCCACGTCGATGATGAGGGCCGGGTCTGCATAGAGCGTAGGCGCTTCGATGTCGGTGGCAAGCAGGCGGCCGTTACGGTCGACGATGTCAGGCCGCCAGTAGGATTCAGTCAGCGGCTGGGTCATGGCGACCCGCGGTTCGTCGAGCTGCCCTCTCAACGCCAGCCGGACGAGCTGGAGGCTGATGGCAGAAAACCCGACAACGATCGCCAGCGCGACGGCGAACGCCCGTGCGGCGTAGTTGATGCCTGCCGAGGAAGGCGGCGGGCCGACGGGCTGGCCAAGTGCGGTGGACACGGGAACTGATCCTCACCGGCTGGAGGGGCGCTGCCCCGGCGGAGCGTCAGACTGCTTCAGAGAATCGAGCTCGACGTATTGCGACCCTTCCGCGGGGACGAAGCCCATGGCGCGGGCCAGCGGCTCGATTCTTTCCGGGCGAGAGAGGAAGGCGCGCTCGGCCTTGAGCACCGCGATGTCACTCCGTAGCCGCTCGATGCGGCGCTCCTTCGCGGCAACCTCTGTATCGAGATGGCGCGTCTCGTAGCTCACCGCGTAGAGCACGAAGGCCGAGATCAGAGCCAAACCGACGGCGATAGCAGACGAAATGCGAAGCATGGGCTGCCTTTCGCGGTTGTCGCGCTCATCGGGTGATCTGCGGCACCCCCAGGGCTGCTGGATCGAGCGGCCAGCTCGGCGCGTCGGTGCGCTCGCCGGCCCTCAGCTTGGCGGACCGTGCACGGGGATTGGCGGCGATCTCCTCTTCGTCAGGGGTAACAGGCCGCTGGTTAACAATTCGGAAACTTTCGGCCCGATGCTGGGCGGCCTGCGGCAGGTGGCGGGACGTACCGGCCGTTTTCCCCGCCCTTTCGGCTAAAAACCGCTTAACGATCCGGTCTTCCAGTGAATGGAAGGTTACCACGACGAGCCGGCCGCCCGGCTTCAGGAGCCGCTCGGCGGCCGCGAGCCCTGCAACGACCTCTCCCAACTCATCGTTCACGGCGATGCGCAGGGCCTGGAACGTGCGGGTGGCCGGATGACGGCCATCGATCTTGCGGCCCCCGAGCACTTGCGACACGACACGGGCGAGCTGCAGCGTGCGCGTCAGCGGCTCCTGCTTGCGTGCTCTCACGATGGCGCGGGCGATGGCGCGCGCTTTCCGCTCCTCGCCGAAATGGAAGAGAATGTCTGCCAGCTCGGTCTCGTCCAAGGTGTTGACGAGATCGGCGGCAGTCGGCCCCTCGCGCGACATGCGCATGTCGAGCGGGCCGTCGGCCTGGAACGAGAAGCCACGGTCGGCCTCGTCGAGCTGCATGGAGGAGACGCCGAGGTCGAACACGATGCCGTCGACCCCGGTCAGGCCGGCATCCTTTGCGATCTCTTCGAGCTCGCTGAACCGCCCCTGGCGGACTTCGAGCCGGCCGTGATAGGCGGCGACCAGATCGGCCCCGCCGGCGACTGCGCCAGGATCACGGTCGATCGCGAGTACCCGGCAGCTCGCCGCGTCGAGGATTGCGCGCGTGTAGCCGCCGGCCCCGAACGTCGCATCAACATACGTCGCGCCGTCCTTTGGCTCGAGGTGCTTCAGGACCGGAATGAGCAGCACGGGAGTGTGGCGGCTGCGATCCTTGCCCTCTTCGCGCGCGGTGCTCAGACCCCCCTGAGATCCGCGACCCGCCATCACTCCCGTGCTCCTGTGCCGCCGCCTTGTCCCTCGTCATTATCGCGACGGCTCCCCGCGCCGAAAAGCTTCCGGTGCTCATGCACCTTGTCGCGGGCCCTTTGCCGGCGCTCGGCGAAGCGCTCCGGCTCCCACATCTGAAACTTGTCGCCCAGGCCGACAAAAGTGACCTGATTGGTGATTCCCGCGTGGGCGCGAAGCGACTCAGGAAGGACGATGCGTCCGTCCTGGTCGATGCTGAGGATCTGCACGTCGCCGTAGAGCGCGACAGACAGCTCGTCCCGCTCGTCCGAATAGTCCGGGAGATGGGCGAGAAGATCATCGATCTTCTTCGCAAGTCTTTCGCCGCCCGCATCGAGCGCCGGAGAATCGAGCGAGGGGTAGCAATAGATTCCCCCAGCATAACCGTCGCGCTCGAGCACTGCGCGGAAGGATGCCGGGATGGAAACACGTCCTTTCGCGTCGATCTTGTTCGTGAATGTCGAGACAAAGCGATCCATCCCCAGTTCAAAACCTCACCTGACGCGCAGACTTCGACGCCAATACCTCCCCTCTCGTGACGCCGTGCGCTCAACTCCCGGTAGAGGTCGGGGCCCGTCTCCGCCGGGCTGGGACGTGGCGGTCGCTCGGGGCTTCGGGCCCTCAACGAAGCCGGCGCCACGGCCACTGTCCCATGCCCGGTGCGGACGGGCATTTATGGGATCGCATGGAATCGTATGGGCGTCAACGGGATGTTAACGAATGAGATGGCGAGGTCTGGGAGAGAGGTTAATTGTGGCTCTTGAGTCACAGTCAAACCGGACCATGAGTGACACTCGTCCGGGTTTCTGGTCCCACTTCTTTTTTCGGATTTGCGTAAGGCGGCCGCCCCGCAGGGCGGGGGGACTTCTGGCGCTCCGCGCGCCTGGAGAGGCTTTCCGCTCCAGGCGCGACCCAGGCGGCTCTGGTCCCCGGCCACCGCGGGGGCTATAGGTACCCCCATGCGCCTCATCATTTTCGACTGCGACGGTACGCTGGTCGACAGTCAGCACATGATCGTGGCCGCCATGACGCGGGCCTTTCACGCCAACGGTCTCGAGCTGCCGATGCGGGATCGGATCCTGTCCATCGTCGGCCTCTCGTTGCCGATCGCCATCGCGCGTCTGTTGCCGGCGAATGCGGACAAGGGCCTCGTCGACCAAGTGGCCGAGGCTTACCGCGAGGGGTTTTTCGAGCTGCGCCAGAACCCCTGCTATCAGGAGCCGATGTTTCCCGGCGCCCTGGAGGCCATCCAAGAGTTGGCCGCCAGACGGGATGTCCTGCTCGGGGTCGCTACAGGCAAGTCACGGCGCGGCGTCTTGGCGCTGTTCGAGCGGTTCGGGATCGCCTCTCATTTCGTCACGATCCAGACGGCAGACACGAACCCGTCGAAACCGCACCCGGGAATGATCCTGGAGGCCATCGCCGAAGCCGGCGTGGAGCCAGAAGAGGCCGTCATGGTCGGGGACACCACCTATGATATCGAAATGGCGCGCGCGGCGAACGTCGGCGCCGTCGGCGTCAGCTGGGGCTATCATCCGGCGGTTGCACTGGAGGCCGCCGGGGCCCACCTGATCGTCGAGCGCTGCCAGGATCTGGTCGGTGCCATCGACAAGCGCTTCGGCGCATCTGGGGTGATGGCGTGAGCGAGACAGGTAAAGAAAAGACAATTCCGGGCAAGGAGACCCTGACGCCGCCCAAGCCGCGGCGCTTTTACAAAACGGCGGAGGTCTCCACCCTACAGCCGCACGAATCTACGATCGACTCGAAGCAATTCCAGGTGCTGTTGGATGGCCGCCCGCTCCGGACGCCGAAGAAGACGGCGCTCGCCGTCCCGTATCGCGCCTTGGCCGAGGCGATCGCAGCGGAATGGAATGCGCAGGGCGAGGAGATCGATCCCGTCAGCATGCCTCTGACCCGCTTCGCCAACAGCATCATCGACGGCGTGATCGGCCGCGAGGCGGACGTGCGGGCCGACATATTAAAATATGCCGCAAGCGACTTGGTGTGCTACCGCGCCTCGGGCCCCGCAGGCCTTGTCCAGCGTCAGGCCGCAGCTTGGGATCGCGTGCTCAACTGGGCGCGCGAGGCCCTTCGCGCCCGTTTCGTTTTGACGGAAGGTGTGATGCCGGTGGCACAGCCGGCGTCGGCCTTGGAAAGGGTTGCGGGCGCTCTCGAGCCGCTCGATGCTTATCGGCTCACGAGCCTCCACGTGATGACGACGTTGACGGGCTCGGCGCTGCTCGCTCTTGCCCTGAGCCGGGGTGCGTTGTCCGTCGAGGAGGCCTGGTCAGCGGCCCACGTCGATGAGGACTGGCAGATCGAGCAGTGGGGCGAGGACGCCGAGGCGGCCGAGCGTCGCCGTTATCGCTGGCAGGAGATGCAGTCTGCAAGGCGCCTGCTCGGCTTGGTGGACATGAATTAAAGTCACAAAGCCCCGTGCGAAGACACGTGTTAAGCGCGTGGTTACCCTACCGCGGCATAATCAGACAGCTGAAGTGAGCGTAGGGGGCTGCGCCATGAGTGATGAGATGGCCGTTTTCGGAGCATTGGGCGGGGCTGCTTTCTGCCTCACTGCCGGTGTCATCGGTGCCAAGGGGATCCTTGCGGCTGCACACAATGATGGCCAGAGGCAAGTCCTCAAACAGGTATTCACCTGGGGCGGCATCTATGCCGCGACCCTTGCGGGCCTCCTCTTGCTGCTGGCTTTCGGCGTGCTTCCGCGCTGGGTTTATGCCTTGGCAGCATTGCTGTGGTTCGGGCCGCTGATGCCAGCACTCGCCTGGACCCATCGGCGGCTCGATCTGGCGGAAGGTCCAACGGTGGTCGGCACGCCTGCGGCGGTCTGAAGCCTGGCCGTCAGTCACTGTTCTTGTTCCTGCGTCGAGACGGGCGCCCGTGGAGGGCGCTCCATTTTCGCGATCAGTCGCGTCACCCTCCTTCGGCGACTTTTCTGCACGGACCTGAGCCCGCCGGATCTGGACCCGGGCCGTCAGCCTGGGCGGCCGCGCACGAGATTTGCACCCCGTTCGCCGCGTGCTACACCGCGCCTGACGATTGATCTCCTGCCCAGAAGGGTCTCTGCCAGCCATGAAGGACATTCTCGGAGAGCTGCAGCGGCGCCGCGAGGTGGCAAAGCTCGGCGGCGGTGAGGCGCGGATCGCGGCACAGCACAAACGCGGCAAGCTTACGGCCCGCGAACGCATCGACCTGCTCCTCGACGAAGGCTCGTTCGAGGAGTTCGACATGTATGTCGAGCACCGCTGCACCGACTTCGGCATGGCGAAAACCAAGATCCCGGGCGACGGCGTGGTGACCGGCTGGGGCACCATCAACGGCCGCGTCGTCTACGTGTTCGCCAAGGATTTCACCGTGTTCGGCGGCTCCCTGTCGGAGACGCACGCCAACAAGATCATCAAGATCCAGGACATGGCGCTCAAGAACCGGGCGCCGATCATCGGCCTGTTCGACGCGGGCGGCGCGCGCATTCAGGAGGGGGTGGCGGCGCTCGGCGGCTATGGCGAGGTGTTCCTGCGCAACGTGCTGGCCTCCGGCGTCATCCCGCAGATCTCGGTGATCATGGGGCCGTGCGCGGGCGGCGACGTCTATTCGCCCGCCATGACGGACTTCATCTTCATGGTGAAGGACACGAGCTACATGTTCGTCACCGGCCCCGATGTGGTGAAGACGGTGACCAACGAGACTGTCACGGCCGAGGAGCTGGGCGGAGCGAAAGTCCATACGACGAAATCCTCCATTGCCGACCATGCCTACGAGAACGACGTCGAGGCGCTGCTTCAGATGCGGCGGCTCATGGACTTCCTGCCGTCGAATAATCGGTCCGGCGTTCCCGTTCTGCCGACGAAGGACAGCGCCGACCGTGTGGAGCCCTCGCTCGATACGCTCATCCCGGACAACCCGAACAAGCCCTACGACATCAAGGAGCTGATCCTGAAGGTCGTGGACGAGGGCGACTTCTTCGAAATCCAGGAAGCGTTCGCGAAGAACATCGTCGTCGGCTTCGCCCGCATGGAGGGCCGCACGGTCGGCATCGTCGCCAATCAGCCGCTGGTGCTGGCAGGCGTGCTCGATTCGGATGCGTCGCGCAAAGCGGCCCGGTTCGTGCGCTTCTGCGACTGCTTCGAAATTCCGATTATCACCTTCGTCGACGTCCCTGGCTTCCTGCCCGGCACGGCGCAGGAGTACGGCGGTCTCATCAAGCACGGCGCCAAGCTGCTTTTCGCATTCGCGGAGGCGACGGTGCCGAAGGTGACGGTGATCACGCGCAAGGCCTACGGCGGTGCCTACGACGTGATGAGCTCCAAGCACATCCGCGGCGACGTCAACTACGCCTGGCCGACGGCCGAGATCGCGGTGATGGGCGCCAAGGGCGCGGCCGAGATCCTCTATCGCTCGGAGCTCGGCGACCCCGACAAGATCGCCGCCCGCATCAAGGAATATCAGGACCGCTTCGCCAACCCGTTCGTGGCGGCTGAGCGGGGCTATATCGATGAGGTGATCCGGCCGCGCAACACGCGCCGCCGCATCTGCCGCGCGCTGAACATGCTGCGCAACAAGACGGTCGAGAACCCCTGGAAGAAGCATGACAATATTCCGCTGTGAGTCCCCCTCGCGATCCTGGCGCTGACGAATCCATTTCCTCACCCAGCCTGCATGCCTCCGTCGTTGCGGAGGCGACCGGGAGCCTTGACTGACGATGTTCAAAAAAATTCTGATCGCCAACCGCGGGGAAATCGCCTGCCGGATCATCAAGACGGCCCGGCGAATGGGGATCAAGACGATTGCCGTTTACTCGGACGCGGACCCGGATGCGCTGCATGTCGAGATGGCGGATGAGGCCGTCCACATCGGGCCGGCGCCGGCCGCGCAGTCGTATCTGGTGATCGAAAACATCATCGAAGCCTGCAAGAAGACCGGGGCCGAGGCGGTGCATCCGGGCTACGGCTTCCTGTCGGAGCGGGAGGCCTTTCCGCTGGCGCTGGCGGAAGCGGGCATCGTGTTCATCGGCCCCAATCCCAAGGCGATCGCGGCCATGGGCGACAAGATCGAGTCGAAACGCGCCGCGGCCAAGGCGAAGGTCTCGACGGTTCCAGGCTACCTCGGCGAGATCGCCGACTCCGCCGAGGCGGCGCGCATCGCCGAGGAGATCGGCTATCCCGTGATGATCAAGGCTTCTGCCGGCGGCGGGGGCAAGGGCATGCGCATCGCCAACAGCCGGAAGGAGCTGGAGGAGGGGTTCGACGCCGCCCGCTCCGAGGCGAAGGCGAGCTTCGGAGACGACCGCGTCTTCATCGAGAAGTTCATCGTCAACCCGCGGCACATCGAGATCCAGGTTCTGGGGGACAAGCACGGCAACGTCATCCACCTCGGCGAGCGCGAGTGCTCGATCCAGCGCCGCAATCAGAAGGTGATCGAGGAGGCGCCGTCGCCGCTGCTCGACGAGAAGACCCGCAAGGCGATGGGTGAGCAGGCGGTCGCGTTGGCCAAGGCGGTGAACTACGACTCGGCAGGCACGGTCGAGTTCGTGGCAGGGCAGGATCGGAGCTTCTACTTCCTCGAGATGAACACGCGCCTGCAGGTCGAGCATCCGGTCACGGAGCTCGTCACCGGCATCGACCTCGTGGAGCAGATGATCCGGATCGCTGCCGGCGAGGAGCTGAAGCTCCGCCAGAAGGACGTGACCTTCACAGGCTGGGCCGTGGAGAGCCGTATCTACGCCGAAGATCCGTTCCGCGGTTTCCTGCCGTCGATCGGGCGCCTCGTGAAATACCGTCCGCCGAAAGAAGGCTCAGGCGATGGCATGGCGGTGCGCATCGATACCGGCGTGGCTGAGGGCGGCGAAATCTCCATGTACTACGACCCGATGATCGCCAAGCTCATCACGCACGCACCGACGCGCGAGGCGGCGATCGAATTGCAAGCTCAGGCGCTCGATGCGTTCTATATCGAGGGCATCCAGCACAACATCCCGTTCCTGACGGCGCTGATGCAGCATCCGCGCTGGCAAGAGGGCAATCTGTCGACGTCGTTCATTCAGGAGGAGTATCCCACCGGATTTCAGGCGCGCGCGCCGGAAGGCGAGGAGCTGCAGATCCTGGCGGCTGTGGCGGCGGCCATCGACCACCTGCACAACGCGCGCCGGCGGAAGATCACGGGGCAGATGTCCGGCCGCAGCGTCCGTTTCGCCGATCGCCGGGTCGTGGAGTTGGGCAATGGCCTTTCTCAGCGGGTGCACGTGGATGGTAAGCTCGAAGGGCCGGTCAAAGTGGCGCTGCTCGATGCCGAGGGGACACCGACCGATACCCTGGAGATCGCCTCGAAATGGTGGCCGGGTGAGCCGGTCTGGTCGGGCATGGTCCGTGATCGTGACGTTTCGGTCCAGGTGCGGCCGATCCTCAACGGCTTCGAGCTGGCTTACCGCGGCATTCGCGTGCCGGCGCGTGTCTACACCGAGCGGGAGGCGGAGCTGGCGGCGTTGATGCCGGTGAAGAAGCTGGCCGATACCTCGAAGGTCCTGCTGTGCCCCATGCCGGGGCTCGTCAAGGCGATCCACGTCGTCGTCGGCCAGGAGATCAAGACAGGCGATGCACTGGTGATCGTAGAGGCCATGAAGATGGAAAATCTTCTCCGCGCCGAGCGCGACGGCGTCGTCAAGGCGGTCCTTGCAAAGCCTGGAGACACGCTTGCGGTCGATGCGGTTATCATGGAGTTCGCGTGATCCTGACGCCGCGCCAGGGGCCATGTGAGAGGGCATGACCATCGAACGCCGCATCGCGGACCTCTTCCGCATGGACGAGGAGACGTGGGCGCGCCATGCCAATCCCTGGAGTGTGTGGACCAGGGTCGTCGCTCTGCCCCTCTTGATGCTGGCGGTGTGGAGCCGCCTCTGGATCGGCTGGTGGGCGCTGCTGCCGACCGCTGCAATGATCCTGTGGCTTTGGATCAATCCGCGGGCGTTTCCGCCACCCCGGTCGACCGACAACTGGGCGTCCAAGGGCGTGCTGGGTGAACGCGTCTGGCTGAACCGTCGGGAGGTTCCGGTGCCGGAGCATCATCGGCTGGTACCGAACATTCTGTCTGCCTCTTCGGCTTTGGGCGCGGTGCTGCTCATTTGGGGCTTGGTCTGGCTGGAGATCTGGCCCACGCTGCTCGGGGGCGCCATCGTGATGCTTTGCAAGCTGTGGTTTGTCGATCGGATGGTCTGGCTGTTCGAGGACATGAAGGATCGGCACCCGCCCTACCGGGAATGGCTCTACTGACGAGACTTGCAGTTTGCGCTCCCCCTGCGGCAACATGAGCAAGGCCGCTGGCCGTCACTCCACTGCGCGCAATCTCTGCGCCCATAACCAATCAGAGGAACTCCATGCGCAGCTTCCACATGCCCGGCCGCTCGCCTGTGTACGCCCGGCGCGCGATGTGCGCGACGTCGCACCCGCTCGCGACGCAGGCGGCCATCGAGATTATGCGGGAGGGCGGGAATGCCGTTGACGCAGCGCTCACAGCCGCCGCGGTGTTGGCAGTGGTCGAGCATCCGATGACGGGCATCGGCGGTGATTGCTTCGCTCTCATTTCGAAGCCCGGCCACAAGCTGATTGCGCTCAATGCCTCGGGCCGCGCGCCGGCTGCGGCGACGGCGGATTGGTACGCCTCCAAGGGCATCACGGCGATCGAGATGCAGTCGCCGCATGCTGTCACGGTGCCGGGTGCGATCGACGGATGGACGACGCTGCTTGCAGACTACGGATCGAAGCCGCTGTCGCGCATTCTCGCACCGGCCATCGAATATGCGGAAGGCGGGTTTCCGGTGGCCCCGCGCGTGGCCCACGATTGGGCGAATGTCTCGGAGAAGCTGCAAGGCCATCCCGGCTCGCGGCAGCATCTCCTGCCGAACGGCCGGCCACCGCGCGTGGGCGACGTCATGCGGTTCCCGGCGCTTGCGCGCACGTTGAAGATCATCGCCGACGAGGGCCGGGATGGCTTCTATCAGGGCGAGATCGCCGAGGATATCGTCGCCGAGCTGAAGGAATTGGGCGGGCTCCATACGTTGGAGGACTTCGCAGCCCAGCGGTGCTCCTACGTCGAGCCGATCTCCGTCGCTTACAAGGGCGTCGAGCTGTGGGAACTGCCGCCGAACAATCAGGGCATCGTCGCGCTGATCCTGCTCAAGATCTTGGAGGAAACCGGCTTCGGCACGGATAACGCGACCAGCGCCGAGCGCTATCACATGATGATGGAGGCCGGGCGGCTCGCCTACGCGATGCGCGATGCCTTCGTCGCCGACCCGGAGTTGGCCGGCGTGCCTGTCGAGCACATGCTGTCGGATGCCGTCATCAGCGATCTGGCCAAGCGCATCGATCCCAAGCGGCGGACGCCGGACCTCGGCCCGGTGCCGCGGCCGTCGGGGTCGGATACGATCTACCTCAGCGTGGCCGACGAGCAGGGGATGGCGGTTTCCTTCATCAACTCGATCTACAGCCCGTTCGGCTCCGGCATCATGACGCGAAAGACGGGCATCATGCTGCACAACCGGGGGCAGGGATTCGTCCTTGATCCGGAGCACCCGAACTGCATCGCCCCCCGCAAACGGCCCCTGCACACCCTGGTGCCGGCGATAGCCATGCGGAACGGCAAGCTCTTCCTGTCGTTCGGCGTGATGGGCGCTGCGTTCCAGCCCATGGGGCACGCCTATGTGCTCACGAACATGCTCGACTTCGGCATGGACCCGCAGGAGGCGATCGACTGCGCCCGCGTCTTCTTCGAGGGCGAGGAACTGCAGGTGGAGGAGTCGGTTCCGAGCGCAACGGTGGAAAGGCTCGCCAGCATGGGCCACAAGGTGACGGTGCGGCCCGAGCCGTGGGGAGGCGGTCAGGCCATTTGCTTCGATCACGAGAACGGCGTTCTGATCGGCGCCTCCGATGCGCGGAAGGACGGATGTGCGCTAGGCTACTGAGGGAGGCCGCATGACGAGGCCCGCTTCACCGGTCCGAGCCGTTCACGTCCGCATAGAGGGCCGCGTGCAGGGGGTTGGTTTCCGGGCGTGGGTCGAGGACGAGGCCACGCGGTTGGGCCTCGACGGCTGGGTGCGCAACCGCCGCGACGGGACGGTTGAGGCGGTATTCGCCGGCGATGCGGATCGTGTCACCGAAATGCTCGCTCGCTGCGAACAGGGCCCGCCGTCGGCGCGGGTGGCACGCGTCGAGGTGGTCGCCGAGGACGTGCAGGTCGATCCAGGCTTCCGGGTCGAGCGAACCGTCTGACGAATTCGCCCTCACGCGCGATGGTGGAGAGCGGCGAAAATCCGAAATCCCCGCCAAGCTCGGTTCAATTCAGCTTCGCCGCCTCTCGGCGCAGCGCGCTGAGGATGGGCTCGTAAGCCTCCTCGTCCCGCGCTTCGGGATAGACCATGTAGACGGGATAGACGAACTTGCGCACCCGCTTCGGCAGCCTCAATCGGCCGCGTGCGAGGTGCGGCTTCACGATGCGCATCGGGAAATAGCCGGAGGCGGCATTGCCGAGGACGTAGGAAAGCGCCAGCGGCCCGAGATCCATGTTGAGGCCAGGGGTGGCCAGCTCCGGATGGGCCGAAGCGTGGTCGGCCTGGAAATCGGGCCCCCAGTTCACGAAGACATAGTCCGCATTGTTGCGGCGAGAGCTGGACTTGCCGCTCGTGACGAGCACGAACTCCTCATCGAACAGATGTTCGACCACGAGCCCTGGCGGTTGCACGGGCCGGTACAGAACGGCGAGGTCGAGCGTGCCTTCGAGGAGCCGCTGCGTGAGCGCAGAGGAGAGGCCAGCGGTCGTCGAAATGGCGATGTCGGGGATGCTGCTGCGCAGCCAGGCAACCCAGCGCAGCAGAAAGCCCTCCCAGAGGCTGAGCGGCCCCCCGACGGAGAGGTGATCCCGGTGCTGATCGGAGAGGCCGACCTCGAGCTGTGCATGCTGCCAGACTCTCACCAGTGCCAACGCATGCTTGCGGAACTGCTCGCCGGCAGCCGTCAGCGAGGCACCGTACTTGGAGCGCTGGAACAGCGGTCGTCCGAGCAGATCCTCCAGCACTTTGACCCTCGCACTGACGGTCGACTGCGTCACGTGCATCTTGCGCGCCGCTTCTATGAAGCTGCCGGTCTCGGCGACGGTCAGGAACGTCCGGGCCAGATTGATGTCCATGGGCCTCGAATACGCCTCGGCTGTGCAATTGCAGCCTGTTCTGGTCGTTTCTCCCGCTTCGATGAACTATCGAAATGTTCGATAGAAGTCACCGGAAAAATCCGTTTGTAGACTCATTTGATTCTACCCACATTGCTCGCGACTCGAAGAAGAATCGAGTCTTCTGCCCTCAACCGGGTGGAGAAACTGAGATAGAGAGAAGGAACGTCGAGATGAAGGCAAAGACGGCGAAACCTGCGGCGAAAAAGGCGGCTGCGAAGGCCCCCGCCAAGAAGGCTCCTGCAAAGAAGAAGAAGTAAGCCGCGGGCCCGACTCGCAGTCATTGGAGCAACTCGTGTCGCGCATCACAGCTCTCGTCGTAGGTGTTGCGGCAGTATTGGCCAGTGCGGAGGCTGCCGCGACGGTGTCCCTGACGAACCGCGACGATCGTACGTACAAGGTCACCATCGTCGAGAACGGCACCAGTCAGGACCATTCCTTGGCGCCATCGGCTGTCCTCGAAGGGATTTGCCCGCACGGCTGCATCATCCGTCTCAACGACAGCGAAGATGATGAGTACAAGCTGGAAGGCGACGAGATAGTCTCGATCGAGGACGGCTTCGTGTACTACGACGGTTCGGAACCCCCGGAGCAACCTGTTCCGGGTGAAGGCGGTGACGCCCACGAGAAGTAGGCTGCGGTTCTGGCTTCAGGAGCTCGAGGCAAGCGATCCTGCTTCCGCCTCGGGCTTCTTCTCTTTGATCCTGCGACGCTCGACAGTGAGGAGGGCCCGCAACCGGGCGGCGGCAGCTGCATCGGCGACGGGCGGAGAAACACGGCGGATCGCACCCATCCTCCTCTGGAAAACTTCCGCCAGTGCAGCATCCACCTCGTCCATTGCGATCGCGTGCCCGAGGTCAGCAAGGCTCGTCACGCCGTGCTGGCGAACCCCGCAAGGGACGATGCCATCGAAGTGGGTCAGGTCGGGTGAGACGTTGAGGCTCAGCCCGTGGAAGCTGATCCAGCGGCGGAGCCTGATCCCGATGGCGGCGATCTTGTCCTCGACGCCCTCGCCCCGCTCGGGCCGGCGCACCCACACGCCGACGCGGTCGGCGCGCGTCTCACCCAGGACGCCGAAGGTGCCGAGCGATTCGATCACCCAGTTCTCGAGTGCGTGGACGAAGGCGCGCACGTCGCCGGTGCGGCGGCGGACGTCGAGCATGGTGTAGACCACACGCTGGCCCGGGCCGTGGTAGGTGAGCTGCCCGCCGCGCCCGGCGTTGAAGACCGGGAATCGGTCCGGGTCGATGAGGTCCTGCCAGCGCGTGCTCGTCCCTGCCGTATAGAGCGGCGGGTGCTCGAGCAGCCAGACGAGCTCGGGCGCCTTACCGGCCGCGATCGCTGCGACCCGCGCCTCCATCACGGCAACCGCGTCTGCATAATCGACCGGTTCGGTGCTGATGGCCCAGTCTGCCGGGGTTAAATCGTGCGCGCTCATGATAGTGGCTTGTCTACGCCTTCATATCCCAGGGCAGCCATTCAATCCCACTTGCAACGGGATGAACAGATGGCGTGTCATCACGGCTGGTTCAGCAGGCGTCTGCAACGTCGCGGGGGCGCGATGAGGTGCACGAGTTCCCTTGCACCGGACGGCAGGGTCTGGTACGTGAGGCGGCCTCTGGCGGACCGCTTGTGAGCCGCCGGGGAGTTTGCTAAGGGACGGGTGCTCGTTCCCTGGCATGCGGTCGTGGCGGAACTGGTAGACGCACTACCTTGAGGTGGTAGCGCCCAAAAGGCGTGGAGGTTCGAGTCCTCTCGACCGCACCATTGCATATCCTCGAGACAAGACATTGCCCCTTTTGGGGATACAGCGGGACGTGAACAGCTGTTCTGTCGCTCTGGTTGGCTGGCCGCATCTGCACGAAAGGTGTTGGGGCCATGCAGGTGCAAGCCGGACAGAAATCGGCCCCACCGTTGAACTGAGCCCCAGCCTCAGGCCCCAGGTTCTTTCTCTGGGCAACAGCCAGCCTACGTGTCACGGGCAGCGAATAGACTACGCCGCCACCGAGAATGGCGAACGTGATTCCGAGCGAAATCGCCCGGGAAAGGGGTGAACCATGCTGGCCGGTTGGGAGTTTTTAAGTTGCTATGAGCACCGAAGACTTGGCTCCCAAAAAGGGAGGTTGGGCGAATGCCGGTGCTTGGGCCGCCTGCCCTTCCAAGATGGTGCACGCCGTTTCTTCTGACGGGATGGAAGCGATTGTCGCCAAGGTGACCTGACGTTCGGGCAGCGCAGTGCGGCGCCGGTGGCTTCGCCCGCTTATGCCGAGCACTCTCGAGCAGGACCGGTCATGTCCGAACTCGATGTCATCATGCCCTTCGAAGCCGGCGACAGGTTACCTGTCGTGCGAAAGATCAGGGTCAGCGATGTCGGGCTGGCGCTGGCGAGCGGCTTCGCCGATTTCTGGGCGATGCCGACCCACGTCGTTTTCCTCGGTCTGATCTATCCCGTCATCGGGCTGCTGCTGGCGTTTGCGGTTTTCGGCCTGGACATGATGGTGCTGCTCTACCCGCTCGCTGCCGGCTTCGCCCTGCTTGGCCCGTTCGCCGCGATCGGCATGTACGAGTTGAGCCGGCGCCGCGAGATGGGTCTCGATACCTCCTGGCGCCATGCCTTCGACGTCGTCCACTCCCCCTCTTTGCGGTCCATCGTCACGCTCGGGCTATTGCTTCTCCTCTGGTTTGTGATCTGGATCTGGGCCGCGAATGAAATCTACATTGCGAATTTCGGCTATCACAAATTCGAGTCGCCGAGCGCATTTTTGGCAGCGTTGCTGTACACTCCGGAAGGCCATAACGTCATCATCGTCGGCAACATCGTCGGCGCCCTCTTCGCCATCGTGGCTTTCGCCACCAGTGTCATTTCGTTTCCGCTTCTGCTCGATCGCAATGTCGGGGTCGCGGTTGCCGTTGCGACCTCACTCAAGGCAGTGGTGCGTAATCCAATTCCCATGGCGTGCTGGGCGGCGATCATTGCTTTGGGCTTGCTGATCGGGTCTCTGCCGTTGTTGGTCGGTCTCGCCATCGTGATGCCCGTGCTCGGCCACGCGAGCTGGCATCTCTACCGGCGGACGGTAGAGGCACCCGAAGGCCAGCGGCCCATATACACTCCGCCCGACAAGGGCCGGCGGTATGCGGCCGAGTTCCCAGCGAGCCTTTTCGCGCGCTCGCGCGATCGGGAGAGCTTCGACCGTTGAGCCGCCAGGATCACTTCACCGCTGCCGCACGGCCCGGAGTGCTCCCGGCTCCCGCTTCGGCGCGCGAGGTACTGCGAGCAAATACTTTATTGGCCGCCTCCGCCAGTCTGGGGAAAAGGGCGTGCTGCGGTGCGCCTTCGGCGCCGCGTCCATAGTGCCAGACGAGGAACGCATCAAATCCCGTCACCAGAAGGTTCCAGGCGTAAAGCAGGACGAGGCCCGAGACGGCTCCCGTTTCCGCGAACACCACGATCTTGGAGGCAATTCCGCACACGTAGCCGGCGCAGATCAGGAGCACGAAGCCGAGACTTTTCCCGGAAGCGCGGCCGGTGGTCAGCATTTTCCAGATCGAGCAGTACCAGCTCACCGAAAACGCGGTGAGCATTGCAGCTTCGAGAAAGTCGGTCATTGGACGCGCATCGCTCCCGGAAAGGGCTTCTGGTGAGCGCCGGCATTTCGGATCTCATGGCCGATGACGCGGCGCGCAGCTCGAGCACCGGAGCAACTTCGGCAGACATTGTTGCAGAATTGTTTGATCGCCCTGTCGAGTGGCCAGTCGGGTTCAAGAGGTGATCGGACCGTTACCAGCGATCATCATGGGCCGGGGGCACGTCACCTGGGCATGCCGGCAAGGAGGGTGCTCATCGTGAGAAAATCCTCGCCTTTCATCTGTCATCTGCATATTCTGACCGTGGCTCCGCAATTGACCTCGGGAGAAGTAGTCCCGTTGGCCGGATGGGCGGAGCTTGTTGGCTTTGGGGAGGAGCCCTATTGACCGCCGATAGCACTTGAGACGCCAGGGCGCGGCGCAGGACCGCGCGAGCCGAACGACCGGTCCCGGCTCATCTGCAAATCGTCTTCAAAAGTGAGAGCGCCTCCGGCGCCCCGGCGGTGCTTGCGCTGTCGCTTGGGCGGAGCGTTCGAGAAGGGGGGAAGTTGACAAGATTCCAAGGTGTCCCACTTTGGGCACCTCGCGCGCTGAGCCTCATTTCGCTGGCTCTGAGCCCGCAAGTCGCGCACGCAGATTCGAACTTCGTCCCGACGACCATTCGGGAGGCGATCGGCGTCGAGCGTGGATCGACGGCGCTGATCGGTCCGGTCGAGAAGAACACCTACTTCATCACCTTCGACACTTTCGGATCAGAGGACATTGGCCCTTCCATCCTCAGCACGGCGGCGGCCCTGCCGGATTTGTTCGTGCAAGGTGACCAGTTCGACGCTGTCGCCGTGCTCGGCGGGCCGTTCGAGACCGGCAGGCAGGAGCTGCTGGCCGGAGGTCTCGGCTACAGGATCAAGCTACCCAACTCCGGCCCGACATTGTTCGTGAACGGCGATTACGCGGACATCAGGTTGGGCGCTCCCGCAAACCGGGCGATAGATGCGACAGGTCAAAACTGGACTATCACCGTTGGCGCCCGTCAAGACTGGGTCGTTTCGCAAGGCTCGAAGCTCACGGGCGAGTTGAGCTTCACGGCTAGACAATGGAAAGGCCAAGCTTTCGACCGGCCGGTCCTCGACGAGGATCTGCGCGTGCTGAGCGCCAGGTTCTCTTATGCTGGCCGCACGCCTCTCGGGATACGGCAGCGGTTCGGCGTGATCCTGCACAAGGGCCGTACCGGACTGGGCAGCTCGGACACTCATAATCCGATGGCTTCGCTGCCTGGTGCGTCCTCGGATTTTTTGACTGTCTCCTTCAGTGCCGACCTCGCTGTTCCGCTGACTGAGCAGGTGGTGGCCACCATTGGTGCGATTGGGCAATATTCCGATGCGCCGCTGCCCTTTTCCCAGCGCTGCGGCTACGGAACGAACGAGTTCAGCCGTGCCTTCGATCGCGCCTTCGTCAATGGGGACGAGTGTCTGGGCGGGCGAGGTGAAATGGCCTACAATCTTCCTGCAGCGGATTTGAGCGGTGGCCTGCTGAAGTTTCTGCAGCTCTTCGCCGCCGCAGATGCCGGCTGGCTGTGGAACATCAGATCCGACGTGGCACCCGCGTCGCAAGACACCTGGGCCAGCGCTTATCTCGGCGTCCGCGCAGCTACGTCAAATTTCATTGCAGAAGCTTCGCTGTCGCGAACGGTCGACGAGCCGGACGGAATCGTGGAGCAGAAGGGAACGCGGCTCTGGGTCAGGTCTGCTATGCGATTTTGAGCGCCGGTTGGGATAGTTTCTGTCGGAAAAAACCGCGGTGCAGAGGCTTTCGTGAAAGCGACTGCAGCCGCGGAAGCTAGGATTGCGCAATTCAGGCCCGCATCAGGGCCGGGAAAAACTCGCATCGAGATGCTTTGGACGACACGTGGCCTCGGCAGTTCGACACGACCGCTCAAAAAATGTGAGCGGATCCGAAGCGGGATTGACTCGCCTCTGACGAAAGATACGTTAAAAGTAAATTGTTGCAGGAATATTTGATTTTTAGGCGGGTAATTCTGCCTGCACCAATCGGCCGGTCGGTTTTGGGCAGCACTCGCGGGGTAGGTTGCGATCGCGGAATACTGTAACCTATTGTAGTAAATGGGCTCATTCTCTTCATGAACGACAAGACTCGGCTTCTCCGGCTCGGCTCCGCCTCTTTCGACGATGCCTTCCAGTCCGCGCTCCGCGACGATGGGCTCGAAGTTCGGTTCACCCGTTCGGAAAGTCGACTGCTCGCTCACATGGTCCGCAATGCCGGGCGAGTCCTTTCGCGAAATCAGTTGCTTGATGCGATCTCGGAACCAGGCTCAGACAAAAGCGACCGCAATATCGACTTCACCATCAACCGGCTCCGTAGGAAGCTGAATGACGACCCGAAGAATCCGAGGTTCATTGCCACCCGGTATGGTGAAGGGTACATCTGGGTTGCAAAGGCGCTGAGTGGGCGACCGCTCGCAAGCGGCGCTTACGTTGTGGTCGGACCGCTCCGTGGCCTCAGTCACATTGGAGCATTCAAATCGTTTGCGATTGGCTTCGCACGGACCTTCGAGCTGCGGCTGGGCAGGCATTTCAGCCCTGACCGAAAGGTCGTGCTCGATCCGGATTGCCCGCCGCGCAGCTCCTTCGGCGACGACTGTCCGGAAATCGCTGTCGATCTCACATTTCTTTGCGACGGTGTTGGACTCGATTGCGTCTTTCGGGCGAGGGCATTCCGCACTGGGAGGCTCTTTTGCGTCGAACGCCACCGGATTGCGACCGCGGAGGATCAAGTCGCAGGCCAGCTCGCGACGGCGGACGCTCTCGCCGACCGTATAGCATCCTCGATATGGCGGAACCTCGCAGCCCATGTGGAGCATCACGAGCCACTGCCCGTGCAGCTCCACAGGGCCTCTGCAACTCTCGTCGGAGGTCATATCAGCTGGCAGGAGAGCGAGCGCAGGTTGCGGCAGGTGCTCGCCGAGGATCCCAACGATCACATCGCCAAGCTGATGCTGGCGACCAGCATCCACACCAAATACATCGAGAACGGCATTGACATCCTCATGGCGGGCCTGGACTGCCGCTCGGCCGACGAGGATGAGATCGAGGCGCTTGTCACGGCCAGCCTTCCGTTCATTCAAGCGGAGCCGTATTACGCCATCATGGCGGCCAAGTTGCTGCATTTCATCGACCGCGGATACCGCCGGATGGCCGTCGAGCTCGCCGAGAATGCCCACCGGTCGAGCACATCTCCCGCAGCCTCCCTCGCCATCATCGGACAGATGCGGTCGTTCGAGGGGCAGATCGACCAGGGCCTCAGCTCGCTCGAGCAGGCGCTGGAGCTGAGCGAGCCCAACTCGCAATTCTGGCTCTATCTGCTGGTCATGAAGGCGCAGTCGCAGCTGGCTGCCGGTGACCGTGCCGGCTTGGACGCGACGCTCGCCCAGCTCTACCAGGGCCGGCCGGAATTGAAGTCGTTCATGGACATCATGTTCGCCCGCCACGATGAGCCGTCACGGGAGGCGTTGGCGGTCGTTCAGTCCGCCTCGAAGGCGCGGGCCCGCGCGACGTTGTTGTTCGTGTACTACATCAACGCGCGATTGTTTCGGTACGAGGACCACCGCGAGAACGTCCTGCGGACACCAGTCTTGCTGTTCGCAGGCCGGTTCGGGTCATCGATCGTGCCGGTTGAGGTGGCGGCCTGCGCCCCCGGCGTATTGCCGTCAGGAGGCAGGGCCGGTTAAGGGCGCTCAGTTCTGGAATACTCGCTCTATCCAGGACCTGTCATCCCTATAGCGCTGGCGGGTGTGGTTCTGGCGCGGCGCGGAATGTGATGGGCGGGGGCGGCTCGCACCCGATGAATGCGCAAGCGGGGCGCTCGCAGGGTGCCTTGCCAGCGGGTGCTCCGATGCAGCGACCTGCTTTTTCCTGAGCACCTGCTCGGCCATTTCGTCGAAGTCCGCCAGCGTTGTCGCAGGGGCTTTCGGCACGATGTGGACGACCCGGTAGCCGCGCGCCTTGAGCTCATCGAGCAGACCCTTCAACGCGCGTGCCGTCGAAGGCTGGATGTCGTGGAACAGCAGAATACCCTTCTTACGCTGCGCAAGCTGATTGAGGATGTTCTCCTGCACCATCCGTGGACTCGAGGTGCGAAAGTCGTAGGAATCGGCGTCTATGGAAAAGGTGGCGATTCCCCGCTGCTGGAGCATCGCCTGAACCGGTTGCGGATCGCTCAAATAGGGGAATCGGAAGAAGGGCGCCACCGGGCCGCCGAGAGCGGCCTGCACGGCGCTCAAGCCAAGCTCGACCTCCGCCCTTGCCTGGGCCAGGGAAAGCGAACGCAGGTTCTTGTGGGACCACGTGTGCGTGCCGATGGTATGGCCCCGCATCGCTGTTTCCTGCAGCATTTCCGGGTCTGCCACGGCCATCCGGCCGACACTGAAAAAGGTGGCCTTCGTGCAATGGGCGTCGAGCGCATCGAGAATGGCCGGGGTATGGCGCCGCGATGGTCCGTCGTCGAACGTCAGAACGACCTCTCCATCCTGCAGGAAGTCGAAATCCCTGTACTGGGAGCGCCCAAAGCGTGGACCCGTCGACGCATCGATCTCGACGGTTCGAGAAACGCCGATTGCGGCAGGACCTGCTTTGCATTGAGCCGGTTGCGCTTGGGCAACGGAGTGTGTCCAAAAGCAAAACAACAGGGCCGCCAACCCGATAGCGGCGGTCGAACGCATTCGAATTCTCCAGATCACCCCGTTTCCCCTCGGGTCCTAACTATACGGGCAAGCGCTTGCGCCCTGCAACCCTTCGGGGTGCGGATTCCGGGGGACAGTTACCGTTGCGTAACCTCGATGCCTCGAACTGACCAGGAGATGGCAGCGAGCCAATGTGTCCGAACTGAGGATTGCCTCACCTTTCGTCCGCCCATCCGACTTTGCAGCCATATTCGTGACATGTTGTCCGTCCACCACCTACCCCAAATGCTTTGCAGGGGCGGGGGTGGCGGTTCGTTGCGAGGCATGGTGCGACCGCCCGGCCGCAAGCGAGACGCATGACCCACCTTCTGGCGCTTCCCGCCGGTACCGAGCTCGTCGGAGAATACCGGATCGACCGCGTCCTCGGCGCCGGTGGTTTCGGCATCACATACCTGGCGGAGGAGCTGGCCCTCGGGCGCGAGGTCACCATCAAGGAATACTTTCCGGGTGACTTTGCAGCACGGAACGGCAGCAATGAGGCAGTGCCCCGCTCCCGCGAGTCGGAAGGCGATTATCAGTGGGGCCTCGACCGCTTCATCGCCGAGGCACAGACGCTGGCGATGTTCGATCACCGCAACATCGTCCGCGTTTACCGTTATTTCCGGGCGAACAACACCGGCTACATGGTGCTTCACTTCGAGGAGGGCCAGAGCCTCAAGGGCTGGCTCCAGAGTCTCGGGCGGGCACCGCGGCAGTTCGAGCTGGACCAAATCGTAGCGCCGCTGCTCGATGCCCTCGAAGTCATTCACAACGCCAACTTCTTGCATCGCGACATCGCGCCGGACAACATCATCATCCGCCGCGACGGCGCGCCGGTGCTGATCGACTTCGGCTCGGCGCGCGGTGACATCGCGCGCCATTCGCGGACGGTCAGCGCATTGGTGAAGCCGGGTTACAGCCCTTACGAGCAGTACGCCGAGACGGGCAGCCAGCAAGGGCCGTGGACGGACATCTATGCGCTCGCGGCGACGCTCTATCACGCCATAACGGGAAAGAGGCCGCCCGACGCCCCATCACGCATCGTCAAGGACGAGCTCGTGCCGGCGCGTGAGGCGGCGCTGAGCTCCTATCGGCCCGGGTTCCTGCGAGCCATCGACCAGGCGCTGTCGCTCGACATAAAGAAGAGGCCGCAGTCCATCCCCGAGTGGCGTGGGCCACTGCTGGCGCCGGAGCCGCGCAAGGCCGGCTGGGTGCAGCGGACCATCGGCAAGGTCGCTGCTGAGGAGGATCCACCGGCTAAGACACTCAAGCTCGATACAGCCGCTCCACCGCCACCCGATGCTCCTGGCGCCAAGGGTGGACTGATCGAGTACATCGAGCGGCTGAGGAGGCAGTCGTCCCCAGCGGCGACCGCCTCAGCGCCGACCGCTGCGGTGGAGCAGCCCAAATCGGCAGAGCAGCCGAACAAGCCTGCACCGAAGGTCGATCTGCCCTCCCCGGCAGAAAAGCCGCGCGCCAGAAATCGGCCTGCGAAACCTGCGAGGGCGAGGCAGCCTTGGAAGTGGCCGCAGCTGCCTCGACTGCCGCGTTTTTCCCTGCCTCGATTGCCACGGATCCGACCATTCGGCGGTTGGAGGTGGCGACCGCTCATCCTGAAGCTGATGATCGGTCTTGGTGTGGCAGCCTTCGCAGTTGGACTGCAGGATCGCCTGCCCGGGTTTTTCATGAGCGCCGATGCAACTCGGACGGGCACTGCTTCCGACATCGATCAGCCGCGCCAGATCGCGGGCCACAGCGGCGGAACGAGCGCCGTCGCCTTCACGGACGACGGCCGCCGGATCGTGACGGCCGGCGAGGATCGGACGTTGAAGATCTGGGATGTCGCAACCGGCAGCAATGAGCGGACGATCGGTCTCGGCGAGAGCAGGGTGACCGCTTTGGCCGTCCGCGGGTCGCGCGCTGTGACGGGGCGAGAGGACGGTACGCTTCAGCTCTGGGACTTGGCGCACGGCGAACGGCTGGCGCAATTCCAGCGGAATTCCGCGAGTATCTGGTCGGTCACCTTCATGGGCGACGCTGAACACTTTGCTGCCTCCGGCCACGATTGGACCGTGGCCGTCTGGGATGCGCGTTTCCAGGCGCCCGCAGTCACGATCGAGGCGCACAAGAGTGCCGTGCAGGATGTGGCCTTTTCCCCCAACGGCGGCTTGCTCGCCTCAGGCGGCGCCGACCGGCTGGTCAAGCTGTGGGATGCTTCATCAGGTGAGCTCATCCGCACTTTCCGCGGCCATCGGGACTTCGTCAGCGCCATCGCCTTTTCACCGGACGGCAAGCTGCTTGCCTCGGCCGGACACGACGGGCAGATCCGGCTGTCGAGGACCTCCTCCGGCCGCCTTTATCGGGTCCTCAGCCGCAGGGCGGAGGTGGTGCATGGACTTGCCTTCTCTCCCGCGGGGAGTCTCCTCGCGGCAGCAAGTGCGGATGGCCGGGTGAGGATCTGGAGCATCCGGCGCGGGCGCTTGCTGCGGAGCCTGGGCGACGGGTCGGCCGCCTACCGGTCCGTGGCTTTCTCGCCCGATGGCCGATGGCTGGCCGCCGGCAGCGACAGCGGCTCCGTGACCCTGTGGAACGTGAGCAGACTGCGCGACAGACGGTGACCGATACGGGAGCGGTCTTGCACAGGCCCGGGCTTCCGGGACTCGGCACTCCCGAACGGTTCCGGCAAACTCGGCTCCACGAATCGTCTGAGGGGAGGCAGGTTCCAGTTTCGCCTTGGACCCGCGCCTCTGCGCAGTGGGGATGAGATGTTCGGCTGGCGAAGAAAATCGGACGGCTTCGAGTGGCACGAGCATGTGCGCACGACCATCAGGATCAGGCGCGAGGACCGTCGGCGGCGCATCGATGAGGCCCGGGCTCTCGCTGCCGAAGGCTTGAGCAGTGCGGGCCGTGCGGGTATGGCAGCCGGCACCTTTGGTCTGAATTTCCTCGGACAATGCGCAAGGAGGCTTGGCGAAGCGGCGCGCGAGGGGGTGGCCTTAGTGATCTCGCTTCTCCCAATCATCGGGGAAGCGATTCGCACCGGTTTGACGCGTGCCCTGACGGCCGCTGCCGAGGGCTCCGCGAAAGCGCTGCTGGTCTTGCTCGACTTTTCCCGCCGCGCGCTCATCCTTGCCTTCGAAGCGCTGATGGATTTCGGCCGTCGCCTGAACAAGTTCGCGTATGCCGCGGCGCGAATATTGGGGATAGGTGTTGATGCAATAGGGCAGACGTCGTTTCGGCTGCTCGTCATCGGCTGTAAGTCGCTGCGGCACTCGACTGCGTTGCCGCTGATGGTGCTCGTCGGTGTGGTGGCTTCGGTCGCAGCGATTATCCGTCTGGCGACGAGCGGCACTTCGGCAGACGCCGTCTTTGCGCTCGTCATTGGCGGTGCATGTCTGATTGGCGCCCTCCTGGTACGAATGCTCGGCGACTCCACTGTATCGCTCAGCACGTCGGGTTATGATCTCGCACTGCTGCCCCAGGAACAGCGCAAGCCCTATCGATTCCGTGTGCCGTTGCCTGCGCAGACGGGCCGCGCCGCTGGATTGGCGGCTGCCGTGCTGGTCGCTTGCTCGGCGCTCATCGGCGGAGGATGGCTCGTCTGGACGGGTGCTTCCCACGTGGTCAGCGCGGCAAGCTCCACTGGCCTGTTCGCCGAGAAAATCGAAGGGCGGGCCGAGGCGGTTGCGGGAGACGTGCTCAGGATCGGCGGGAGGGAAATCAAGCTTGCCGGCATAGAGGCGCCGGAACCGGCGCAGCGCTGCGCCATCCCGGGCAACCGGAGCTGGCGCTGCGGAGCGGCGGCCCGAATCGCGCTGTCGCGCATGATTCGCGGCAAGTCCGTCAGTTGCTCCGTATCGGGGACCGACGAAAAGGGACGATCCCTTGGGACCTGTGTCGCCGGCGGGGACGACATCGCGTCGATGCTCGTCGCCGGAGGACACGTCTTCGCCGAGACGGGTCTGTTCGCAAAGTATGATGCGGAAGAGGAAAAGGCCCGAGCAGAAAAAGCCGGGATCTGGCGTGGGAACCCGGAGCGGCCGGCCGAATACCGCGCGCGGGTCGAGAAGGAGTTGGCGCGCGCCTGGGAAGCGGCGAAGCGCCGTGCACCGCGCGGATGCCCCATCAAGGGCAACATCATCAGGGGCAGGAAATATTACGTGCTACCCGGAACGCCCGAGTATCGTCGTGTCCGGATCGAGACCCGGCGCGGCGAACGGTGGTTCTGCAGCGAGGAGGAGGCGATCGCCGCTGGCTGGAAGCGCTCCCCGCGCGGCTAGAGCATTTCCGATTTAGATAGGAGCGCGCCAAGTCAGGCTCGCGCCCGATCTCCCTCGAGACCGCATCCGTCCCCGTTCACGGACGCCTCCGGAGAACGTCCCCTCGCGGAAGGGATGAGGGGATTATGACTCAGGGTTGGTGGGCGGGGATAAGTTTGGGGCGCGGGCGAAGAACGGCTCTCGCCGCAGGCGGCGGCTTTGCGGTGGAACTCAAGCCCCGTGGTTTCCGCTTTCGCGGATCAATTGCAGCAAGTCGTATCCAGCGCGCATATTCGCGCTGCAACTCATGCGCGACCACCAAGTAAAAGCGTTCTTTTTTCAGCTCGGCTACTACCCCTCCGTGCTCGTCACCTGGACGTTTCGAGGTTAAATTTCCTCAGTAGTCTGACAGACGACCCTGATTGCCTTGACAGGCGAGGAACTCTCAGCTGTTCTCTGCTGTGGGCGGTCATGTTTTCAAAGCGATGCTGAACGTAGATTGATTAGGCTGAATTGAGGGTGCGCATGGGAAGCACGGTCAGTTTTGATGACTTCAAGACAAGCTGGTTGGAGACCATAACCGCTGGCGCTCCTAGTAGCGTGGAAGTTGGCCGCCGCTTTGCCCATAAAATTGTAAGTCAATGGCTCGACATTGATGATGACACCCTTGACGTAATCTATTGTGACGGTTCGGGGGATGGCGGCATCGACGTTGCTGTACTCGATCGCGGGGGCCCTCCTGGTCCCGACGACGTGCCCGAAGGAGATACTTGGTATCTTGTTCAAAGCAAATATGGTTCCGCATTCGCTGGCGAAGGAACTTTGCTAGTAGAGGGAAGAAAAGTCATAGAGACATTGGACGGGAGTAGGACGAAGCTATCATGTCTGGCCAGCGGACTTCGAGAGAAGTTAACGAATTTTCGAGATTCTGCAGGAGAGCACGACCGCATTTGTTTAGTTTACGCCACAATAAATCCATTAACACCTGACGAGCAAAGGACGCTTGAGGATGTCAGAGCCATGGGGCGTCACAGGCTTGGCGCCCTATTCGACGTGGCCGCCATATCGATTCGCACCATTTACGACGCACAGGCCGAGGAGAGTGAACTCGCAAACCGGCGGCACCTCACTTTTGAGCTGCATGGGCATTTGACTCAGGCGGGCACCGACCTGCTTGTGGGTTCAGTGTCATTGATCGATTTATATGCATTCTTGAAATCGTACCAGGGGCGGACGGGAGCTATTGATCAACTGTATGAGAAGAATGTACGTAGGTTTCTCGGCGGGCGCGTGAAAGTCAATAAAGGTATATACGCCACATTACGAGAGTCGCCTGAGAAGTTTGGTCTGTTCAACAATGGAATCACGATAACTGTGTCAGATTTCAAGATATTGGGGGCCGGCAAGTATGAGTTGATTGAGCCATATGTCGTTAATGGATGTCAAACGACAAGGTCAATCCACGAGGTGCTGTCTTCCAGATTGGATGCCGGTGGAAGTGGCAAGAACGAGAAGCTCGAATCATGGCGAGCGCGAGTTGAAAAAGGGTGTGTTGTAGCAAAGATCGCGAAAGTTGGCAGCGAAGGGGACGATCTGCTCCAACAGATAACGCAATTTACGAACAGCCAAAATGCAGTGCGTGAGCGTGATTTCGTTGCAATCAACCAAGGCTTCAAAGCGTGGCACCTGGAGTTAGCAGACAGATATGGCTTGTATTTGGAAATTCAGCGCGGAGGGTGGGATTCCCAACGAGCGTTTCAGAGGCAGAACCCGACGACCCGGCAGTTTACGCATTTTGCGAGTGCACTCAACTTGACGAAAGTCTATGGTGCTGGTTGGCTAGCTGAACCGGGACTCGCGTTTGGGAAGAACCCACCGTTTCTGCCGAACGGGAGTGTTTTCACCAGAATGACGTCCGAGCGCCCAGGGGAGAGGCCATTCGGAGCGCGTGATTTGTATGCTGCGTTTTGCTGTGGGAATCTGGAAAACAGAAAGGCTTTGGGCGCGGCGGTGATACGGCGCGACGACAAACCAAGTTTCTCTATTATTTCGTGTTCATTAATTTGTTGAGAGATTGCCTGCAGAAGGAAGGGTTGCCCTCTGGATTGTCAAATATCACGGATGCAGTGATTGCGCTCTTGGAGCATCGAAATGAAGCCGGCAGTCAGCTTGAGGAGATGGCGGCCGCTCTGATTGATAATTACCTTACCGAGAGCAACGAGAATAGTGTATTTTGGGAACCGAAATTCCGTGATCCACACGGATTTAACTTTGATCTGAATGGATTCCTGAAATGGGAGCAGCTTGGCCGAAGCCTTGATCAGACCCCTTGCTTACAGGCCCAGCTGCATTTCCAGAAGCAGTTCATGGGAATGAGTTTGGGTGGGGCTCGAGCGGCCAGAAAGATGATAGCGGACCATCTAGGTAGTCACGCGGCAGGCATCCTCGACTGAAACAGATTGGTCTTGGCGGAGGGTTGTGATCGGCTCGCAACAGCACTTCGGGAGGACATCCGCTGGGTTCCGCACGCCATCCACCACATATACTCACATCTCCGGCTGCGACGGGCTCTCGTCGACAGTCAGCACATCATGGTGGCGGCGATGACGCACGCCTTCCACGCGAACGGCTTGGAGCTTCCGATGCGGCGGCCCCACCTTCCGCGTTTATTTCTCTTTTGAAACTGAGCCTACCCCCGGACTTGATCGACAGAGGCGCGAAGGCGCAGGAGAGTGATCCCAACATCTCCTCGTGGGAACCTCCTTGCTCCCTCGGATCGCACCAGCAAGATGATTCCTCCAACAGCGAGCCGATAGGCTGGCTCGCTGCGCAAATGTTCTCAGTAGCCCTCGCCGTAGCCGCCGAAGCTGGCCCAGGCGAGGTCGCGACGCCCGCTTTTCGCGTGATCAGCCACGCACGCAATCACGATAGCGGCGCCACCAGTAGCGGCTGCCGGTATCACGGGCCCGTTCTCTCAGCCAGCCGCACGACGTCCGGAATCTGAGCGTGGGACCCTCACGGAAGCGCGGGCCGCGATAGCCGCGCGGTCTCCGCCTCTCTTCCAATATGATGCCACCGCCGCCGCCTCTCCGACGTTCCAAGGTTCCGCCGCCTCTACCGCGCCTCTGGCCCTCCCAGGTCCCGCGGCCGCCTCTCGACATACTGCCGCCGCCGCCTCTTTTTTCGATGGTGCCTCCGCCACCACCCCGGGGCTCGGCCATTCCGCCTCCGCCACCCCTGTTCTCCATGGTGCCTCCACCACCGCCCTGGCCGCTTTGCATACCCCCACCGCCTCCGCCGCCCCTTTGTCCGCCTTGCTGCCCGCCGGCGCCCTGTATCCGAATGACCGAGC
>DASVDU010000195.1:0-10472 GCA_036380915.1 Hyphomicrobiaceae bacterium | reverse complement strand
CGCCTTCCGCCCAATTTGAGCCGGCGGAGGCGCGCTCGCCACAGCTGCAGCGAAGAGAGTCCCAGGGCTCTCGTCATCTCGGCCTCTCCTTCATCGGAATCGGATTGCATGTTCGCTTACTACGTGAGGGCGATGGACGTCCTGCACCGCATCTGCATGGTGACGGCAGGGCTGTGCCTGCTCATCATCACCATCATCATCCCCTGGGGTGTCTATACGCGTTACGTTCTCGGCTATGGCTCTCAGTGGCCTGAGCCGATTGCGATCATACTCATGATCGTGTTTACGTTCTTCGCCGGGGCGGTCTGCTACCGAGAGAACCTGCACATCGCGGTTATGGCGCTTCCCAGCGTGACGTCGGGCATCGCTCGAACGATTCTCGGCTGGATCATCGAGCTGTGCATGCTCGGCACGTCGCTGTTTCTGGTCATTTTTGGCTGGGAATTGGTGGGGACGACCTGGAATCAGGTGCTGGCACAAATGCCGGAAATACCCGTCGGTTTGACGTATGCCCCCATCCCGGTTGGCGGCGCCATCATCTCATTGTTCGTCATCGAGCGGCTCTGGTCAGGGCGCTTCTTCAGACCTGCCGAAGCTGAAACGCCGTTCGAGTCCGCTTCAGCGGATATGAACTGATCCGCGCCGCTTCCCGGAATAGCTCGTTATGGATGCACTGGTCCTCCTCGGAACATTCGGCCTTCTCATCGCCATCGGCGTTCCGGTGGCATTCTCGCTGGGGCTGGCCGCTATTGCTGGCGCAATCTGGTATGATATCCCGCTGCAAGCAGTGATGCTGAAGATCTCGGACGGCGTTGACGAGTTTGCCCTGCTCGCCATTCCGTTTTTCGTTCTCGCCGGGGCCATCATGGCCGAAGGCGGCATGGCGTTGCGGCTCGTCAACTTGGCGAAGGTTTTCGTCGGGTTCATTCGCGGCGGTCTGGCGCTCGTAAATGTCCTCGCCTCTACTTTTTTCGGCTGCATCTCCGGATCCTCAGTTGCGGACACTGCATCTGTCGGCTCGGTCATGATCCCGCAGATGGAGAAAAACGGCTATCCGCGTGTCTTTGCGACCACCGTCACCGTCTGCGGCTCGGTGCAGGCCATTCTGATCCCGCCCTCTCATAATGCCGTCATTTATTCACTGGCGGCCGGTGGCACCATTTCGATTGCGCATCTTTTCCTGGCCGGTGTGCTGCCCGGCTTGCTCCTTGGCCTCACTCTGATGACGATGATCCTCGTCATGGCCCACGTCCGTCAGTATCCGAAAGGAGAGGTCGTTTCACTAAGGCAGGCGGGGAAAATCTGCGTGGACGCATTCTGGGGTCTGCTGACGATGTTCATCATTCTCGGCGGAATCCTCAGCGGTGTTTTCACGCCCACCGAATCTGCCGCGGTCGCGTGCGTTTATGCATTCATCGTAACGATGTTCGTCTATCGCGACTACAAATGGCGCGAGCTGCCGCTGTTGGTGGCGCGCGTCGTTCGCACGGTCGGCATGGTGATGATGCTGATCGGGTTTGCGGCCGCCTTCGGGTATATGATGGCGCTGATGCGGCTGCCTGCGCAGGTGACGCAATTCTTCTTGTCCGTTTCGGACAACAAGTACGTCATTTTGCTGCTGATCAATGCCATGCTCCTGCTCCTCGGCTGCCTGATGGACATGGCCCCTCTGATCGTGATCTGCACCCCCATTCTGCTCCCGGTCGCCGTCAACATCGGCATCGATCCCGTGCACTTCGGCATGATCCTGCTCGTCAATCTCGGGATGGGGTTGATTACACCCCCCGTCGGCGCAACGCTGTTCGTCGGATGCGCCGTCGGCAGGGTCACCATGGGGGAAATGGTGCGGACGATCTGGCCGTTTTATCTGGCCATGCTGGTCGTGCTGGCGCTCGTCACCTATGTCCCGGCGATCTCGATGTGGTTGCCCTCGCTGATGAAGCTTTGAAACCGCCTCAGTGGACCAATCCATTGTGGAATGGCAGGGAACAGGCTACGAAGCTCGGCAATTCAATTTGATTGGAAGGCGAGGACGCATTGGATTTCGAGCTGACGGCTGAGCAGCGCGCATTGCAGGAAACCGCACGCTCCTTCGCGCGCGAGCAGATGGCCCAGGTTGCGCGCGACATCGAGAGGACGAATGCACCGCTCTCGAAAGAATGGAAGCGACGCTATGCCGAAATGGGTTTTCTGGGCATAAACATCGCGCCCGAATATGGGGGATTGGGTCTCGGGAATCTCGAGGCGATTCTTGTCCTCGAGGAATTCGCCAAAGTGCACCCGGCGGTCGCCTTTCCGATTTTCGAGAGCGCCGTCGGTCCGATCAAAGCGGTGGAGCGGTTCGGCTCAGAGACCCTGAAGAAGTGGCTTCTGCCCAAAGTGACGAGCGGTGAAGCCGTTATCGCGGTCGCCATGTCGGAGCCGAACGCTGGGACGGCGCTGACGGATCTATCCACATCGGCGGAACTGCGCGACGGCCGTATCGTCCTGAACGGCACCAAGCGCTGGTGTACGGGCGGTGGCTCGGCTGACGGCTACGTCGTCTATTGCCGGTTGTCCGAGGCTCCCGGCGCCAAAGGGATCGGCGCCGTATTCGTACCCAATGGCGTGAAGGGCCTGACCTTTGGTGCACGAGAGGAGCTGATGGGCTTCCGCGGCACGACGACCGCCGACATCTTCTTCGACAATGTCGAGGTGCCGGAGGATCACCTGATCGTGCCGGCGGGGGGCTTTCCAAAGCTGATGGAGGCTTTCGACCTGGAGCGCTGCGGCAACGCGACCATGTGCCTCGGCATCGCAGCCGGCGCGTTGGAGGATGCGCTCGCCTACGTCCAGGAGCGGCGCCAGTTCGGCAAGCCCATCGTCGAATTCCAGGCCGTGCAGCTGAAGCTCGCCGAAATGGCGATGAAAGTGGATGCGGCGCGCCTGCTGATCTATCGCGCTGTCACGCGCGCCTCGGCCGGTTTCCCCTCGATTGCCGATTCATCCATCGCCAAGTGCTTCGCCAACGAGATGGTGCGCGAGGTCGCTGGCGCCGCTGTGCAACTCATGGGCGGCTACGGCTACTCCAAGCAGTTCGCAGCCGAGCAGCGGTTACGCGACGCCTGGGGCTGGGGCATCGCCGGCGGGACGATCGACGTGCAGAAGATCAATATCGCCTCAGCGCTGGTGGGCAGGCGCTTCGATCAGCGGAAATGACCGTGCCACGCGCGCCGTCGGCTCACTGATGCTTAGTCACCGGTACCCGGCTTCGGCGAGAAGAAGCGCTCGAACTTGCCTTCCATGTCGCGGTATTCCTCCGCATCCGGAGGGGGAGGCTTCTTCGACGTGATGTTCGGCCACTTGTCCGCATACTCGCGATTGAGCTCGAGCCACTTCTCGAGGCCCGGCTCAGTGTCTGGCTTGATCGCCTCGACTGGGCATTCCGGTTCACAGACCCCGCAGTCGATGCATTCGTCGGGGTGAATCACGAGCATGTTCTCCCCTTCGTAGAAGCAGTCGACAGGACAGACTTCCACGCAGTCGGTGAACTTGCACTTGATGCACTGATCGTTGACTACGAAGGTCATTTTGCTCGGCACCCCGTTTGTTCGGGCTTGTCTTACGACTCGGCTGCAACACTCCGCACTTTGGCAGGTTGTCGCAAGCCTTTCATTGTTCCAGAGCAAAGGACTAACAGATCACCCATCCTTCTTTGTTAATCGCTCAATGGCACGGCGCTCCCGTTTCGTCGGGCGACCGGAGCCCGGATCGCGCTGAGGCGGTCCAGGCTCGTGGTTTCCGCCTTGGCCCCGATCCGAACCAAGAGCCGGAGGCGTCAGGTCCTCGTAGAGCATTTGAGCGATGGTTGCGGAGCCGCGCCGCTCACCGGCTGCCGTGATCTTCAACACACGAACGCGGGAATGCACGGTTACCGTGACGACGTCGCCTGGGCGAACCGTCTGGCTCGGCTTGTCGACGCGCACGCGATTGACGCGCACTTTCCCACCGAGCACCAACGCTGTCGCGAGACTCCGGGTCCGCACGACTCGCGCGAACCAAAGCCATTTGTCGAGCCGCTGTCCGCCACCACCAACTTCCGGCGCCCCAGCAGGGCTGCGGCTCATGATGAGCTGGGCTCCTGCGCCTGCTTCTCGAGCGCTTTCTTGAGCGCGCTCAATGCCGCGAAGGGTGAATCGGGATCCACCTCGCCTCGTTTCGGTGGAGCAGCTGAGCGAATCTGCACCGAAGCGCCGTGCCGCTCGTTATTGCGGCGGCGATCGTCGCCTCTGCGGCCGTCGCGGCGAGCGTCCTTACGGTCCCGATGCTTGTGACCTCCGCCAAGTGCAGCATCGGAATGCCGTGCCGCCCCACCTTGCGCCGCGGAGGCCGCGGCAGCCGGTTGCCGATCACGGCGACGCTGGTTCTGGCGTTGCGGCCGAGCTTGTTGGTGTCCCTGACCGTGCCGTTCCTCGCGCTGGCCACCATCGTGACGTCCGCGGTGATGACGGCGGTCCGGCCGCGCTCCGTTGTGGCGACGCCTGGGCCGCCAGACGTCCTCGTACTTGATCTCCTCGGCTTCCGCCGGCTTGGCCTCTCCGGCCGGCTGCTCCGAAGCAGCTGATAGTATGACTGCGGCCCCCTGAGGCTCAGGCGCACCCACCGGCTGGCCATCGGCCGCACTGACTCCCGATGCCGGGACCGCATCGACCGGCTCAGCGGGATCTTCGAGCGCCACCTCAGGCGTTTCGACCGGCGTTGGTTCAGGTTCCGCCGCGACGGACTCTGCTGAATGCCCTTCTACCGCTGCATCCGACGGCTCAGTTGGGACACCAGGCTCATCCGTCGAAGACCCGGAGACCTCCGCCGCGACCGCCCCCTCCGACTGCGCCTCACCTGACGCACCGGGCTGCTGCAGCCCGGCGGGCAGTTCCGGAGCAGGTGCCGGTTTGACCGGCCGCCGGTCGAGGCGGAATCCAAGGCTCGTGAATACGGCGCTGAGCTCGTCAGGAGAGCACCCCAGGATCGACATCATCTCTGGGATCACGACGAAGCCGCCGTCGCCCGTCGAACCTTTCGGCGGTGTGGCGGAGGGGTTCTCCGGGTTCGGCCGCCAGGCCAGAAGCGGCCGGATCAAATCGGCAAGCCGCTCCAGGATGTCGATGCGCACCGCCCGCGGTCCGCACACGTGATAGCCGCACGCCCGGTAGAAGACCTCGGGCACGTTCGGATCTGCCGGCGCTGACGTGAGGCCAGCGCGCGGCGGCTCCGGCAAGGTATCCAATGAGAGCCCATGCTCGCCGGCGTGCTTCAAGGCCCAGAGTGTCAGGGTGAGCTCCGCCGGCGCGGGTTTGAGAAGCAGAGGGAAATAGATGTTGAAGGCGCCAAACCGCACCCCGAAGCGCCGCAGCTGGGCGCGCCCGGGCTGGTCAAGCTGCTTCATCTCGTCGGCGACGGTCTCCCGCTTCAGCACACCGAAGTTCTCGGTGAGACGGAACGCGATTCCGCGGGCCAAGCCGGAAAGATCCTGCGCTTCGGAGAGCTCGACCAGAGGCTTCAGCCGCTCGCGAATCGTGTCGTTGAGCCAGGTCGTCAGCCGATCCTGAACCTTTTCCTTATCTGGCGCCTGTAGATGTTCGTCGGCCAGCAGCACGAGTTGTGGTTTCAGCGGATGCTCGCCTGGCTCGAGCCGCGCCACCTCCTCGCCCCGCCAGAGGATGCGCCCCTGGCGTGAGAGCTTGAAGGCATCGTTCTTGGCCGATGCGACGCGGCGCGTCCGCATCGACAGCTCTTTCGCCAGCACTTGCGCTGCCGCACTCCGCGCCGCCTTGCCATGAATGCCTTCGGCCTGGGCGTCGGGCGAAAACACGAAACCCTTCAGCCGGCCGACGTAGTGGTTCTCGACGTGGATCGCGCCGTCGTCGCCGATGTCGGCATTCAGAGCTTCCTTGTCGCGCATCCCCCGCATCAGCGCACTCGTCCGGCGATCGACGAAGCGCTGGGTGAGTTGCTCGTGCAGCGCGTCGGACAGGCTGTCCTCGATCTCGCGGGTACGGCCCTGCCAGTGCTCGGGATCACGCAGCCAGCTCGAACGGTTCGAAACAAACGTCCAGGTGCGGATGTGCGCGATCCGATTTGCGAGCGTGTCGATGTCGCCATCGGTGCGGTCAGCCAGCGCCACCTGTCGCGCAAACCAGTCTTCCGGAATGCGCTCCTCGCCCGTGACGAGGAACTTGTAGAGGGTCGCCACCAGCTCCGCGTGGTTCTGGGAGGAGATCTTCCGATAGTCCGGGACCTGGCACACGTCCCAGAGGATGGCGGTCGCCGCGGGGCCGCGGACCATATCGACCAGCTCGCGGTCCAAACTGACGTTCTCGAGCGCGATCACGTCGTCGGCCATGCGCGCGCGGACAAGGCGCGCTTCGGATGGGAAGGCGCGCAGGCTGTCGCGCAGGGCATCCAGCGACGAGAAGTCGAGTTGGCGGTTGCGCCACTGCAGCACCTTCACGGTGTCGAACGTGTGCGTCTCCAGCCGCTCCACCAGATCGTTTTCGAACGGCTCGACGTCGCCGGTCACGCCGAACGTGCCGTCGTTCATATGGCGCCCGGCACGGCCTGCGATTTGCGCCAGCTCGGCCGGCGTCAACGTGCGGTGGCTCTGTCCATCGAATTTGCGGATAGAGGCGAAAGCCACGTGGTCGACGGTGAGGTTGAGCCCCATCCCGATGGCATCGGTGGCGACCAGGAAGTCGACGTCGCCGGACTGGTACATGGCTACCTGGGCATTGCGTGTCCGCGGCGACAGCGCTCCCAGCACCACCGCAGCGCCACCCCGTTGCCGGCGGATCAGCTCCGCGATGGCATAGACCTCGTTGGCGGAAAAAGCGACCACGGCCGTGCGCGCGGGCAGGCGTGTAATCTTTTTCTGGCCCGAGTAGGTCAGCTTCGAAAGCCGCGGGCGAGAGATGAAATTCGCCCCCGGAATGAGATCGCTGATGGCCTCGCGCATCGTGCCGGCGCCGAGCAGCAGCGTCTCCAGCTTGCCGCGGGCGTGCAGCAGGCGGTCGGTGAAGACGTGCCCGCGCTCCGGATCGGCGGCGAGCTGGATCTCGTCGATGGCCAGGAAGTCGACGTCGATCTCCCGCGGCATGGCCTCAACGGTCGAGACCCAGTAGCGCGGATGCTCCGGCTTGATCTTTTCCTCGCCGGTGATCAGGGCGACGCGGTCCGCACCGACCCGGGCGGCGATCTTGTCGTAGACCTCGCGCGCCAGGAGCCGCAGCGGGAGCCCGATCATCCCCGTCTCGTGACCGAGCATACGCTCGATGGCGAGGTGCGTCTTGCCGGTGTTCGTCGGACCCAGAACGGCGGTGACGTTCCGGATCCGCGATTCGTAATCGATGCCCATGATGAACTCAGCCTCCAGCCTTGGTCTCGTGAGAGACGCAGGCGCCCCGGACGCAAGCTAAAATGTCGCGCAAAGTCCCGTCACCGCTCAGTGCAGATCTGATGTCCTTGCCGAGATGACCCGACGAAATAAACGGCTAGACCTGCGTGTGCCCATTCCTTCCCAGAGAAGGCGCGATTTCAGTTTACCAGTCGCCGGTCCGGTCAATGGACCAGTGCGATCTGCTTCACCCCAGTCGTAATCTCGACGCGCTGTGATTTGAGGATGGCCGATCCAGCAAAGGTTGGAATCCTGATCTCATAAGGAACAAGAATATTGGCGCTCGGAATTGGACGCAAGGCAACTTCGATTCCCTTGGCTTCCGCCATGTACCGAATCACCTTGCTGTCCTTATACCCTGCGATGGGAATATAGCGCACGCCGCAGACGATTGCGACTTCCGGCTCGCCGCTCGGCCGCGCCTCTTTGATGCGCTCCTTGCGGCTGAATGACAGCTCCAGGCTGAAGCGTTGCTTGCCGTCGAAGATGGCGATCTTTCGGTCGCAAGGTTTGTCGATCTGGCCAGTCGTCATGGCCATGACCGCACTCATCGGGTCGAGCACGTTTCGCAAATGCTCATCGCGCAGCGGCACTGTCTTCTTGGAGGGCTTGCTCGGCGGCTCCAGAGTTCGATCGGCCACCGCTCCCTTGCTGAAGCTCATGTCGACGGACCCGGACTTCGAATTGCTCTTGTACTTGAAAACGTAACGCGCCGGCTGCGGCTCTCCCTGGCCCAAGGTACCGGTGCTGCTCGTCCTTCCCGACCACTTCCAGGCGCCGAGCAGCGCCGAGAATTTCGCGCTCCCGGATAACGTATAGGTCGACGCGTCGACGCTGGACTGAAAGCGGAACTTACCGATCTCGATGCCGGCAAACTCGATGCTGTAGCTGGCCTCGACCTTGCTGGGCGTTATCCCGCTCGCAGCAGCCGCAAAAGGCAGGAAGGTGCCGAGCAGCGCCAGCCCCGCGAGACAGCTGGACGAATTCATCCAGCTGAAGAGCCGGGCAGGTACGGTGCTCATGGTGACGCCTCCGGGAAGCGACATCTCAGATCATCGCCGTACGTTTCTTTTTGGTCAAATGTTTGTCGCTGGCCTCAGCCCCATGGGAAAGATCATTAGGATCCACGCGCTTGACTGTTCCCTTGCGGCCTAAGTATAGAAGGCCGCGAACTCCCGGCCGCGATCCTGACGGGACGTTTACGATTCCGAAACGAGCAGAATTCATGCGTCCCTGCCAAGGTGCGCCACGAAAGGAAGTCGTGTCATGACCAGACGCTGTGAGCTGAGCGGCAAGCTGCCGATGTCCGGACAGCTCCGGAGCCACGCTGAGAACAAGAGCAAGCGTACGTTCCGGCCGAACCTGTGCACGGTTTCGCTGATCAGCGACACGCTGAAGCGGACGATCCGGCTGAGGGTGAGCGCGCATGCGCTGAAGTCGGTCGAGCACCGCGGCGGTCTCGATGCCTACCTGCTGAAGGCCAAGGACGAGGAGCTCTCCCAGCGTTGCCGGCGCCTGAAGCGCGACATTCAGAAGGCAAAGGCCAGCGCGGGCTCGGAAGCGACAGCGGCCGCGTGATCCCGACGCCCGAGCCTACCATCTGGCTTAGCGGCCTTTAGTCTTCCGGCTTGTCCTTCAACGTGAACTGCAGCAGTAGCGTGCGCTGCAGTATCGGATTGAAGTTGTCGTCCGAAAGCAGCGTGACGACCGTCTCGCCGTGCGGGTCCCGGTGCACGGCGACACCCTCCATGTTGTCGATGTCGTAGGCCATATCGCCTTCGAACAGAACCTCGCCGCGCATCAGCGCGCCGGGTGCAATCTCGTCCGCAGGGATCAGCCGCAACCGCATCTTGACACCTTCGGTCCAGCGGAACCGGCGTTCGAGGATCAAGAGACCACCGTCGTCGAGCGCTGCGGCGTCGGTGATGTCGAACCCGCCGATATCGACGAGGTGCAACACCTGCGGCTTACCGTCGACCCAGACCCAGCCGGTGTGGTTGCCGTGCTCGTCCAGGAGCCGCTCCGCGAAGGCGATCATCGAACCCTCCAGGCGCCCCGATTTGAGAACGCTGATCGCCTCGAATCCCCCATTGGAGCCCATGCGGCGGGCCTCTGGTGGAAGATCGACGTAGTGGAGCGGAGCCGATGGTCCGGCCTCGGTCATGCGGAACCGGCCGATGCGGTCGTTGCCCTCGAATCCAATCAGCACGAGCCCGTCCTTGAGAGTTCCCTCTGCAAGCGCGACCGATTCGGCATCCCGATCCCTGGTCCGTGTCAGCGGTTTTCCACTCAGCGCCTGCAATGGCCCGATCCAGGATCGCCGCAGCCCTGCCGGCCGCCTGCCGTCATAAGTCAGCTCCGCCGTGAGCCACGCACCGGTATCGGACACGGCCAGAAGACGGCGCCCCTGGTCATCGAGCACCAGTCCCGACCAGCCGCCGAATTCCTCCGCAGATGAGTTGAGGACGAGACCCCCGCGCCATCGCAATCGGCCAAAGTCCTGGCGATCGAGGTCTTCTCTGTCGAACCCTGCCAGCGGCCGGGCCGCGATCGCAACTGGCTTGGTCTCTGTGACAAGTGGCTTCTGGGCGACCGCCGCCGTGGCGAGAACGAACAGGGACACGGCGAGCGGCAGCATCAGCGCCGCAACGGCAGGGCCAAACCGGCGCGCTTCCGCCTTCCGACGCAATGCCGCTCCCTCCTGTCCAATAGCACTCGGATTGTGCAGGTCCGGAGTTAAAATTTCCGGTGCGTCAGCCTAGTGCAAAACGCGTCGACGCATTGGGCGCGCTGGTGCCGTTGCGGCTTTCTCCTCGAAGAGTTCGACGAGCTTGTCCGTCATCGCGCCGGCCAGCTCGGACGGGTCCGTAATGGTCACGGCGCGGCGGTAATATCGCGTCACGTCGTGTCCGATGCCGATGGCGATCAGCTCCACTGGCGAGCGGTTCTCGATTTCCTCAATCACTTGCCTGAGGTGCTGCTCCAGATAGGAGCCCGAATTGACCGACAGCGTCGAGTCGTCGACCGGAGCGCCGTCCGAGATCAT
>DASVDU010000194.1:0-7207 GCA_036380915.1 Hyphomicrobiaceae bacterium | reverse complement strand
GATCTCCGGCGGCAGCATCTGCTTGACCTCGTTCATCTCCCCGGCCGGGATATTCTTGTCGAGCACACGGAAGACGGCGCGCGCCGCCTCGTCGGCTCCGAGCGGCCGGATGTTTTGCAGATGCTCGTTGATCTTCGCCAGGAACTCGTCCCGCGTGCGAATCCTCTGCGGCATCGTCGAGGGGCGGTAGCCTTCGTAGAAGATGCCGCGGATCAGCATCGGAAGCTGGGCTGAAAGATCAGCCGCCTCATCCACGGTGAGCCGGTCGCGCAGGGCAAACAGGACCGCCCTCAGGGCGTGGTAGCAGCGCTGTTTGTCCGGGCCTATGTCCTGGCCGATCTCGTTCAGCCAGAGATTGGTGGTCTGCAGCGTCTTGTCGAATACTTCGAGGCCGGTTGAGCTCATGTCTCGGCTCCGTTCCATGCCGGGCTCCACGAGCCGTCTTCTCGGCCCGTCTCCCCCGAGCTGTCGTCTCCATCTCGAACGCTTCGGGGACTACGCAGGTTCCGGAACCGGCGGCCGGCAGGCGAGCGCCGCTTGGAGATGGGTGCCGAGCCTCAACGATGGCCGCTACGAGCGCAATCGATACAGGTCGGCAGAGACGGATCGAGGTCGAGCCGGCGCTCGTCTATCTCCTCCCCGCAGACAAGGCAGTACCCGTAATCGCCTTCCTCGATCCGCTTCAGCGCTGCGTCGATCCGCGCCAGCTCTTCCTCCCGCTTGCGTGCGGTCGCAAGCGCAGTCGCCTGCTCCTGGAGGGCATGCATTCGCGAAAGCCGCCCGACCGTCGTCTGGTCCAGCTCCACCGTGCCACGATCGGCTTCCGTCTCCTCCTGGGCCTTCAGCAGCTCGGCGCGCCGTGCTCTCAGTCTCTCGGCGTACTTGTCCAGATCCAATTTGCGCGTCATCGACGACTGCTCCATATGAAGGGCTCATGGACTGGCGCCCATCCCGAGCCATGGGGGTGGCGCCACGCCGCCCAGCCGACGGCTGCCCTGCAGCGCCGGTGATGGTACATGACATCCGCCAATTTCCCCAATACAAGGGTAAGCCGCTTGAACGATCAGCCGTTCCAGACCTTCGATCCCCTGCCGGATGCGGCCGCGCCGGCCGCTTCCGTCGGCACGCCCAGTCGCACCTCGACGCTCGAGCGCGAGATTGCCCGCCGGCGCACGTTTGCCATCATCTCGCACCCCGACGCTGGCAAGACCACGTTGACCGAGAAGCTGCTGCTGTTCGGCGGCGCCATTCAGCTTGCCGGCCAGGTCAAGGCCAAACGGGACCGGCGCAACACGCGCTCGGACTGGATGGCGATCGAGCGGGCGCGCGGCATTTCTGTCGTCACGTCTGTGATGACCTTCGAATACCGCGACAAGGTCTTCAACCTGCTCGACACCCCGGGGCACGAGGACTTCTCGGACCATACCTATCGGACGCTGACGGCCGTCGATGCCGCGGTCATGGTCATCGACGCGGCAAAGGGCATCGAGGCGCGGACGCTGAAGCTATTCGAGATCTGCCGGCTGCGCGACATCCCGATCCTCACCTTCATCAACAAGCTGGACCGGGAGACGCGCGAGCCGCTCGAGCTGCTCGATGAAATCGAGCGCGTGCTGGCGCTCGACACGGCACCCATGGACTGGCCGATCGGGCGGGGACGCGAGTTCCGCGGCATCTATGATCTCAACCATTCCCGCGTGCGCCGCATCGACGAGGACCCCGACGGCTTTGCGGTGACCGGCCCGGATGATCCGGCCATTACGGAGCTCATGGAGCCGGACCAGTTCGCCCGCTGGCGCGAGGAGGTCGGGCTCGTGATCGACGCCTGCGGGCGCTTCGACCTCGAGGCCTTCCGCAATGGCACGCTGACCCCGGTGTTCTTCGGCAGCGCGCTCAGGAACTTCGGTGTTCGCGACCTGCTCGATGCACTGGTCGAGTACGCACCGCCGCCCGCGAGCCTCAAGGCCGACAAGCGGATCGTGGAGGCGACCGAGCCGAAGATGACCGGGGTCGTGTTCAAGATCCAGGCGAACATGGATCCCAACCACCGCGACCGCATCGCCTTCATGCGCGTGTGCTCCGGCCGGCTCACGCGCGGTATGCGGGTCAAGCTCACGCGCACCGGCAAGACCATGGCGCTCCAGGCGCCGCAATTCTTCTTCGCCCAGAACCGCTCTATCGCCGACGAGGCCTATGCGGGGGACGTGGTGGGCATCCCCAACCACGGCACGCTCCGCATCGGCGACACCCTGACCGAGGGCGAGGACCTCACTTTCCTCGGCATCCCAAACTTCGCCCCGGAGATCCTGCGCCGGGTCCGCCTCGACGATGCCATCCGCGCCAAGAAGCTGAGGACAGCGCTACAGGAGATGGCCGAGGAAGGCGTCGTGCAGCTCTTCAACCCGCTCGACGGCTCGCCGCCGCTCATCGGCGTCATCGGCGCGCTGCAGCTCGACGTGCTCGCCGACCGGCTCGGCACCGAATACAACCTGCCGGTCGCATTCGAGACGAGCCCATTCGAGCTGGTGCGCTGGATCACCTCGGAGGACAAGGCCGCTCTCCAGAGCTTCATCGGCAAAAACAGGTCTCAGATCGCGACGGACCTCGACGGCTCTGAGGTCTTTCTCGCCCCTTCGCAGTTCATGCTGCAGTGGACGGCGGAACGCGCTCCGGAGATCAAGTTCACCGACATCAAGATCATGATCGGCGGTTGAGCCAAGCCAAGGAGACGCAAGCACGGCAGCGGCAGCTCCACCGGGGGTGGAAAGTCAGTACTGGAACTGATTGCTCGGCAGAGCGTTTTTCCGGTCCGGACTTGTCCCTTTTTGCGCGCGCCCCGAGCGACTTATGCCGCAACGCATCGTTTCCAGGCTTCCCATAGTTGCTGCCCTTCTGACACTCAGCCCCGCCCCGGCCGAGGCCCAGGATCAGCAGATTGTCGATACCGATCTGGTCCGGGTTCGAGTCGAGACGATCGCGACCGGCCTGAACCACCCCTGGGGCATCGCCATGCTGCCGGACGGGAGATACCTCGTTACCGAGCGGAACTCGGGCGATTTGCGTATCGGCACGCGCAACGGCGAGCTTTCCGAGCCGGTCGAGGGCGTCCCGGACATCTTCCGCTATCAAGGCGACACGAGCTCCAGCCAGGGCGGTCTGTTCCATGTCGCTCTGCACCCGCAGTTCGCTGAAAATCGGCTCGTTTACTTGAGCTTCTCCCAGCCCTCCTCCGAGGGCGCCGGCACGGCCATCGCTCGCGGGCGGCTCGAGGAGAGCGGAGGCTCGCCGGCCCTCGAGGACGTGGAAGTCATCTTCACCATGAACAAGCACGACTCGGGCGGCCTGCACTTCGGCGGCCGGTTCGTGTTCGACCCGAAGGACAACACGATCTATCTCTCCATCGGAGACCGGCGGAACATGTCCCGCGCCCAGGATCCACTGGACCACGCCGGCTCAATCGTTCGCATCACCGATGATGGCGGGACCCCGTCCGACAACCCGTTCGTGAACGACCCAGACAAGGACGAGCTGATCTATTCCTGGGGTCACAGGAACATTCAGGGCCTGGCCGTCGATCCCGAAACCGGGGAGCTGTGGGCGAACGAGCACGGCCCCCTGGGTGGCGACGAGATCAACCTGATCAAGGCCGGGCGCAACTATGGCTGGCCCATGCAGACGGGCGGCGTCGACTATTCCGGCGCTCCCATCGGACGTGGCGCGATCGTCGAGGGCTACGAGCCACCCGTTCACATCTGGGAGAGAACGGTTGCACCGTCAGGACTCGCCGTATACGCTGGAAGCCTGTTTCCGCAATGGCGTGGCGATCTGCTGCACGGCGGATTGGTTGCCGAAGGCCTCATTCGCACGCGCATCGTCAACGGCAAGGTGGAACAGAACGAGCTGATGCTGGCCGACCTCGGCCGCCGCATCCGGGATGTGGAGGTGGACGGGGAGGGCGCGATCTGGCTCGTGACTGATGAGGAGGACGGCGAAGTACTCCGCCTCGTGCCGGAGGAGCCGGTTGCGACCGGAACAATACCTGGGCAGAAGCCGCCTGCGGCGACGGGGTCCATCCCTCGCAGGCAGAAGGAGTAGGTCATGAACTGGACTGCACCGACTGTGCACGATTGCTCCGTTGGCCTCGAAGCCACGGGCTACTACTCGCCGGACGAGACTGCCGGCAAATAAGCCTGCGGCGCATCCGACGAAACACTGTCGCGCGCCCACATCACGCAAACGAGCGGAGGCTGACTTCGGCCTTCGCCAATAACGCTTCTCTCGAGCGAAGCCTCTTGTGTAAAAGGCCAGCATGAAGATCGCGCCCGAGACCCGGCCGCGGCTCGCGCGGGGCGTTCGCTTGCATGAGGACCGGGTCCGGCGCCGCACGGTGTTGCTCGCACCGGAGCGGGTGGTGACGCCGAACCGGTCAGCCATCGAAATTCTGCGCCGCTGCGACGGCGCGCTGACATTCAACGAAATCGTAGCCGACCTCGCCCGCACGTTCACCGCGGAGCCAGAGCGCATAGCGGCCGATGCCGAAGCCTTGCTCACCGACCTCGCCAACCGACGCATGGTGGACCTGTGACGCACCCGCTCCCCCTGGGATTGCTGGCTGAGCTGACCCATCGCTGTCCGCTGGCTTGCCCGTACTGCTCTAATCCCGTCGAGCTCGACCGCCGGTCCGACGAGCTCGACACCAAGACATGGATCCGGGTGTTCGAGGAGGCTGCCGAGCTGGGGGTGCTCCAGCTCCATCTGTCGGGCGGCGAGCCGACTGCGAGGGCCGACATCGTGGCGATGACCCGCGGGGCATCGCGGGCAGGGCTCTATACGAACCTCATCACGTCCGGCATCAATCTGACCAAGGCCCGGCTCGCGGAGTTGGCGGAAGCCGGCCTCGACCACGTCCAGCTCTCCTGGCAGGACACCGACCCCGCCCGCGCTGACGAGATCGCCGGTCTCGCGGGTGCTCACGATTGGAAGCAACAAACGGCGCGCGCCGTCAATGAACTGGGGCTTCCGCTGACCATCAACGTGGTGGTGCACCGTCTCAATATCGACCGTGTCGCCGACATGATCGTCGCGGCCCATCGGGCCGGCGCGCGGCGCATCGAGGTGGCCCACACGCAGTACTACGGCTGGGCCCTGGCCAATCGCGCCGCCCTCCTGCCGACACCGGAGCAGGTCGAGGCTGCCCATGCTGCGGTCGCCCGCATTCGGCAGGAGCTCGAGCCCAGCATTCTGATCGACTATGTCGCCCCAGACCATTTCAGCCGTTGGCCGAAGCCGTGCATGAACGGCTGGGGCCGGCAATCGCTCAACGTGACGCCGCGGGGCAAGGTGCTTCCCTGCCATGCGGCGGAGAGCATCCGCGGGCTCGAGTTCTGGAACGTCCAGGAGCATTCGCTGCGTGAGATCTGGGAGGACTCGCCGGCTTTCACGGCCTACCGCGGTACCGAATGGATGAAGGAGCCGTGCCGCTCCTGTCCCCGGAAGGAGATCGATTTCGGCGGCTGCCGCTGCCAGGCGTTCGCATGGACGGGCGATGCCGCCAACACGGATCCGGCGTGCGAGTACTCCGCGCATCACGCGGCACTCCGAGCCGCTGTTGTTGCACCGCGCACCGAGTCGCTGACCTATCGCCGGTTTTCCGGCCTCAGCTCTTCGCCCTCAGCCATAGCACGCCCAGAATGACGATCGGGACGAGCCCCTGGAGTCCCATGAGCATCAGTGCATTGGCGGAGTCGAAGCGCGAGAACAGGAAGCCGGTGTTGTAGAAGCCGATGGTCGACGTGCCGATGACGATCGACATGAAGCCCGCCGCCCGGCCCCGCAGCTTGGGCGGCGACATGGTGTAGACGAGCGCATATTGAGTGGCCGAGAACGCCGCCGCAGCGGCCCCGATCAAGAGCAGGCAAATCACCGCTACGCCCAGCGTCAGCCAGGCCGACATCACGAGGAGCAGCACCACAAAAGCGAAGACACCGAAATAATAGAGCTGGAACGAAGGAGGTCGTTGGCCCGCCATCAAGCCGATCATCACCGCGCCGACCGTTCCGCCGAGCCCCTCCGACGCGGATAGCATCCCAATGAGGACCGGTGACAGAGCGAACTCCTTCTCGCCCAACACCGGCACCATCGAGATGATGGGAAAGCACCAGATATTGAAGACCACGGTGACGCCGAGGACGACCTGAAAGCGGCGGCTCCACAGCAACTCTCGCGGCGGCACAAGAAGAGACGGCAGCGAAATCCGGGCCTCTTCTTTCTCATGCGCTTCCGGCGGATCGGCCGTCTTCAGCCGCGTGCAAAGAGCGAAGCAGAACGAATAGATGGCTGCGCTCAGCGCGAAGATGCCCTCTATTCCGAACGCCTGATAGGCAGCACCGCCGGCGATCGGGCCAATGGCACGGGTGGCGTAATTCGTCGAGTTGTCGAACCCCAGCGCCGCCGTCATCCTCTGGATACCGGCCGCATCGACCAGAAGCCGCCGCCGGACCGGCATATCCAGGGTCCACATCAGGCCCGACGCTGTTGCGGCCAGGATGACCGTCCCGTAGCCCGCGGCGCCCGCGAATGCCACTCCGGCCATCACGCCGTACGCCACGGCCCCCAGCAGGAAACCAGTCGCCAGCATACGCCTCCTGTCGAGGTGATCGGCGAGCGCCCCGACGACCAGGCCAAGGAAGACGTTGGGCAGCATCCGGACGATCGCGACGAGCGCCACGAGGGGTGGCGAGCCGGTGACCTGGTAGGCAAAAACCCCGAGCGCCAGGAATTCAAGCCAGCGCGCCACGCCCAGGCCGGCGCCGATGACCCACAGGCGCCGGTAATCGGGCACGGCGAACAGCGCACTGGCGTTGGATGAAGACCTGGACACGAGAGATGAGTTGCAGCCCAAAGGAGAGTATCGAGCGGCCCACCATCGCCCGGATTTCAGGGCATGTCACCTGCCCCGCCCGGCGGGCAGGTCGGAGCAACCATGCATGGCGGGGGGTTGCCTCTCTAGTCCCACTCAGGCGCAAACTCGAGGTTTACGACCCGGCCATCTGGGCGCGCCAATGCTGACAGACGTTGCATGTCAGCGTCGTCGAGCGCGAAATTGAACACGTCGATGTTCTCGGCAATGCGCTTGGGATTGCCCGACTTCGGCACGGCGACCACGCCCGGCTGCTGGATGTGCCAGCGCAGGACGACCTGTGCCGGC
>DASVDU010000193.1:0-5626 GCA_036380915.1 Hyphomicrobiaceae bacterium | reverse complement strand
TCGTAATGACCGGGCCGAGTGGTTGGACGCACGGGTCGTCTGCCGGGTTGACGGCGGCGGTTTTCGGGAACGTTCGGAACGCGTTGGGGGTGATGTTCGGGGCTCGCGCGGCACACGCCGCGTCAGTCACGGGCCGCGCGTCGTGATGGCACCGGTCATGGCGACGAGCATGGAGGCCTGGGGATAGCTGGCCGGAAAGGCGAGCTTGATTTTGCCCTTCAGCTCCTCGACGCGCACGGCGATCTTCACGAACGTGCGCCGGATCGTCTCGAACGTGGCGCCGCGCCAGCGCGAGCGCTTCGGCGCCGCTCCACGAAGCTGGTGCAGCAGCCAGTAGGCGCCGACGTGCAGGAACAGGCGGAACTGATTGGCCTGCCAGCGCGAGCACGCCGTCTTGTCGGACCGCGTGAAGCGCTTCATGTCCTTGATCAGGTTCTCGGCCTTGCCGCGGGCGCAGAACACCTTCTCGTAGAGCGTCTTCGCGCGCCCTTCGAGGCTGGTGGCGATAAAGCGCACGTCGGTGCCAAGGCTTGTCGCTTCGACGCGGGCGACGAGCTTGCGCGACCGGCTCCACTCGCGGGCCCGATAGGGAAGCTGATGGAAGCGGCGTACGATTGGCTTCATCCTCGAGCGGCGCATGTCGCATTTCGCGCGCCAGGGGGCGGCGATCTCCAGCAGCTTGGAGTTGATGGCGAAGCCGATGATGTAGTCGCAGTGCATGGCCTCCAGCAGCGCCAATGCCGGCTCGCTGCAATAATGGCTGTCGCCGCGCACCAGGATCGCGACGCCGGGCCAGCGCCGTCTGATGCGCCGGATCACGTGACGCAGAACCTTCGCCACCTCCTCGCCCGAGGGCCGCTTGCCGGGGCGCAGCAGCGACAGCACGGGCTTGCCCGAGAGGCCGTCGAAAATCAGGATCGGCTGGAAGCAGGTGCAGTCGTAGTGCGCGTTGAACAGCGCCAGCTCCTGCTGGCCGTGCACCGGGTCATCGGTGTCGTCGATATCGAGCACGATGCGCGCCGGCGGGCGAGCGAAGCTTCTGCAGTAGAGATCGATCTGGCCGAGGCCGATCCTGGCCAATGCGCGCCAATCGGCCAGGTTCTCCAGTCTCGACAATGTCGGCTGGCTCATCAGCTCGGCGCCGGTCTCCGGCGCCCGACCCACGGCGATCTTCAATGCGGGATCGGTGCGCAACGTATCGACGTCGTCGCAGTCCTCGTAGCCGGCCGCGATCATCAGCATCCGCGCCGCGACCATCTCGGCGTAGCTGTGACGGACGCGGGTCGGATCGCGCGCGTCGCGGAGCGGGTTGGTGATCGTCTCGGCAAGCCGCAAGCGGGTCGCGATCTCGCGCAACACGATCAGGCCGCCATCCGAGGACAGACGGCCAGCATCGAACGTGGCTGTGAGCGGCTTTGATCCGACTGGTGACAGGCCGGGCAGGAACGGCGTAGCGTGCATGGCGATGGGCGGTGGTGGGCTCTGGCGACGCACACTCTGCTTCGACACCAGAATGCTACGCCAAACCAACGGCTTCGTCCCCGCCCATCATCTCATCCCGCACTGGATCGTGAATAAGATGGGCTAGGTGCAACGGCGAGAAGGTGGCGCGACAGCTGCGTGGTGCTCACATTCTCCCGGGCCCCAGTAGATAGGTCGAGTAGGCCGCCAGGATGCGATCAAGCGGCGTTTCCCTGACTCCAGGGACGATCGCGGATTGGCGGAATTGCTGAGCAAATCACAACGCTATCGTCAAATTGGAGCGCGATCTTTCCACCTCATCTTCCGTGCTGCTGCCACCTGGAACTTGTTGGCACCGGTTCCGATCCAATTTCAAAAAGCTTCCGGATGCATTGCTAGTTTCGCAACAAACTGGCGGTTCCAGCGCTTATAGAGAAATAACCGGTTCCACCAGTCCCACTGGTTCTAATGACTTAGAATCAATGACCTAGCCTGGAACCGGCTCAGGCCGAACCGATGCCAGAAACTTTAGAACCTGTTCCAGTCCCGCCATCGAGCACGACAAACCGGTTCCCGCGGAACTGGTCGCATGAAAAAAAAGCCGGCAAGGATCACCTGCCGGGTTTCGCGATGAAGCGAACTTCACCAGTCGTATAACGATGGCGGTTCGTCAGGCGGTCCCTCATGTATGGGATCACCTGGTCTCCACCAACGAGCGCGATGCGGATCGCCGCGAAGGTACGCCTTCACCTTCCTTCCGGCTTCGTCTCGAAGGCCTGCGTCTCTCCGTTCGAAACCAAGTCCCGCCATTGCGGCCCGCATATGGGCGTGATGTGCCTTCGTCAATTTGTTGATGCTTTCTGCACCATCGATCCCGACCAGCTTCCAAAGCTCAACGGCTGGGATCTTAAGGGCCCCCTCGGGGATGCGGCTTTCGAGCAGTTCCAGCCATGGTCCGAAGTCCGACGCTTCGCGCACCACCTCTGCTGCAGCAGCTTTCAGCTCGGGATCGTCGAGCCACAGATTTTCAGCACGCTCCGCCTGCACGGCTTCAGCCCACAGCTGGTCGCGGATGGCCGCGATTTCGGTAGGATCAGCCTTGATAACCCGAACGATCCAGAACCGGCGATTGCCCGTGAGATCGCTCAAGTAGCGGCTTTCGTTCGTCGTTCCGAAGAGTACGAATTGCCGCGGTCGGGTGACCGCAAATCGGCCATATGCGAGCCGCGCCCTGTCATGTGTGGTCGAGATGAAGGACTTCACCCGATTGGTGTCGCGTCGCCCCAGGCCATCGAGCTCGGGCATCTCAACGAGCCATGCCCCGGCCGTCCTTTCGATCGTGATCTTAGGGTCGGCACCGATTTCAAGCTGGTCCGTGAACCAGGCCTGGTCGGGGCACAGGGCGCGGATGCCGGAGGATTTTCCGAGATCCTGCGCGCCCTCCAGCACTAGCATCGCGTCGAACTTGCAGCCGGGATGCATCACGCGGCGGACAGCTGCGCACAGGATTTTCCGTCCGAACGCCCGATTCAGGGGCGTGTCCTCCGCCCCGAAGTAGTCAACCAGCCAATGATCAAGCCGGTGAACGCCGTCCCAGCGCAGGCCGGCAAGGTAATCCAAAACCGGATGATACGCTCGCCGCTCACCAATGAGCGACACGGCATCGGCAATTTTGTCCTTTGCCGGCTCTTTGTTGTTCGAGGCGTAGGCCACCGTAAAGCGGATCTCCGCGAGCCGTTCATCGGTTATGGGGATGATGCCGTTGGGGCCGTGAATTTCCAGCTCGTAGGACAGCCGATTGCGCTTGACGAACCACTGCCGATCGGCCAACCAAGCCTCAAGCTCCACGTCAAACCGGTCCACGCCCATGATTTGGCCTACGCGGCCCAATGGCCCAGGCGCGCTCCGTATAGCGAGCACAGAGCGCGCTTCAGGGGCCGGCCGCGACGAGCTTGGCGCTGGGGCAGATCTGGCAGGACAAGGAGCACCTCCAGCAGCCCCGCCACGGCCAGGCACCGGTATGTCGAGTGGATCAACGTCCATCGGTCGTCACCGGCTCTTCCGATGCGGACGCCACCCCACTGGCGGCGTGGCAAACGGGAGACGACCAATCTTATGACGCCGTTTTATTTCCTCGTGGATGCCCAGCCGGGCGATAACCCCAGCCGCGATGCGGCGCGCCTCCGCACAATAGCGCGGGGTGTCTTTGTGGAGAAGGTGCTCGGCAATGTGCTCGATCCAGGTGTCTGGCTCGACAATTTCCACGACCCGGCCCGCGCGCACACGGCAAATGGGGCGGTAGGCCCGATCGAAGACAACGTGACTACCGCTCTCCTCAGTCCACCAGCCACGCGGCGCGAAACACCAATAAGTACGCCGTATGAGGTGCAAAAAACCATCTGAGTTGGCGTCGGAGAGGAATTCACCCCTACTGAAGTGGATATTCATTTTTTTCGCCTTTCGCTTAGATATGTGAGTTTGCGACGGGCGAGGAATTCTGTAATTATTGCAGCGCCACGCTGCGAACTACACCTCACCCCTCAACCACCCCCGGTTTCAAGAATTGGAGCCGGGGGCGTTCCATTTTGGAGTTGCCCCGACCTCTAGGTCTGCGCAGTGGCTTCACTGGTCGAACGGCGGGGCGTCCCAATTATTTCTGTAGCCCATCGATCGAGTTCCTCGATGTCGTAGAGAACACACCGCGCGCCTACTTTACGAAAGGCAGGCCCGCCACCAAGGCACGCAAGTTTGGCAAGAGTACCGGGCGTGCGTTCGAGACCGTGGCGCTGCTTAAGGTATGCAGACGCTTCGGCGCGCTTGATGCGTGGTGGGAGCCTTGATGTGTCGATCTCTGCTTTCAAGGTGTCAGTCACGGATATGCCCTCCAGTCAATTACCGGGCATGTCCATAAACCGGGAATGGTTAGCACGGCGAACAGGTATGATCCTGCGATGGGAAGCCAATCACCGTCCCCACCAACAAGCCATGGAAGTTGACGACGGTAAGCAGTGCCGCCGCCAACATTGCACTGACGACGCTTTCCAGGTCATAGGCGAGCACGAAAAATCAGAACGTAGACGTGCCAGACCTCTGTCACTAGCGGCAGTAGCACCGCGATCGCCGCGCGGGCAGTTTGAGGCAGACGAACTGGTGCGCCGCTTTATGCCCTTCGCTGATGAGCAATGGCGATCGCGGACAGGTCGCTCGCGACGTCGCGGGGGTTACCAGCCGCTTCCTTTCGCTCGGAGTAGCGGTCGGTCAGAACTTCAACATGTGGCCGTACCAGAACCGTGAAGCGCACCAGTTCCTCGACTACATCGACAATCCGCTCGTAATAACTTGAGGGCCGCATTCGGCCGGCGGCATCGAACTCCTGGAATGCCTTGGGAACGCTCGACTGGTTCGGAATGGTGAACATCCGCATCCAGCGCCCGAGGAGCCTGAGCGTGTTCACCGCATTGAATGATTGCGAGCCGCCGCAAACCTGCATGACGGCCAGTGTCCGCCCCTGCGTGGGCCGAAGGCCGCCCATGTTGAGCGGCAGGTGGTCAATCTGCGCCTTCATGACACTCGTGATCTGGCCATGTCGCTCCGGGCTGCACCAGATCTGTCCTTCCGACCACATTGCAAGCTGGCGCAATTCATGCACGGCAGGGTGGTCATCCGACTTTACCTGGTCCGGGAGGGGTAGATCGGAAGGATCGAAGATGCGCGGCTCGCCCCCATAGTAGCGTACGAGGCGCGCCGCTTCTTCTACGACCAGACGAGAGTATGATCGCTGTCGGAGCGAGCCATAGAGCAACAGAATACGGGGTGGGTGGTCCATACCGCCGTGAGGCAATCCGAGCGCCGGGCGAGGAAGAGCATAGCGCCTGTCGAGCGCGGGCAGGAAATCAGGGTCAGGAAGCTCACGAACTCTCATGATCTTTCACCATTGGGTTGTTGGTGAGGGGGCAGCGGGCGACATTGGCGTCGCGGAAACATTCAGCCCAGCGCTTCATCGGGGGGACTTGGCTTCTCGTGAACTGCGCAAAAGGCCAGTAACGCCGAAAGGCAAATAGCGCTTGACCAGAGCAATGCGCCGGACCCGTAGGTCTCTATCAGGACGCCGAATGCCAAAGGGGCGCCGGCTTGCGCAATGCGGGCCGGTGCGCCGAGCAGCCCG
>DASVDU010000192.1:0-8349 GCA_036380915.1 Hyphomicrobiaceae bacterium | reverse complement strand
GATCTCTTCGATCACTTCGACGCCGGCCTTACGGAACTCCTCGAGCGCCGTCTTGTCGGCCTCGCGATTGAGCTTCCGCTGCAGTTGCTGCGCTTCCTTGGCGGCCTGAAGCAGCGCCTTCCGGTGCTCCTCGCTCAAGCTATTGAATTTCTGCTGGTTCATGACCGTGATGGACACGGTATACGCATGCCGCGTCATCGACAGGTGCTTCTGCACCTCGTGGAAACGGTTCGAGTGAATGATCGCGAGTGGATTTTCCTGTCCATCGACCGTACCGGACTCCAGAGCGAGGTAGACCTCAGTGAACGGCATCGGTGTTGGGATCGCTCCCAAGATCTTGAACGCCTGGACGTGGGCGGGATTCGGCGTCGTGCGGATCTTCAGGCCTTCGAGATCCTGCGGCGTACGGATCGCACGCTTGCTGTTCGTGATGTTGCGGAAGCCGATCTCCCAGAAGGCCAGCGGCTGCATCCGGTGCTTCTGGAGGCCGTCGATCAGCTCTTGGCCGATCGGGCCGTCGATGATCCGGTAGGCATGTTCATAGCTCTTGAAGGAATAGGGTAGATCCAGCACGTTGAGCCGCGGCTCGAAGCGGGTGAAGAACGGATTGCCGGTGTTCGCAATATCGATGGTTCCGAGCCGAACGCCTTCGAGTATTGCCGGATCGTTGCCCAACTCGCCCGCCGGGTGCACCGAAACCTTGACCTCGCCATTCGTGAGGGCCTCGACCCGCTCCTTGAAATGCAGCGCGGCGGCGTGATGCGTGTCGGCAGTTGGCTGGGTGTGCGCAAAGCGAAGAGTTGTTTCCGCGGCGGCACCACCGGGAAGTACCACGAATGTGGCCGCAGCAATCATGGACACGAGTGAGGCAGTCAGGCGTTGCATCCCTGTTTCCCTTTGTTTCGCTTGTGCTGGGTACCGTGTGGCGCTGATACCTCACCCGAGGCAGAAAAGTCAAAAAGATTGCGGCGCAAGTCTCTTTTTCCTTGCCGGCCGGCAGTGATGCGCCGGCCCCTCTTTCGAGTGCGCCGGGTGCGAAACAGACTGCTCTGGTCAGTACGTCAGAGCCGTTCTTTAACCAGAATTTTCCCGATAGTGCTCAGGCTGGTCCATTTCAGCGAGAACTCACATGTTCCAGCAATTGATGACCTCGCGGCGGTTCGCGCCGCTCTTCTGGTGTCAGCTCTTTTCGGCGCTCAACGACAATTTTCTGAAGAACGCGCTGGTCATTCTCATTCTCTACCACACCGCGACCGGGCAGAGTGGCGCCCTCGTCACGCTAGCCGGCGGTGTTCTCGTCGCGCCGTTCCTCCTTCTGTCGGCGCTCGGCGGTGAGCTTGCCGACAAGTTCGACAAGGCGATCGTCGCGCGGAAGCTGAAATTGGCAGAGGTCCCGATCGCAGGTGTCGCGGCCGCGGGCTTCCTGCTGAATTCCATTCCTCTCCTGTTCCTGGCCCTGACGCTGTTCGGCGTGATGGCGGCGCTGTTCGGTCCGATCAAGTACGGCATCCTTCCGGATCATCTGGAAACCCGGGAGCTGCCGGCTGGCAATGCGCTGGTCGAGGGGGCAACGTTCGTCGCGATCCTCGCCGGGACCCTGGCGGGCGGGCTAGCGGCGGCGGAACAGGGCAACGCAACGCTCGTCGCCATCATCGTGCTCGGGATGGCGGTGCTCGCGCTCCTCTTCGCGCAAGCCATCCCGTCGACCGGCAACTCGGCCTCCGGCCTGCGCATCAACCCGAATCCGGTGAGCTCGACTGCTGCGCTGCTCCGCGATCTGAAAGCGGATCATCGTCTCTGGATAGGCGGTCTCATCGTGTCCTGGTTCTGGCTGGTCGGCGTGATCGCACTGTCGCTGCTTCCGACGCTGACCAAGGAGCAGATCGGCGGTACGGCGCAGGTGGTCACATTGGGCCTGGTCGTTTTCACCGTCGGCATCGCTGCGGGATCGGTCGCGGCGGCGCAGGCGAGCCGTTTGCGGCCAAACCTTGCGCTTGTGCCTGTCGGCGCGCTGCTGATGGGCCTGTTCAGTCTGGATCTTGCCTGGAGCGCCGCCGGGATCACGCCTGGCCCGACAGCCACGACACCCGGTGAGCTCCTCGCAACCGGCTCAGGGATACGGCTGACTTTCGACCTGTTCGCGCTCGCCGCTGCCGGCGGACTTTTCATCGTGCCGTCGTTCGCTGCCGTGCAGGCCTGGGCGCCAGTTGACCGACGCGCGCGCGTCGTTGCCGCCGTCAACGTCCTCAACGCCGCCTTCATGACGTCTGCCAGCCTCGGCGTGTCCGCGCTCCAGTACGCAGGACTATCGGCGCCGCAGCTGCTGGCCGGGCTCGGGATCGCCAATCTGCTGGTGGTCGGCTTGGTTCTGTGGGCCTGGGGCAAGCAGGGCGTGCAGGATATGGCGTCGTTCGTTTTTCGGCTCTGCTACCGGCTCGAGGTGAAGGGGCTGGAAATTGTTCCGCCGGCGGGAGAGCGGGTGATCATCACGCCGAACCACGTCAGCCTGATGGACGGCCCGGTGATGCACGCGATCCTGCCGAGCCACGCGGCGTTCGCGGTCGACACGGCGATTTCGCAGGCGTGGTGGGTCAAGCCGTTCCTGAAGCTCATCAACGCCCACACCATGGATCCGACGCGGCCGATGGCGACGCGGACGCTGGTCAATCTGGTGAAGCAGGGCGAGACGCTGGTCATCTTCCCAGAGGGGCGCGTGACGGTCACCGGTGGGCTGATGAAAGTCTACGATGGCGCCGCCATGATTGCCGACAAGGCCGATGCCTGGGTCGTGCCCGTGCGCATCGATGGGCTCGAGCGCAGTTCACCCTGGAGCTACCTGCGCGCCTCCCAGATCAGGAAATCCTGGTTTCCGAAGGTGCGCGTGTCGATCCTGCCGCCGCGTAAGCTCGCGGTGCCGCCTGAGCTAAAGGGCAAGGCTCGCCGTCAGGCCGCCGCCGCTGCGCTACAGGACGTGATGATCGACACCGCCGTGGCGACCACTCCGATCGACAAGACGCTCTTCGAGGCGCTCGCCGATGCGAAGGCCACCCGCTGCACCGGCAAGCCCATTGTCGCCGACGCGCTGGGCGCGAAGCTCTCCTACGCCAAGCTCATCCTCGCTGCCCAGGTGCTCGGCCGCAAGCTCGAGGCGATGGCTCCGCAGGGTGCGGCCGTCGGCGTCATGCTGCCAAACTCGGCCGGGTTGGGGGTGACGTTCTTTGCTCTGCAGAGCATCGGCCGTGTGCCGGCGATGATCAATCAGACGACCGGCCTCCAGAACGTGCTGGCAGCGTGCCGGGCCGCGCAGGTCGAGGTCGTGCTCACCTCGCGGGTTTTCGTCGAGAAGGCGCGTCTGCAGGAGCTTGTCGAGCGGCTTTCCCTTAACGTGAAGGTCGTCTTCCTGGAGGATGTGCGGGCGAGGATCACCATTGCCGACAAGATGGTGGGGCTGCTGCTCGGCAGCCGGCCGCAAGTCGTTCGTGATTGCAACGACCCGGCCGTCATTCTGTTCACGTCCGGATCCGAAGGGACGCCCAAAGGTGTCGTGCTTTCCCACCGGAATATACTGGCCAATGTCGCGCAATCGCTGACCCGGATCGTGGCAAACGGGGAGGACACGGTCTTCAACGCGCTTCCGCTGTTTCATTCGTTCGGCCTGACGGCGGGGCTCGTCATGCCGCTGATGGCCGGGGCGCCCGTGTTCCTCTACCCCTCCCCGCTGCACTATCGGATCGTTCCGGAGCTCGTCTACCAGACCAACGCCACGATCCTGTTCGGGACGGACACGTTCCTCAACGGCTACGCGCGGGTCGCGCACCCTTACGACCTGCATTCCGTGCGCCTCGTCCTTGCCGGGGCCGAGGCCGTGAAACAGCGCACCCGCGATCTCTACATGGAGAAGTTCGGCGTTCGCATTCTGGAGGGCTATGGCCTCACCGAGACCGCGCCGGTGCTCGCGAGCAATACGCCGCTCACCAACAAAGCGGGCACGGTCGGCCGGCTGTCGCCTTTGATGGAGGTCAGGCTCGATCCTGTGCCCGGAATCGATGACGGTGGACGCCTGTTCGTGCGCGGGCCGAACGTGATGCTCGGCTACTATCGTGCCGAGAACCCGGGTGTGCTCGAGCCGCCGGAGGATGGCTGGCACGACACGGGCGATATCGTCTCGATCGATCCGCAGGGCTATCTCACGCTCAAAGGCCGGGCCAAGCGGTTCGCCAAGGTCGGCGGGGAGATGGTCTCGCTGGCCGTCGTGGAGAGCTTCGCCCTCGAGCTATGGCCGGGTGCCGTTTCGGTCGCCGTTGCCGTCCCCGATCTGCGCAAAGGCGAACGGCTCGTTCTGTTGACGACGCAGGCGGATGCCACGCGCGATGCGATTCTGCGCCATGCCCGGACCAAAGGCGCCTCCGAGCTGATGGTGCCCTCAGCCGTGCTCTGCGTGCCGAAATTGCCGCTGCTCGGCTCCGGCAAGCCGGATTTCACGGCAGCGCAGAAGATGGCGGAGGAGCTGATCTCTGCAAAGTCGTCGAGCGGTGTCGTTGCCGCGTGACTGCAGAGCAGGGTCCCGCGCTATTCGATCCTCATGACGGCCGGGTTGACCGTGCCGTGCTCGAGGTAGTTGGCGACAGCGTTGGCCATGACCGGCGCGAAGAGATAGCCATGCCGATAGGCGCCGTTGACCAGAATGCGCCGGCCTCGGACGATCGCACGGGGAATATTGTCCCGGAACGACGGCCGCACACCGGCGCCCAGCTCCTCCACCGTCGCCTCCGCAAATCCTGGGTGCAGAGCGTAGGCGAGGCCGAGCAGCTCGAGCGCCGAACGTACCGTAACCGGAGCACCATCCTCGCGCTCGAGCAAGGTCGCGCCGACCATGTAGACATGGTTTCCCCATGGCACGACATAGAGCGGCTGGCGCGGATGGAGAAGGCGGACGGCTCTCGTCAGCGTCACTTCGGGTGCGTGCAGAACGGCCATCTCGCCACGAACGCCGCGCAGGTCCGGCAGGTCGCCGCGCGCGGCAAGTCCACGGCAGTCGATCACCACGCCGCCGTTCGATGCCGCCATCCAGATCGGCTCCGGCACCGGATCTCCGAATCGCAGCGTGGCGCCCATTCGGCGCAGCTCCGAGACCAGGTAGGGCAGGGCCGCCCGCGGGGCGAGGTGGCCCTCCTCCTCGTAATAGAGCCCGCGGCTGAACCGTCCGGCGAGATCCGGCTCGAGCTCCGCCAGCTCACTCTCGGAAATTTCACGATGGCCCTGGGTGAGACGCGCGAAGCGGTTGAGCTCGCTGCGGTCCCGGCTGCCGGCGACGACCAGGGTGCCGCGATAGACGACGCCAGGGTAGGCCTCGCGCCACATTGCGACACCGGTGCGGCCTAAATCCTGGATCACGGGTTCCGCAGACTCTGCCTCGCAATATGGGGCAAGCATGGCGCCCGCGTAGCGGCTTGCTGCGCCGACGGCAGATTCCTCCGAGGCTTCCCGCAGCATGACCCTATGCCCCCGGCGGGTCAGCTCGAAGGCCTGCCAGAGGCCGAAGATGCCGGCCCCGACCACCGTGATGTCGAGCTTGCTCACAGCACCACCCTTGGGAGATCGCTTTGCCGAAATGGGTTTAGCACCGCCCGGAGTGCGATGACATCGGGCCATTCCCCGGGAGAGCCATACGCCGCAGCGAGCCCGGCTAAGCCGCCCCCATTCTCATCACGGCCAACGCCATCGCCTGCGCACGCGGGACGAGCGAGCCGATCTCCAGATATTCCTCTGGCGTATGCGCCGCGCCGCCAACGGGGCCGACGGCGCAGATCGTCGGGCAGCCGACCGCAGCCGTGAATCCGGAGTCGGCGCAACCGCCTGCAAACTCTCCCTCCACCTTCAGGCCGGCATCGCGGGCGGCGGCCTGATAATGCGCGAACAGGGCTTCGGAGGAGGGCGTCGGGTTGAGAGGCAGGAACTCGCCCTTGATCTCCAACGCCGCCCTGGTCCCCGGCACGTAGCTGGCGGCCACGATCTCCTCGATTGCGGCCATCGTCTTCGCCCGCTCGGGCGGATCGACGTAACGCATATCGATCTCGGCCTCGGCCGATGGGGCGACCATGTTCACCGCCTCGCCGCCACGCATGATGCCGACGTTGAGCGTCGTGCCCTTGGCGAGATCGGTCAGCTTGTGGATGGCGATGATCTTGTGCGCCAGCTCGCCGATGGCGCTGATGCCCTTCTCGAAATTGCCACCGGAGTGCGCTGGCCGGCCCTCGACGGTCATGCGCATGAAAACACCGCCTTTGCGGCTGGTCACGATGTTGCCGCTGGGCCGTCCCGGCTCGGAGTTGAGCACCGCGCGGGCCTCACGGGCTGCGGTCTCGATGACGGGCCGACACGCGGGTGAGCCGATCTCTTCGTCGCTGGTGATGAGGCCGACGACGGGGACGGGCGCGCCGAACTTGCGGAAAGCGGCCAGCACGAAGGCGTTCATGACGAGTCCGGCCTTCATGTCGGCAACGCCGGGGCCGTAGGCCCGGTCGCCTTCGATACGGAACGGTCGCCGCTCAGCTTCGCCCTTGGAAAAAACCGTGTCGCGATGGCCCAACAGCAAAACCGGTTTCTCGTTCGTCAGCCGGTCGTCGAGGCGAATGTGGATGGCGTCTCCGAAGCGCTCGTTGGGCTCGCGCCGGGTGGGCAGGCCATGTTCGGCAAAGAATTGCTCGAAGCGTGCGCCTACGGCGTCGACACCTGCCTTGTCGTAGGTGCCGGAGTCGATATTCACCACTTCGCGCAGCAGGGCGATCATGGCGTCCTTCTGCTCGGCCAGCCATGCCGTAATCTGCGCTTCGCGCTCGGAGAGTGTCATTGGGTGCCCCACTGGATGGAATGATGTGAGGCCATTGTAGAGCATTCCGCGCTGGGGGCGATGGTCCCGTTTATTGCGTCCAGGACAAAACACGACAGTCATCCCGGGCCTTGTGCCCGGGATCCAGCTATCCGTGAGTGCGGAGTCCGTGGTTAGGTGGATCCCGGCGACAAGCGCCGGGATGACGGAATGAGGGTAGCGGTTGGAAAACTCTGAGAGGGGCAGTGACTTCAGACGCCGCGGCCCTCGAAGAACTCCTTGACGCGGGAGAAGAAGCCGGCGCTCTCGGGGCTGGTGTCCTTGTGGCTTTCGCGCTCGAACTCCTCGAGGAGCTCCCGTTGGCGACGGGTCAGGTTCTTTGGAGTCTCCACCTGAACCTGGATGTACATGTCGCCATAGGATTTCGAGCGCAGGACCGGCATGCCCTTGTTCTTGAGGCGGAACTGCTTGCCGCTCTCCGTGCCCTCAGGAATTTTCACGCGCGTGACGCTGCCGTCGACGGTAGGCACCTCGATCTGGCCGCCGAGCGCGGCGGTGCACATCGAGATCGGCACCATGCAGAAGATGTCGGCACCATCGCGCTGGAAGAACTCGTCGGGCTTGATCGAGAGGAAAATATAGAGGTCGCCCGCCGGACCGCCGCGCAGGCCCGCTTCGCCCTCACCGGCAAGGCGGATGCGCGTGCCATCCTCGACACCCGCAGGAATATTCACGGACAGCGTCCGTTCGCGCATGACGCGGCCCGAGCCGGAGCAGGCCGGGCACGGATCGTCGATGACCTCGCCGCGCCCCTGGCAGGTCGGGCAGGTGCGCTCGATCGTGAAGAAGCCCTGCGAGGCACGAACCTTGCCGAAGCCGGCACACGTCGGGCAGCTCGATGGCTTGGTGCCAGGTTTTGCGCCCGAACCGGAGCATTTCTCGCAGGCGACACTGGACGGCACGCGGATCTGAGCCGTCTTGCCGGTGTAGGCCTCCGAGAGGGTAATCTCGAGATTGTACCTGAGGTCGGCGCCGCGCTCGCGCCCTGACCGTTGGCGGCCCCGTCGGCCGCCCATGAACTCTCCGAACAGATCGTCGAAGATGTCGGACATGGAGGCGGCGAAGTCCGGCCCGAAACCGCCTGCCCCGCGGCCACCGCCGTCGAACGCGGCATGGCCGAACTGATCGTAAGCTGCGCGCTTCTGGGGATCCTTCAGAGTCTCGTAGGCTTCGGCAATTTCCTTGAAACGCTGCTCGGCGCTTTTGTCGCCGGAGTTGTGATCAGGATGGCACTCCTTGGCCAGCCGCCTGAAGGCGGACTTCAGTTCCTGCTCGCTCGCGTTTCTGGATACGCCGAGGACCTCGTAGTAGTCGCGCTTGGCCATTTACGGACGCCCGCTTCTTGTTCCATCCGCGGGGTGGCGACTGTCGCCCCCGCCCGATGGACAAGACCCTCGCCGATCTGAGCATGCCGCGAGCCCGATGGCTCACCTACTCCTGCACATAGCGGCGAGGGCCTT
>DASVDU010000191.1:0-7194 GCA_036380915.1 Hyphomicrobiaceae bacterium | reverse complement strand
CCTGACGCTCACCGGCCGGCAGGAGCACTGGCAGGTTGGCACGTAGGCGCTTCCTCCTACTGCACCTGGAGCAGAAACGCGTTTGCGGCCGTCTGCGATGCGGGTGGTTTCAGCTTAAGAAGTGGCGATAGCTGAGCCTCGGCGCGCCAGTGGATGGCAGCGCCTTAATAAGCTCTCACCTGACGGTAATCGTGATGCTTCCCCTGAAACGCCCATTTGGCGGGGGCGGGAAGATGGCGCCGCGGACGGATGCACGAACGGCCTGGTCGATCTCTGCGCGACCGGAGGATCTCAGCGACAACGAGGCGAGGCGGCCATCGGCGTTGATCGTGAAGGTAAGGCCGACGCGCCCCGAGGAGCGCAAATTTCGGATTCGCTGCGTTCGGGAGACCAGAACGGACCGGACGTGCGCGGCATAGGCTGCGATGCTTTGCGCTGACGCGTTTCGCTGGCCACCGCCAGAACCGGCGTGACCCCGCTGCGCGGGGCTCGAAGCTGATTTCTTTTTTGCCGGTTCTTTCTTCGTATCGTCTTTGGGCTTTCCCTTCTCAACCACTTCGGTCTTGACGACCTCGCGCCGCACCGGCGCGTCAGTCACCGGCGTGCGATCGCTCATCTTAGCCGGATCGAGCTCCTTGGGAGCGATCGCCACCGCCGACTCCACGGCTTCGAGCGGCGGCTCGGCCTGCAGCATGGGCGCGATAGCTGACGCTTCGACCGGTTCAACGGTCCTCACCTCGGAGGCCTGCGATTTTGCAGGTGTCAACTCCTCTGTGGGCTCTAACTCCGAAAGCTCGGCAACGGACGCGGATTGGAGCCCATCGCTTGCCTGTGCCGCGATCGAGTCCGGACTTCCGACAGCCGCGATCTCCTGCTCCGGATCTCCAGGCGGAAGGATCATGACCTCCGCCGGCTGCAGAGAGACGCCAGCGGGTGTTGGCGCAGGCAGCCGAACCAGCATCGCGCCATAAAGCGCGGTCACCAGCAAGACCGCCATTGGACGAACCCCGATCGGCACCAATCTTGGAGCTCGGAAAGTGCTCAGAGTTGTTTCGCCCGACGGCATCGCGACGCGTCACGGCGCCTGCGGCCCGGCCTGCGCACGCAGCTCCATGGATTCGCCGTTGCGTGTGCTGCGCCCGGTCGCCAGCAGCGCAATCTTGACAATGCCGTTAGCCGCCAGATCATCCATGACGGCGACGATCTCGCCATAAGGGACCTCGCGGTCGCCGCGGACATGAACGGGCCGATCCTCTTCGCCGAGCAGTCTGCGCACTTCCGAAGCGATGTCCTCCCGCGCAACCGTTTGATCACCTATCGTCACATCGCCTTCTTTCGTCACCGTGATGACGACCGGCTGCTTGGGGTCGAGCGGCTCGGCCGATTTCGCCTGCGGCAGATTCACCTTGAGCCCCGCTGTCAGCATCGGTGCGGTAATCATGAAAACGATGAGCAGCACCAGCATGACGTCGACGAGCGGCGTCACGTTGATCTCGGGCATCGGCTGATAGAGCGCGTTTCCCGAGTTATTGCGCGACGGCATGGCCACGGCGCGGCTCCCTGTCTCGATGAAGCTCATGAGCGGGGGCAGGTCTGGCCATCAAGGCGACGGCCTGATCCTCGATCAGGTGATCGAGCATCTGGGCCACGCGACCCATTGAGCTCGAAAGGCGATTGTAGCCGAACGAGGCAGGTATCGCGGCCGCAAGCCCGATCGCCGTGGCTGCCAGGGCCTCGGCGATGCCAGGGGCCACGACGGCAAGGCTCGTATCGTTGGCATCGGCGATGCTGGCGAAGCTCGTCATGATGCCCCACACGGTGCCGAACAGGCCGATGAAAGGCGCGACCGACGAGATCACCGCCAGGCTCGGCAGGCCGCTGTCCAAACGGCCGAGCAGCACCTGGGCTGCCCGGCGCATGGCTTCACCGATCCGCTGTCGGGTTTCGCCGGCTGTCTCCATGGGCACATCGATGCGCCGGGCCTCGTCGCCGGCCTTGATCACCTCTATCAGCAAGGGCGAAACGGAATTTCCCGCACCAGCGCGCAGTCGACGGACTGCGCGGCGCAAACGGACGACGGCGATCCAGCCCTCCAGGATCAGCACCCAGCACCAGATCGACATGACGAGCAGTATGAGGATGACCGCCTTGCCAACCGGCCCTGCCTGCATGAACAGGCCGATCGGCGTCATCGTGTGCTCCAAGTCGCCCTCCGTTCCTACTTGAACAGCCCGACCGAGGTCCGCGACGACAGCTCGAGGCGCGCCAGGCAGTCACCCAGGGTTTCCGGCGCGCAGGCGATGATGTCGTTCACGAGCAACGAGCCGAGGGAATCGCAGGTCGCGTCCAGATCGAACGCGCGGATACTCGTCTTTTTCGGCTTCAGTGGACCGAATTCGATAACCAGCCGGCGCTTGATCACGCCATCGGGTCCAAAAACGGCCGTGTCGGCTTTCAGGCTATCAACCGGAGCGTCCGCCGGGTTCGACATGACGAACGTCAGCCGGCATTTGCCATCTGTCGGCTCGATCGTGTTCAACTCGATGCCGAGCGGATGGATCTTGGGCTCGGCAAGCGCCGGCGTTGCCCCCATGAAAGCGGTCGCAGTCGCGGCGCTTGCGATCCATCGCCAGCTCTTCAGCATGAATTCCCCCGCCGCTAGATGCCCGTTCCAAGCCTGGCTGCAATGCAAGTCCGTGGTCCAACTGCATTGCCATTTCTATACAGCCATTGTCAAGAATAGTGCTGCCCGACCTTGCCGGTGCGACCGCCCCAGCCCGCGACAACGAGATGCACATCCTGCTCAGCGAGTTCTTTAAAATGTTCCTTCCAGCAATCCTGGATTGTGGAGTATAATAATCAAGTTTAGGAGGGCGGGGCTTGGCCTTGCCGACGTTGCCCTTTGCTCACCCGATGTACGCGACCCATGTGCACGCGATCGCCAGATCTCCTCGATAGTCTCGCAGCAGCGCTGCCAGGGCTCCGCGAACCTTTATCGCCCGATGCCGATGAACGCCGCACTTTCGCGGAGCGGCGCCGCCTCAGGATCAACGAGCTGCGAGATCACGTCGAGTGCTCGATCGTGGGCACCTGCCTCACCCACACGGACCTGCTGAACATCGCCAAGCGCTGCCGAGTCCAGGTCAGCCCCGACGTCACTGCGTATGATCTTCACGCGCACTTCGTGGAGGCGGTCCGCAAGGGCGGGCCGCTCGCGCGCGCCATGCAGAAGCTGCTCGATCGCCGGCATGAAGGCATACTCCGCATCGTCGGCCGGGCCCGGTCGAGAGAGGAGCTGGAGCAGATCTGGAGGCGTGAGTACGACGCCGGGCGTATCGCGGGTGCCTACTGGGCCTTTCAGACCTACAGTCACATCCCGCAGGATCTTGCCGCCCGCATCTTCGGCGAAGTTCACATGCTGAGCCATGTCCTGGGCCGGACGATCCATGCCGCCGCAGAGCGTGCGTCCGAGCTGGCAGCGCGCGTCGCCGATCTGGAGGCCAAGATTGCGCGGGACGCCGAGCGCCATCGCCAAGCGTTGCAGGAGCGCGACGCGCAAATCGCCGAGCTTCGGTCGCGACTCATCGCGAGCGTGCCGTCGCCGCTAACTCAGCAACGACCTTTGCTGGAAAGGCGTGGCTCGAAACGCGACCGGGCCGTCCTTGCGGCGCGCGAGCGCGCCAAACTTGCCGAGGCACGCATCGACGAGCTGCTACGCGAGAACGCCGCGCTCCGCGAACGAGCGCTGCGTGCCGAGCGTGCCGCGGCGAGTGTCCGCGCGCAGGAGGAATGCCCAGGCGCCCTTGCCTGCCGGCTCGACTTGCCGCGGGAGGAGAAGCTCAAGGTTCTCTATCTCGGTGGTCGGAAAGGGTCCATCGAGCAGCTGCGCGCCATTGCGGAGGGCGCCTCGGCCGAGTTCTACCACCATGACGGCGGCGTCGAGCAGGCCTTCCAGCGCATCAGCGATATGGTGGAACGCTGTCACGTGGTTTTCTGTCCCGTCGACTGCATCAACCACCGCGCCTGCCTGCTTGCCAAACATCAGTGTCAGCGCATGCAGAAGGCTTTCGTGCCCCTTCGATCCGCCGGTGGCGCGACATTCAAGCAGGCCCTGAGCGAGATCACTCGAGCGACACGTCATGAACCGGCACAGTTTATCCGGGGATCATCCGAGCCCACCGATGTCGAATGAAGCCGACCATGCGGCGTTTCCCGTCGAGCGGGGTCTTGAAGGCGGATTTGAGCTGCAGCTGCGGAATAATAATGAGGCGGACGCGCTTTCGCCCGAGCATGGCAGAGGGCAACAGGTCTGCTTCGAATGCTGCGGATGCGGCTTTGCCTGCATTTCCGACTGCCTCTGCACGTGCCCGGCATGTGGTGGCCGTGGCCGATGCCCACGCAGGTGACGATCTGATCAGAGGCGGCCTTACGGCTGGTCCTGGTTCACGAACCGGGCCAGGCGGCCTACGTCGGTGATCACGACCTTGCGCCGCCTCGCCTCCACACCGATGGCAGCCAAATCGCTCAGTGCACGCGACAGTGTCGCCGGGGTCATCGACAACCGGGCTGCGATATACCGCTGCTCGACGGGCAGCTCGAACTGACAGGCGCCGCCGTTGGCCATGCAGGTTCTGTAAAGGAACGCCGCAATCCGGCGCTGAGGCGGCCATTCCTGGTCCTGCTCGATGCGTGAGACGAGAGCGCGCAGTTTCACAAGAACGGCGGAGATGATCGACAGCGCCAGCTCCGGCGATTGCGTGATGAGCGATCGAAAACGCGCGATGCTGATGACGGCCACACGCAGGTCCGCCGCCGCTTCGGCGGTGACGGGGTAGCGCGCCTCATGCGCCAGCAGCGCCTCTGCAAACGATTCCCCCGGGCCAACGAGGTGGATTGCCGTCCGCTCGCCCTCGGGGCCGTCGCGGAATAGCGCAACCCATCCATCCAGGACGAAGTAGAACGCGGTCGCGGGGTCGCCCTGGCTGAATAGGGTCTGTCCAGCGGAGAGCGTCGCCACCTCGAGGCTCGAGGCGAACGCGTCGAGCTCCTCCGCGCCCAATCCCGCCAGGAACGGAGCACGCCTGAGTTTCAGAACATCGCGACAGTCCATGGTCATTACGGCGTGGCCATGCTCCTCGTGCGTGCCCCTGTGGCGGTCACAGCCTGATATGCGTCAATCGGCCGTTCCCGCCACGGACCCTGAGTTGATCCCAGGCAAGTCCCTCGCATCATATCTCGATTATTCTAGTCAAGAATAGACCAACGGGGGAGCGAAGATGATGGTCTGTCAAAGGCATGTGCCTGCCGATTGTCGACATGTTGCCGATTCGCGGGGGCGGCGGACGGCGGAGCTTCTGAAGCGGAATGGCAGTCTCGTCGCGATGACAGCCGTTTTGATGTGGCCGACAGTGGCGGCAGGCCAATCGGCTGCGCCAGGCACCACGGTCGAATTGTCTCCCATCGTCATCGAGGGCGGGGCGCCGCAACCGGGGAGCGTCACCGGTGCGGAATCGCTGGGCGAGGCTCGCGGAGATGGTGAGGAGGGCTCGGCCGTCGACAGGGCGACGCGGACGCTCGATGCGATCGCAGGCGGAACGGCGGTGGTCGCCAGCCAGGAAATGCCGCCGCAGGCCGGCACCTCGCTGTCCGAAGCGCTGGCCTTCGTGCCGGGTGTCGTCGTGCAGGATTTCTTCGGTAGCAACGACCAGCCGCGATTGCAGATCCGCGGCTCCGGCCTGCAGCAGAATCCGTCCGAGCGTGGCACCCTGGTGCTGCAGGATGGCCTGCCCATCAACCGAGCAGATGGCTCGTACATCGTTGGCCTTGCCGATCCGAAGAGTGCCGCCTTCATGGAGGTGTATCGCGGCTACACCGCCAACCGGCTTGGCGCCACCGTCCTCGGCGGCGCTATCAACTTCGTCTCGCCGACCGGGATCACCGCTCCGGGCGCGGACGTGGCTGCCGAGTTCGGCAGCTTCGGCCAGTTCACGACGAACGCACAGGCTGGCGCGCGGCAAGGCGATCTCGATGCCCATGCCAGCCTCAGTTACACGGAGCGGGACGGATTTCGTCAGCACAATGAGTCAGAGCGCGCCAACTTCAACATGAACGTCGGCGCACGGGTGAATGAGAACATCAGCACGCGCCTGTTCGTTGGCTACACCGACCTCGCATTCGACGTCGTCGGCCCGCTGTCGCGGGATCTCCTTGAACAGAACCCGAAGCAAATCTGCTCCGGCCCGCCGAACTGCAAGGGCCCGAACGTCGGCCGTGACGATCCGCGGCGCGAGGCCGAGCAGTTCCGCATCGGCTCGCGGACGACGGCGCGCTTCGGCGCCAACCGCTTCGATTTCGGCTTGGGTTACACCTATACCGACGACAGCTTCACGTTCCCGATCGCGGGTGGCGTACGTGACACTGTTGGCGGTGACCTCACCACTGTCCTCCGCTATGCCTATGCGCCAGACCCCAGTCGGGCATTGCCACTGTTCGAGGTGACAGGCCAGTACGTCGTCGGCAGCGCGGACCGGCGCTATTTCATCAACGACAAGGGCAAGAAGGGGCCGCTGTTCGGCGACAACGAGCTCGACTCGAGCACGTTGTCGGTCAACGCGGGCTTCAACATCCCGCTCACGGAACGGCTGACGGTCTCGCCGGCTCTCGCATATTCCTACGCGACGCGGGAGAACAAGGACGTCTACAAGGGCGCCACACGGCCTTACCTGGCATTTCCAATGCCGCAGCCGTTCGGCGAGACTCCCTTCAAGGACACGAGCTACGACCACTCCTATTCGGCATGGACCCCAAGCCTTGCGCTGAGCTACGAGATCGCGCGCGGTCAGTCCGTCTTTGCTGCGTTGAGCCGCAGCTTCGAGCCGCCGACGCATGACGATCTAATCGCGACGATAAACGGCTCGCCGAACAGCAGCGCCGGCGCTCCCGCTCTGCCTCCGACGGAGACACCGCCTCCGCCCCGGGATGCGTTCGCGACGCCCGATCTCGACGCGCAGACCGCGACCACATTGGAAGGTGGCTGGAAGGGCCGGACGGACAGGCTCGCCTGGTCCGCCATCGCCTATTACTCCTGGGTGAAAGACGAGCTGCTCAATCTGCGTGACGAGACGGCCGTCTCGCTCGGCGCGGTCAATGCCGACAAGACGACGCATTTTGGCGTCGAGCTCGGGGCGGCCTTCC
>DASVDU010000190.1:0-14123 GCA_036380915.1 Hyphomicrobiaceae bacterium | reverse complement strand
AAGCGCACTTAATCTGTGCGCACCGTCGATAACGAATACGTATTGCCCCGACCGCCAAAGTATGACGGCAGGTATCAGATCGCCGTTCGCAAAAGTGATGACCAAATCTGCAACTTGCTCGGGGGACCAGTTAGCGGTTTCACGTTGGAAATCTGGCTTACGTAATGCCGGATACAGCAATCCCTTCGGAGCAAGTCCAGTGAGCGACAGTGAAGAAATGTCTGACCCTGCTTCTCCCGGCTCCGCCATATCAGCCCGCCGGATCAGTGCGTCAAGATTAACAACATTCGTTGCCATCCCTCCCTCCCCTTAGGCAACAAGTCAGTTGTCGGTACGAGCTGCGCCACCAAGCTAGCACAGCCCAGCTTTGATTCGGCGGCCCGTCTTGTGACCTCTGGCAAGCAGAGGATTAGCGGCGTGCAGGGTCTGTCGCGCCATCAAGCACCCGACGCCGCTCACTTTAGCGCGGATTGTATCGACACAAAGCAAGTTGGTTCCGCGCTAGATGGCGCAATCCACATCTAATACTCGTAGCTAAGGTAAGTCGCTCATATAGTCGAATGGTCGCCGACCACCCGTCCGGTCCGACTGATCCGCGTCGGGACTTGCGTCGGGACTTGACAGGCATTTCCGGGCAATTTCGGGCTGTGTGCCAGCAACCGACGAGGAACCACCCCCCTGACTCAGGTGGCAAAAAAGGGAGAAGATTCAAAGGGGTGGCGGGAGGCGTCTGGCGCACCCAAGAGGATTTGAACCTCTGACCTCTGCCTTCGGAGGGCAGCGCTCTATCCAGCTGAGCTATGGGTGCGTGAGGCCGGGACAATAACGGATCCGGCACGATCCCGCAATCGCGGGATGGGTTGGTCGAAGCACCTGCCGAACCGGCCTGCCCCTCAATCCCATGTACGTGGGCGGCGCTGTCGTCAGCGTCGTTGCATAGGTCACCTAGTGACCATCGGCCGGGATGGCAACCTGGTCGACCGTGTCGGCAAGGTCATGGAAGCACCTGACGCAAGCCTTGTATCATCGGTTGGTTGGCCGTGGTCGATGGTGACCCGCTCGGCCTCGAGCCTGGCAGCCAGGTTGCGGAGTGGCGCGATTATACCCATTTTGAGTGAAACAGACGGCCGACAGTGCAGGTCTGCGCGCTGGAACGCGACAGCATAGGCCGAATCTCGCCCCGTCGTGACGATGAAGCCACCGCCGGCAATGAGCGCGCGATGGTCTTCCCGCCAGAGCGGCACATGGCCAGGCGTGTGGCCCGGCATCTTCAATCCACCGAAGAAAATCCCGAACTTCCAGCCCAAGCCGACGCCCGCGACGACGGTTCCGCGCCAGGCTGCTGACCCGGGAGACCTGACCGCGTATAGTGCCGCCCATGACGCTCGAAACCGCCATAGAAATCGCCCGCCGGACGGCCGAATGCACCGTGCCGGAGGGAGAGCCCGTGCCCATCGTCAAGGGCAGTCACGTCTATCTGATCGACGGCTCGGGTTATATCTTCCGCGCCTTTCACGCGCTGCCGCCCCTGACACGGCCCTCCGACGGACTGCCGGTCGGCGCCGTCTACGGCTTCTGCAGCATGCTCTGGAAGCTGCTCGGCGACAGCAAGATCTCCGACCGGCCGACACACATCGCGGTCGTCTTCGATACGGCGCGCGACACCTTCCGGACGGCCATCTACGAGGCCTACAAGACGAACCGGCCACCGCCGCCGGAGGAGCTGGTTCCCCAGTTCGGGCTGATCCGGCGGGCGGTCAAGGCCTTCAATGTCGCCTGCATCGAGCAGGACGGCTACGAGGCCGACGACCTGATCGCGACATATGCGTGCGATGCCATCCGCAAGGGCGGCGACGTCACCATCGTGTCCTCGGACAAGGATCTGATGCAGCTCATCCAGCCCGGCGTCGTCATGCTGGACACGATGAAGAACAAGCGCATCGGGCGCGAGGAGGTGTTGGAACGCTTCGGCGTAGAGCCGGAGCTGGTGGTCGACGTGCAAGCGCTGTCGGGCGATGCCACCGACAACGTGCCCGGCGTGCCCGGTATCGGCGTCAAGACGGCCGCAGAGCTGATCCGCGAGTACGGCAATCTCGACGCGCTGCTGGAACGCGCAGGCGAGATCAAGCAGCCGAAGCGGCGCGAGCGGCTGATCGAGTTCGCCGAGCAGGCGCGCATCTCGCGCGAGCTCGTGCGCCTCAAGTGTGATGTGCCTCTGAAGGCGCCGATCGAGCGGCTCGGGGTGCAGGAGCCGGACACCGACGCCCTGCTCAGCTTTCTGCGCGAGATGGAGTTCAACACGCTGACCCGGCGGATCGCGGAGAAGCTCGGCGTCGAGCTGCCGCCGATGCCGGAAAGGCCCGCGGCAAAGCGGCCGGCAGCGAAGACGGCATCCGGGAGCCCCGCGCCCCAAAGGAAGCCTGACGGCGGCGCTGCGGCTGCAGTTGCCGGAGCGGGAACTCCAGCAGCCGTGGTGGCCTTCGCCGAGGAGGCCTCCCTCACGCCCGCGATCGACCGCTCGAAATACGAGACGGTCACCACGCTCGAGCGCCTTCGCCACTGGATCGCAGAGGCGCGCAATGTGGGCCGGTTCAGCCTCGATACCGAAACCACGTCGCGCGACCCGATGCAGGCGGATCTCGTCGGCTTCTCCATGGCGATCGCGCCGGGGCAGGCCTGCTATGTGCCGCTCGCCCACAGGCCGGCAAGTGACGCCTTCGACTTCGGCGACGGCAATAGGCTGGAGCAGCTGCCGCTGCAGACGGCGCTGGATGCGATGAAGCCGCTGCTCGAGGACCCGTCGATCCTCAAGATCGGCCACAACATCAAGTACGACTGGCTCCTGCTCAGCCGCTACGGCATCGAGATTCAGGCCTTCGACGACACGCTGCTCATGTCCTATGCGCTTGACGGCGGGCGGGGCAACCACGGGATGGACGAGCTGGCCGAGCGGCATCTCAGGCACGCGACCATCCGCTTCGAGAAGGTGATGGAGCATGCGCCGGGGCCGAAGCGGAACGGCAAAACGTTCGCCAACGTGCCGATCGACAAGGCGACGGAATATGCCGCCGAGGATGCCGACGTCACACTGCGGCTGTGGACCCGCTTCAAGCCGCGCCTCGTCGCAGAGCGCATGTGCACGGTTTACGAGACGCTGGAGCGCCCGCTGGTGCCTGTGATTGCAGGCATGGAGCGCGCTGGCATCCGCGTCGATCGCAACGTGCTCTCGCGCTTGAGCGGCAACTTCGCCCAGACCATCGCGCGGCTAGAGGAGGAGGTCTACGAGCTCGTCGGGCACAAATTCAACCTGGGCTCGCCGCGCCAGCTGGGCGAGCTGCTGTTCGAACGGCTCGGGCTCCCGGGCGGCAAGCGCACCAAATCGGGTCAATGGGAGACGCGCGCCAACCTGCTCGACGACCTCGCGCAAAACGAGGAGCTGCCGGAGCATGCGCGCAAGCTCGTCAACACGATGCTGGAATGGCGCCAGCTCGCCAAGCTGAAATCGACTTATACGGATGCTCTGCCGACCTACATCCATCAGGATACCGGGCGCATTCACACCTGCTACTCGCTGGCGTCGACGACGACGGGACGGCTCGCCTCGAGCGATCCCAACCTGCAGAACATTCCTGTGCGCACCAAGGAAGGGCGCGCCATCCGCACGGCCTTCGTGGCGGAGCCGGGAATGCTGCTGGTCTCTGCCGACTACAGCCAGATCGAGTTGCGCGTGCTTGCCCACATCGCGGACATCCCGGCCTTGAAGCAGGCATTCGCCGACGGGCTCGACATTCACGCCATGACGGCGTCCGAGATGTTCGGCGTGCCGGTGAAGGACATGCCGGCCGAGACCAGGCGCCGGGCCAAAGCCATCAACTTCGGCATCATCTACGGCATCTCCGCGTTCGGACTGGCGAACCAGCTCGGCATCTCGCGGGAGGAGGCAGGAAGCTACATCAAGACGTACTTCGCCCGCTTTCCCGGCATCCGCGATTACATGGAGCGCACCAAAGCTTTTGCGCATGAGAACGGTTACGTCACGACCATCTTCGGCCGGCGGGTGCATTATCCCGAGATCAACACGCGCAATCCGTCCATGCGCGGCTTTCTCGAGCGCGCGGCCATCAACGCGCCGATCCAGGGCTCGGCGGCCGACATCATCCGTCGCGCCATGATCCGCATGCCCGAGGCGCTGCGGCAGGCAGGGCTGTCGTCGGCACGCATGCTGCTGCAGGTGCACGACGAGCTCGTGTTCGAGGCGAAGGAGGCCGAGGTCCCCAAGCTGATCGAGACCGTGAAGCACGTCATGGAGAAGAGCCCGGAGCCCGCCGTTGCGCTGTCCGTGCCGCTGAAAGTGGATGCGAAGGCGGCGGATAACTGGGAGGCGGCGCATTGAAGCCGCCATTCAAGCGCTGAGGAACAGCCACCAGCCGGCATCGGCAACGATGAGCACAGGGATCATTGCCGCGAGCGAAGCGGCACGCCGAAGTGCGGATGCGGTATAGAGCCGGGCAACCTTCCAGGCGAGCACGGCTGAGAACAGGCTCGCAGCCAGCACCAAGCCGGCGCGTACCTCATCGACGTAAGGAATGGTGATTCCGTCCATGCGCAGCTGCGTGACCGTGAGTGCCGATAAACCGATGAAGACGCCCACTCCGGCCACTGGAATGAGGGTCTGCACCAGATGATGGAAACGGCGTGTATGGAACTTGCCGAGGCAGACGGTGGCGAGCGCCACGAACGATGAAATGAAAATCCCGCAGGCGAGAGTGACTGCCAGCATGAACGCGATGATCACCGCCCCATCGAGCAAATTGAAGACATCGTTGTGCGATGGATAGTTGGTCATCAGCCACCACGGCGCCGTCGCCTCCAAGGGCCAGAGCCAGCCGGCTTCGACGAGGACGGCAGCAAGCTGCTGCTTGATGGCAATGAAAATCGGACTAACCGACCAGTGGAAGGCACCGACGCTCAAGCCCATCAGGCCGAAAATTATCAGGACCGTTTCGGCGGGCTTGGGGCTCGCACCGGCCACGTGGACGATTTCGTGGGCCGGGGAGCGCAGAGACAAGCGGATCGCTCCGCGAAACCCCGAGCAGCGCCCGCACATGTGGCAGTCGGCTGCGCCTTGCATCGTGCGGAGCGGCACCAGCGGCGCACAATTCACGGGCTTCGGCTTTTCACCGCGCGCCTGTGAGGCGGCCCAGGCGGCGCCGTCGACCCTGAAATGGAACGGCGCGAGCTTGGAAATCACCGCAAACACGGTGGTGACCGGACAAAGGTAACGGCACCAGACACGTTTGCGCCGCCCAAAAAGCAAGCCGACAATGATCGCGGCCCCCGTCGAACCGCCCAGAACGACGAGCGCCGGACCAGGATACTGGTAGACACTCGCAACCTGGCCGTAGATCGTGGTGAGCGCGAATGCAATTACGGGCCAGTACGGCCACGTGATCCAGCGCGGCAAGGCGCGCCCTAGCCCGCGCTTGCTCGCCTCCTCGCTCAAGAAGCCTTCCGGACACAGAAATCCACACCACGCCCGGCCCACCAGGAACATCGAAAGGATGACGCCTGGCCACCAGATGCCCCAAAAAACGAACTGAGCGAAACGGGTCAGGTTGCTCCAGATGAAGTCGAGCCTTCCGGGGAGCGGCAGGAAAACGGGCACCACGAGCAGGAAGGCGTAGAGCCCCACCACACACCATTGCACCCGCCGCACCCTTTCCTGGTTGCGTGCAAGGAAATCACCGAAATGCGCCAACGCGCTCATGCAGCATCCGGGCGGGCAACCGGCGATGGGCGGAACAGAAAAAATACCGCCAGCCAGTAGCTGCTATAGGCGATCAGCCAGATGAGATCTGGCCGGGCGCGGTAGCCCGTCAGGGCGGCGATGAAGCCACCCCAGCCGCGCCCGTCATCGAGGATGAATGACGTATCCCACAGCTGCCCGGAAAGGACCGGCAAGAGGCCGAGAGAGATGGCTTTGTCGGTGCCGGCAATGAACAATGCGGCGGCGAGGAGCAGGAGCACGATCTCGCTCGTCCGAAAAAAGCTCGACCAGGATAGGCGGCGGGCTCCGAGCTGGATCAGGGCGTAGGTTATAACGGCGGCCACGAAACCGGCGACCGCCCCGACGACAAAGGGAGCACTAGCCGAGCCGCCGCTGCCGGCCAGCACTCCATAAAGAAAAACGACCGTCTCGCTGCCCTCGCGCGCCACCGCCAGTGCGGCGAGCAGAAAGAGTCCCCACCAGTTTGCCGCGGCAAGCGCCCGTTCTGCACCGCCTTCGAGCGTGGCCTTCATGGTCCGGCCCGACACGTGCATCCAATGAACCATGTGCACGATGAGACCGGCCGCAGCAAAGACCATAGCCATCTGGAACCATTCGAGCGCCTCGCCCTCGAGCATGTCGGCGAGATTGAGCAGGGCCCAACCCAGCACCACGGCGAAGGCCAGCCCCGCAATGGCGCCCCCCCAAAGAAAGCGCCGGCCTTTCATCACCCCGCCTCCGCCGCCGCGCCGGGTCAGCCAGGCATTCAGAATGCCGACGACCAGAAGCGCTTCGACGCTCTCGCGCCAGATGATGAAAACAACTTGCCAGAATGCTCCGGTCATGACCGTTCATTCCGTTTTGCCTTCCACCACGACCAATCGCGCCGGCGGCGTATCGGGATGGAAGTCATCGAAGAAGCTGTACTCGCCCGGCGAGAGGCGATTGAAGACGATGAAAGTGGTTACGCCCGGGCCGATCACCTTCTCTTTTCGCAATTCGAGACTCTCGAACTCGATAGGGCTTGTTCCAACATTGCGCAGCTCGAGCTTGAACCGGGAATTGGCGGGCACGACGATTTCAGCAGGGCGAATCTCGCCATTTTCGAATTCGATGGCGAAGACAGGATCGCCTGCCCATGCGGCAACCGATGCAAGGAACGGAAAAGCGAGCAGAAAAGCAGCGATTCGGCGCATATCAGTAGCCGCCCTTCTTGCCGGTGCCCGCGTAGACGAACTCGAAGGAGGCCGTGAAGTCTTCCGGCCAGGGCGCTACGCCGGTTTCTTTATCTATGTGGCGGCCGAAATGCTCAGACTTCGATGAAACTTTCAATTCGAGCTTGTATGCGCCGGGACCGAGCAGTTTGACGTTATCGCCATAATGCGGGCCATCGTTGGCCACCATCGGCATCATATGGCCGGAAATTTCCTCACCGCTACTTTTCTTGGTGAGTTTGTAGTCAATCGACAAATGGGGCAGCCAATCGCCCTCGGCAAAACCGTTCGCATTGTCAGCGGTCGCCTGAATGTCGGCTTCCAGATGGATGTCGCTTTCCTTGGCCGACCGCATCATGCCCTCCGGCTCCATTTCGACGGGTTGAAGGTAGACGGCGGCGATCTCCATGCCGTGCATCTTCTGCGGTTCGCCTATGGGGTACTCGAGCGCGAGGGCAGGCGTTGCCAGCGACAGGAGAATGGAAAGCCCGAGAGCGCGCGCGAACAGCTTCATCAGGAATCCTCTATGAACAGGCGATCTCCACCGAGGGCATGTGTCGGTGGCCGACTTTATGGTATTGGAATCCTGACTTCAACAGTCAACTTATAAGGCGGCATTCTGTGTCGCAGCAAGCCGCCTGGGGAGCATCGGCTTGCGCTGCGCTGCCATGAGATATCGGCCGGTGATCACCTAAATTACGGCAGGAATTCAAGCAACCACCACCAGAATGCATTCAGCGGGATGATGATCGCGCACGTTACCAGCGCCAAAGTTACCATGAAGGGCAGCGCAGCGCGATGGCTCACGTGGCCCATGGCAAGCCCGACCACGAACGGGGACGCCATGTAAGGGAAAAACATCGCCGACATCCCCGGGGCGATCGCCATGACGGCGGTTTCGAGCGGGAGGCCCGTCGCGTTGCTGATTTCGGCGGCAACGGTCGCCATGATGGGGACGGCTCCACCGAAAGTGGCGAGCACGGAGATGAGCGACGACAGGTACGCCATCGCGAAATATCCATAGGCGGGGCCCTGCCCCTCGACGCCGGCGAGCCGTGCCAACGCGCTCGAGATCAGCGTGCTCGCTCCCGACTCCGTCATGACGGAAGCGAGGCTCAGGACGGTCCCGACCCAAATGATGATGAGCAGGCGGTGCGGGTTCACGATTTCCCGCACCGGCAGCACGCCGATGCCTGGCGTGATGCACAGGACGCCGACCAAGAGTGCCACCCAGCCGGGCTTAAACCCATGCCAGAAATCCGTCGCCCAAAGCAGGATGGCTAACGCGAGGAGAATGCCGACACGCTTTGCCTCTGGGCTGAGCTGATCGGCCTTCGATCCGTCCTCGTCCGAGCAGGGCGTTGGCGCCGGGTGCATCCGGATGAGCAAGCGCCACACCAGAAATGCCTTTACGATGCCCAGAACCGGCGCGCAGAGCAGGAAATAGTGCATGTACGTCATGTCGATGCCGTAGAGCGTCTCCCCGGCACCGACGATCATGATGTTGAGCAGGTTTGCCGGCAGGACGCCCTGGCCCACGCCGAAGTTGCCCACCACCGCGATGAGCACGAGACCGATATGGCCGTTGGAGCCCAGCCGGTAACCTGCGTCCTTGGCCAGCGCGAGCACGACGGGCACGGTGATCGCCAGCCGGCCCATGTTCGAGGGGACGAGGAACGTGAGCAGTGTCGTGCCGGCGATCACGCCCAGCACCAGGGCTGAATAGGAGCTGCGAAAGCGCCCGAGGAACCTGCGTGCGATGAAGCGGCCGAACCCGGTGCGCTCCGCCGCGGCGCCAATCAGCAGGCCCCCGAAGACCAGCCAGAGCGAGCTCGACAGGAAACCCGAAACTGCCGCCAGCGGAGGGGCGGCGCGCGTCGCCAGCACCAGGATGGTGAACATTATGGCTGCAGCGGACGGAGGGATGGCCAGGGTGGCCCACAAGACGACCGTCATGGCGACCAGTCCGAGCGCCACCATGGAATGCTGCGGCATTCCGGCTGGCGCTGGCGAAATCGCAATCGCTGCCGCCAGCAGCAGCACCAGCGCGACCACGGCAATCCGCCAAATCGGGACCGCAAACCCGAACAGACCGAAGCGCGGGCGTGATGCCGCCGTTTGAGTTTCCACCTGACCCGAGGTCATCAGGCGTTAGCTCCCCGAACCTTTCTATTGCTGATTGGAGCCATCCAAAGTTGCGGACACATCGTCAAGCGCAGCCGCGCTTATCTGTCATGCAGATCCCGCTTGGCCAGCCGATAGCGCTCCAGATCCTCAGCCGTATCGATGTCGAGTGCCGCGGCCGGATCGCCGCAGGGTAGGAGATCGATGTCGCCGGCGAGCTCGCGCAACAGGACTCTGCCACCTTCAGGACCGGTCAACTGCGCAAGACGAGGAAAAAAGCGGCGCGGCCAGAGCACCGGGTGGCCTGGGCGCCCATCGGGCAGGACCGGACGGACGATGCGATCGCAGCCCTTCTCCTCGAAGACGGCGATCAGGCGGTCAATGAGCTCCGCCGTGACGCCTGGCATGTCACCGGGACAAATTAGGACGCCGGAAGAATCACCGGACAGCGCCGCAACCCCGACAGCAATCGAACCGCCCATTCCCGAAAGATGATCCGGGTTCTCGACGAAGCGGACAGGCATGCCGGACAATGCCGATGCTATGGCGTGCGGCTCGGGCCCCGTGACGACGATCACCTGATCGGCGCGACTGGCGAGGAACGCAGCGGCCGTCCAGGCGATCAGCGGCCGTCCCGCCACCTCGGCCAGCAGCTTGTTCCCGCCTGAAAAGCGGGTCGAAGACCCTGCCGCGAGGAGGACGGCTGCCACGCGGGCTCGGCTGGCCTCCGCCATCGGCGACTCAGCCCTTCCGCTCGGCCTTGCTGCCGCGCACGGCCAGGATGACCTCGGCCATGATCGACACGGCAATCTCGGCAGGCGTTTGCGCACCGATATCGAGGCCGATCGGGTTCTTGATGCGCGCGAATGCCTCCTCGCTCACCCCAGCCTCGAGGAGCCGCTGACGGCGCTTGGCATGATTACGGCTGCTGCCGAGTGCGCCGATGTAGAGGCAATCGGATTTGAGCGCGAACTTCAGCGCCTCGTCGTCGATGTGGCTCACGTGGGCCACGACGACCACTGCCGTATAGGGATCGACACCGATCCGCGGCAGCACGTCCTGTGGCCACTCGGCATGCAGCATGACGCCGCGGAAACGCTCCGGCGATGCGAACGCGGTTCGCGGATCGACGACGATGACCTCGTATCCCGTCATTCGCGCCAGCTCGCAGAGAACCTGGGCGATGTGCGTCGCGCCGATCACCACGATCCGCGCCGGCGGCAGCATGGCGTGGAGGAAAACCTCGCCATCGGGCGTCTTCAGCAGCTTGCTCTCGCCGGATCGGAGGCGGCTCGATACGTCCGGCGGCAGGTCCGGCGTCGCCTTGTCGAACAGCTCCCGACGACCGTCGGGAAGATGAGTGCGGACCAGAAGCGCCTCCCGCCTCTGGTCGGCGTGCAGAGCGCGCTCGAGGTAGCCGAGGCCATCGTCCTTGCTCAGCCGCTCGACGAGGACGCGCACCTGGCCGCCGCACGGCAGGCCGACGCGCCAGGCGGTCTCGTCGGCGACACCGAAATCGAGTACCCGCAGCCGGCCGTCGGACAAAACCTCCTCGGCCTCCGTGATCACCTCACCTTCGATGCAGCCTCCCGAGACCGAGCCCTCGAAGCTTCCATCGGCGGCGATCGCCAGCTGACCGCCGACCGGGACCGGCGCCGAGCCCCACGTATCGATGACGGTCGCCAGCGCCACGCGGCCGTCGCGCTCCAGCCAGTCGCGCGCCGCACGCAACACGCCGATCCTGGCCGCGGCCGAATGAATGGATCCGGGCTCCGACATCTCTTGCTCCCGCCGTTTGCAGCCGCTAGGTGGACACATCAGAAAATGCCCCCGAGTGCCGATGCGTTGCAAGCTCCGTCGCTCGGCCTCTTGCCCGGAAGGGCCCAGCTGATCGTCTCATGAACTCTGAGCTGCAAGGCAGGACGCCCACGATCCGCCACGGCTACGTCATCGCCGCAGGGCTGGCCCTCGGTGTGGCGGTTTCCAATGGCCTGGGCCGGTTCTCCTACGCCCTCATCCTACCCGCCATGCGCGCCGATCTCGGCTGGAACTACACTCAGGCGGGAGCTCTCAATACGACAAATGCCATCGGCTATCTGATCGGCGCGCTCGTCGCCCTCAACATCGTCCGCAAGTTCGGCGCGTCGCGCCTGTTCATTGGGGCCCTCTGGATCACGGCAACCGCGATCGCTGCCATGGCTTTGACCGCCGACTTCAACACCATGATCGGCCTTCGGCTGCTCGCGGGCATCAGCGGTGCGGTCGTCTTCATCTCGGGCAGCGTTCTCGCCGCGAGCTTGTACCCACGCGATCCGACGCGCGCAGCAGGTGCAATCGCGATCTATTTCGCCGGAGGCGGTGTCGGGCTGCTCCTGCCCGGCCTCGCGCTGCCCCCGCTTTTCGCGATCGGGGGAGATGGCGCGTGGCCCTGGGCATGGCTCGGCATGGGACTTTTCTCAGGCGCCATCAGCCTCGTCATCGCCACCGCTGCCCGGCAGGTCACGGCCCCGCCGCCGCACGCTGCTCCGCACCCATGGCCCAAGAGACCGCTGCTCGCCACGTTCGCCAGCTACGGATGCTATGCCCTCGGCTATTTCGCATACATGACCTTCATCGTCGCCTGGATGCGCGAGCACGGAGCGAGCAATACGGAAGTGGCCGCCATGTGGATCGTGCTTGGGGTGGCGACCATCATCTCGCCGCGGGGCTGGACCGTCCCGATCGCGCGCTGGCAAGGAGGGCGGCCGCTGGCCGGCATGCTCTTGGCAATCGGGATCGGTGCTCTGCTGCCGCTCCTCGGCGCCTCACCTCTCATCATGCTGACCTCGGCGGCGCTTTTCGGTCAGTTCTTCATGCCGCCTGCCGCGGTAACGGCCCTGGTGAAAAAGGCGCTGCCCCCCGTTGTATGGGGGGAGGCGGTAGCGGCTTTCACCCTGCTCTTTTCGGCCCTGCAGCTCATCGGCCCTGTGCTGACCGGCGCCGTTGCCGATCAGACCGGTAGCCTCGCCTGGGGTCTCGGCGTTTCGGGCACCTTCCTCATCTTGGGCGCCGGCGTCGCGCTGCTGCAGCCAGAGCCGAAGTAGCTGAACCGGCTGACATCAGGCACCCGCAAGTTGAACCGCCGCCGCCGAAATTCGTTAAGCCTTCGGCAAGGTTGAGCACAATCTCACCTCGACGCTGTCACACGAATCGCATCAGGCTCAACCCATGCGTGAGTCTGACCGCAGGCGAATCGTCCGTCACCTGGGAGCCGTGGCGTTGGCAGGTTCCCTGGCCCTCGGCCTCGCCATCATTTCACCACCGGACCTGTCGAAGGCCGCTGCGCCTGACATGCCGAGCCTGAGCATCTCCGGGCGGGCGCATGTCATCGACGGCGACACGCTCGTGATCGACGGGACGAGGGTGCGGCTCGAGGGAATAGATGCCCCGGAAAGCGCGCAACGATGCCAGACCCCGACCGGTAACGGCTGGAACTGCGGTTCGGCGGCAGCGCAGGCGCTGCGCGGCATGACCGCCCATAAGGAAGTTCGCTGCGAGGGGTCTGAGCACGACACCTACGGCCGCCTGATCGCGATTTGCCGCGTCGGCGCGCTGGAGCTCAACAAGGAGCTGGTGCGCCGTGGTTTGGCCTGGGCCTTCGTCCGCTATTCACAGAGGCTCACGAGCGCCGAGGCAGAGGCCCGAAGGCTCAAGATCGGCATCTGGCAAGGCGAGAACCAGCCGGCCTGGGACTACCGCGCCGATCGCTGGTCGCAGGCGCAGGCACAGGCGTCGGCCCCGGAGGGCTGTGTGATCAAAGGCAATATTTCCCGAAACGGCCGCATCTATCACATGCCCTGGAGTCCCTATTACGACTCGGTCCAGATCAATCCCTCGCGCGGAGAACGCTGGTTCTGTTCGGAGGCCGAGGCGCTGGCTTCGGGCTGGCGGCCCGCTTACACGAACTGAAAGCCAACAGTGGTGCCCGAGAAATTGCGTGCCCGAAGCCGTCTCGGAAGCGAATATCTCGACTTCATTCACGCTAGCGAAGCTCGCTCCGATCCGAGACCGCGAGCTTTGCGAAATCAGCAGTCAGTACGCTAGCGCCAAAAGCGCCGTTCGACACTGCGCCGGCCCCATTTTTAATGCGCTGCCGCAGCCCCAATCAGCGCTAGGAAGTACAGGATTGGGGTGCCCCTGCGCCCGGGCGCCGAGAACTTCTACAAGGAAGCGGGGCTCCTCAAGTAACCGCCCGGTCTAGTCTTCCGGAAAGCACAGGGCCGGGTCGCTTGCGATCTGGCCGTTATTTCTGCTCTCCGGTCGGACGCTCAGGCGTGCGCCTTACAGGTCGACAGCAATGCTTCGCTGATCTTTTTCATGCAGTAGGGCTTGGCGACCAAGGGAACCGATTTCAGCTCGGGCGGAAATTCCACCTCGTTGCCGTAACCAGTTGCAAAAATGAACGGAATCCCCAGCCGCTGCAGCTCACGTGCCACGGGGAAAGACGTGGTACTCCCGAGATTCACGTCGAGAATGGCGATGTCCGGGCGCTCGGCTTCGATCGACTTGAGAGCGTCGTTCACGGACCCGCTGAGCTGCACTGCGACGGCACCCCGCTCCTTGAGCAGCATCTCCAGATCGAGCGCAATGATAAGCTGATCCTCCACCACCAGGACCGAGCGGCCTTCCAGCGGATCGGCGGGAGCCACGGCCGGAGGCGCGGAGCGCACATCGGACTGCTTCCAGTCGGCAACATACCGCGCGGGGACGATGATGCGAGCACCTTGCTCTGACGTTTCGCAACTGATCATGCCATCTCCCGGCCGGTTGAACGCCATTTGAACTGCCCCTGCCGACGCACAGCCATCTATGCCACTGGTCTCCGCGACGTTCCCGTTGCTCAGCTCGATGACGCAACGGCCCTGATCATCACAAGACCAGCGGACCGCGACGTCCCCACCCCGGTCCGGACAGCCATGTGTCGCGATGTCGGAGGCAATCTCTTGCAGCACCGGCTTCAATACGGCGGTTGCGCGCAC
>DASVDU010000189.1:0-3632 GCA_036380915.1 Hyphomicrobiaceae bacterium | reverse complement strand
GGCCATTTACGGACGCCCGCTTCTTGTTCCATCCGCGGGGTGGCGACTGTCGCCCCCGCCCGATGGACAAGACCCTCGCCGATCTGAGCATGCCGCGAGCCCGATGGCTCACCTACTCCTGCACATAGCGGCGAGGGCCTTCCTTGTTGCCCCTGTCGGCCCAGGTCAGGCCGAATCCTTCTTGTTGTTGTCTTTGACCTCTTCGAACTCGGCGTCGACGACGTCCTCCGCTCCTGGTCCGCCCTTGCCAGGCTCTCCCTCGGGAGCGCCAGCCTCGGCACCGCCAGGCTGCTGGCCGCCGTAGACGGCTTCGCCGATCTTGAGCGCGGCCTGTGCCAGCGACTGGGTTGCCGACTTGATCCGCTCGAGGTCGTCGCTCTGGGCAGCCTCGCGCGCTGAGGTGATTGCCGATTCGATGTCGGTCTTCACGGCAGCCGGAAGCTTGTCGCCGGCCTCGGAAACGGAGCGCTCCGTGGAGTGGATAAGTGCCTCGAGGTGGTTCTTCGCCTCGACGAGCTCGCGCCGCCGCTTGTCCTCGCTCGCGTGCGCCTCGGCCTCCTTGATCATCCGCTGGATGTCCTCGTCGCTGAGGCCACCCGAAGCCTGGATGCGGATCGACTGCTCCTTGCCGGTCGCCTTGTCCTTGGCGGAGACGTTGACGATGCCGTTGGCGTCGATGTCGAACGTCACCTCGATCTGAGGCACGCCGCGCGGCGCCGGCGGGATGCCGACCAGGTCGAACGTGCCGAGGTGCTTGTTGTCGGCCGCCATCTCGCGCTCGCCCTGGTAGACCTTGATGGTCACCGCGGTCTGGCCGTCCTCGGCGGTCGAGAACACCTGGCTCTTCTTGGTCGGGATGGTCGTGTTGCGGTCGATGAGCCGGGTGAACACACCACCCAACGTCTCGATGCCGAGTGACAGCGGCGTCACGTCGAGCAGGAGAACGTCCTTGACTTCGCCCTTGAGGACACCGCCTTGGATCGCTGCGCCAACAGCAACGACCTCGTCGGGGTTGACGCCCTTGTGCGGCTCCTTGCCGAACATCTCCTTCACGACCTGCTGCACGCGCGGCATACGGGTCATGCCGCCGACGAGGACAACCTCATCGATTTCAGCGGCCTTGAGGCCGGCATCTTTCAGCGCCTGATCGCACGGCGGGCGGGTCCTGGCAATCAGGTCCTCGACGAGGCTTTCCAGCTTGGCGCGGGTCAGCTTCATCGTCAGGTGCTTGGGACCAGACTGGTCCGCGGTGATGAACGGCAGGTTGATTTCGGTCTGGGCAGCCGACGACAGCTCGATCTTCGCCTTCTCGGCGGCCTCCTTGAGGCGCTGCAGGGCGAGCTTGTCGTTGCGCAGGTCGATGCCGTTCTCCTTCTTGAACTCGTCGGCGAGATAGTTGACGAGCTTCATGTCGAAGTCTTCGCCGCCGAGGAAGGTGTCGCCATTCGTCGACTTCACCTCGAAGACGCCGTCGCCGATCTCGAGAATCGAAATATCGAAGGTGCCGCCGCCGAGGTCGTAGACGGCGATCGTCTTGCTCTCCTTCTTCTTATCGAGACCGTAGGCGAGTGCCGCTGCCGTCGGCTCGTTGATGATGCGCAGCACCTCGAGGCCGGCGATCTTGCCGGCATCCTTGGTGGCCTGGCGCTGGGCGTCGTTGAAGTAGGCCGGGACCGTAATCACGGCCTGGGAAACGGGATGACCGAGGTAGGCCTCGGCCGTCTCCTTCATCTTCTGGAGGACGAAGGCCGAAATCTGCTGCGGGGAGTACTGCTTCCCGTCTTTGGTCGCAACCCACGCGTCCCCGTTGGGGCCCCGCACGATGCTGTAGGGCACGAGCCCCTTGTCCTTCTCGACAGTGGGATCATCGTAGCGCCGCCCGATGAGGCGCTTGATGGCGAAGAAGGTGTTGGCCGGGTTGGTGACGGCCTGACGCTTCGCCGGAAGACCGACGAGCCGCTCCCCATCATCCGTAAACGCAACAACCGACGGGGTTGTGTTCATGCCTTCGGCGTTGACAATGACCTTCGGCTGACCGCCTTCCATCACGGCCACGCACGAGTTCGTCGTTCCGAGGTCAATTCCAATCACTTTCGACATGTCGCCATTTTCCTCTCTCATCTGCGGCTGACCGCCCGGACCCGGTCTTTCGGCGCCCGGTCATGCCCCCTTCCCGCGCGGGGTTGGTGAGACGGTCCCCTGGAGCTCTTGTAGTAGGTCAAGCGGGTATATAAGCGGGGGTGATTGGGGCTGCAACGGCAGTGCGCGACGCGTTTGTTACAAAAATGGCGAACTTGCGTCGCCATTGCATAATGGCCCCACCTGTCGAAGCGTCGGCTGCTGCGGCGGCGGATGTAGCCTTTTTCAAGTGCGGTGCGCAAGTGCGGTGGGCAGGCCGGTATGACGCTGAGCGGCTTCAAACTTCTCACCGGGTATTTCGACGCACAGCGCCAGGCTGAGCTGTTGCGCCAGGTCGAGGACGTGGTCCGCGGGGCGCCCTTCTATCGGCCGACCATGCCTCGGAGCGGAAAACCGCTGTCGGTGGAGATGAGCAACGCGGGCAAGCTCGGCTGGGTGACGGACAAGCAGGGCGGCTATCGCTACCAGCGGGTACACCCGGTGACAGGGCAGCCCTGGCCAGCCATTCCGGACATGCTGATGGGTTTATGGAAGGATGTGGCGGAGTACCCAGCTCCGCCCGAGGCTTGCCTGATCAACCTTTATGGCCCCGGGTCAAAGCTCGGCAGTCACGTCGACGCCGACGAGAAGGATTCGAAGGCGCCCGTCGTATCGGTCTCGCTTGGCGATGACGCCATCTTCCACATCGGGGGACCGAAAAGGTCCGATCCGAAGACGCGGCTGCACCTTCAGTCGGGCGATGTCGTCGTGCTCGGCGGCGCCGCCCGCTTCGCCTACCACGGGGTCGACCGCATTCTGCCAGGAACTTCAAAGCTCATCGCCGGCGGCGGCCGTATCAATCTGACCTTGCGGCGCGTGACGCCGCCAGATTCTTGAATTGGGTGCCCTTATTGGGATTGATCGTCGTCCGGCGCGGCATTTTCTGAACTGGCGCCCGATCCCGATTCAGCCGTGCTGTGGGCCTGCGCCGGCTCCTGAGCAGCAGAGTCCGCTTTTTGCTCAGCGGGCTTTTCCGCCGGGGCTGCCTTGGGGCCTCCTCTCGAGACGACGACCATGGCCGGTCGCAGCACGCGATCCTCGATCGTGTAGCCCGGCTGGAAGACCTGCACGACCGTGCCGTTGGGCACGTCGGCGTTCTGTTGCTCCATGACAGCGTCGTGGAGATGCGGGTTGAAGGGCTGCCCCTGCGGGTCGATGCGCTTGATACCGTGCCGCTCGAGCACGTTGAGGAATTCGCGCTCCATCATCTGGACGCCCTCGACGAGCCCCTTGAGCGTCGTATCCTGCTCAATCGCGCGCTCCGGCACGACGGCAATCGCCCGCTGGAAGTTGTCCGCCAGGACCACGATGTCGCCGGCGAACTTGGTGATCGCGTACTTGGCCGTGTCCAACCTCTCGCGCTCGGCGCGTTTGCGGATGTTGTCAATTTCCGCGTGTGCCCTAAGCAGACGATCCGTCAAATCGGCCACCTGCGCCTCGAGCTCCGCCACCCG
>DASVDU010000188.1:0-5442 GCA_036380915.1 Hyphomicrobiaceae bacterium | reverse complement strand
GTTTCGCAACAGCGCCGTGTTCTACGGCGGCGCGATCTACATCTTTGGCCTATCGCTCCTCATTGCGATCTTTCTCGCCTGGCGCGGTCGCATCCGCATCGCCGAAGGCGAGAGCGGCGAGACGGTTCGCCGGTTCAATGTGGTCGAGCGCGCCAACCACTGGCTTACGGCCACCAGCTTCCTGCTGCTGGCCATCACAGGGCTCATCATTCTCTACGGCCTGAGCGTGATCCGGCCATGGCTCGGAGCCGATCCCTATGACGATGTTGCCGGGTTCAGCGCCTGGTCACACGTCGCGCTGGCGGTTCCGTTCGTGCTGGGCGTGCTCGTGATGATTTTCCTTTGGACGAGGGAAAATCTGCCCGAGCGGCTGGACTGGAACTGGATGAGGCAGTTCGGGGGGTTTCTCAACGACAGCGCCGAGAAGCCACCCGCCCGTAGATTCAACGCCGGTCAGAAGCTGGTGTTCTGGAGTGTTGCGCTGAGCGGGATCGTGCTTCTGGTGACCGGCCTCTTCCTGATGTTCCCCTTCGACTGGGCCGGCTACACGGGAATGCAGGCGGCCCAGGTGGTGCACGCCGTCGTCGCGCTACTGATGGTCGGTGTCATCATCGGCCACATCTATATCGGCACGGTCGGCATGCAGGGCGCATTCGAGGCGATGTGGAGCGGGCGCGTCGACCGCAACTGGGCGAAGGAGCATCATCAGCTCTGGTACGACCGCATCGAGTCCGGCGCGGACAGAGAAGCGGCCCGTGCTGCGCCCCGCTCACGGTTTAGCCCTGCGGCAGGCTTGGCGACAGGCGCCGTCGTTGCCGTCGTGCTTGCCCTTATCATGTCGGCTGTTTACAGCGACGTCGGGGTAGGCAGCGCCGTTGCGACCAGCCGGGACAATCCTGCCGTGCACCTTGGGCAAGCCGATTTGAATGCGTCCAGCCGCGCGTTCATGGAGCGGATGCGGTGATCGCCCGCTCGGCACGGGCTGCTCACGCCCGAAGCAGGTCCGAAAGCTGAGCATCATCGGGCTCGCTCGGGAGCTGGCGAACGCGGGTTGGCATCCCACGGTAGATCTTCATGTCCTTGTAGCCGTGCCCCGTCACCATGCAGACGATGACGGCATCCATCGGAATGCGGCCAGAGGCGAGCAGAGCCTGTGCCCCGGCGAGGGAGCATGCGCCCGTTGGCTCCGCCAAAAGGCCCTGCCGATGGGCCAGCTCCGCCATTGCGGCGCGAATCTGGTCATCGGTTACAGCAACGGCCAGACCGCCCGACTGGCGCACGAGACGCAGCGTGTACGTTCCGTCACGCTCGTAGCCGATGAGCGGATCGGAAATGCCGGATGCGATCGTATCCGGCGTGTCCCAGGCGGTAACCGTCTGTGCGCCGGCATCGAAGGCCCGGACGATCGGCGCGCAGCCCGCGGCCTGAACGGCAACGATCTTCGGAACGCGCCGACCGGGGCGCTCGGCAAAGCCTTGCACGACGCCCTTCACCAGCGGTCCCGCACCGGTCGGCACGGTAACGTAATCGGGAACACGGCCGCCGAGCTGATCGGCGAGCTCATCCCCGGCGAGCTTTAGCGCATCCACACCATATGGATTGAGAAAGGTCGTCGTGACGTTGACGAGGCCGTGGTCGCGTGCCAATCGCTGCGCGACGTCATAGGATCGGCTGTAGTGGCCGTCGACTTTCACCAGGAGCGCGCCGTAAGCGGCGATCTGTGTCAGCTTCTCCTCTGGCGTATGTGTCGGCACGACGATGATCGCCTGAAGCCCCGCACGCGCAGCGTAAGCGGATGCCGAGGCGCCCGCATTGCCGCTCGAGGCGCACACGATGCCGGGACACCCAAGCTCACGCGCGCGGCTCACCGCGGCACTGATCAGGCGGTCCTTGAAGGAGCCGGTCGGATTGACCGTTTCGTCCTTCAGCCAGATCTCGCCCGTGAATCCGGGTATGGATTGTTCGAGCCGCTCCGCCCTGTGTAACGGCGTGCGGCCCTCGCCGAGAGACACGATGGCCTCCGGCGTGCCGACCGATAGCCGGTCAGCATGCCGCCACATCGTGCTCTGCAAATAGGCGTTGCTGCCAATGCTCGTCCCGATCGGCGCGATGACCTCGAGAATTCCACTGCATTTTCCGCAGGCGTAATACATGTCGGCCGGCATGGTGTGGCCGCATTCCACGCAACGCAATTCCACGGGACCTGCGCCTCCTTCAGCCTGCCGGCATCATTTCAGCATGTTGGGCAGCCAGAGCACGAACGCCGGCCAAACCGAGACGATGATGATCACGATCAGATGGCAGATATAGAACGGCACCGATGCCCTGATCGAGCGCTCGTACGGGACCCCCGCTATCTGCGTCGCCGTCATCAGCGTCATCCCGACGGGTGGCGTGATGTTGGCCAGGTTGAGCGTCAGGATCATCACCATCGCAAAATGCAGCGGGTCAAATCCGAGTTGCACCATGGCCGGCACCAGCACCGGCGCGACGACAACGAGCGCTGGCAGAACGTCGATGACCATGCCGATCACGATCAGCAGCGCGTTCACCAGCATGATCTGGACGATCGGGTCCTTGCTGACCGTCGCGATCATCGTCGCTGCCTCGCGGGCGATGCCGGAGCGTGTGACGAACCATCCGAGCACCGTTGAGGCCGCCAGCAGGAAGAAGACCACTCCGCTGAACTGCACCGTCGCAACCAGTGAGTCCCACAACCCGCGCAGGGTCAGCGTACGGTATGCGAGGATGCCGAGCGCGATTGTATAAACGGCGGCGAAGGCGGATGCCTCCGTGACCGTCGTAAGCCCGGCCAGAATGCCGCCTAGGATGATGACCGGCACGAGAAGCGCAGGGACCGTCGGCAAGAAGGCGCGCGCGGCCGCACGCAGATTGGTGTCACCGTGGCGCGGGAAATTGTGGCGCCATGCAAGAATTGCACTCGTCGCGAACAACGCAGCCGCCATGAGAAATCCGGGCAGAATGCCCGCCGCAAAGAGCTGCAGAACCGACACGTTGTGCAGGATCGATGCGTAGACGACCATTACGATGCTGGGCGGAATGATCGGCCCGAGGATCGAGGAGCAGGCCGTCACCGCTGCCGCGTATTCGGCCGTGTAGCCCTCCCGCTTCATGGCGGGAATGAGGATCTTTCCGAGCGCAACCGTATCGGTGATGGCGGCTCCGGTAAGCCCCGAGAAGAACAGGCTGGCGACGATGTTCACGTGGCTCAGTGCGCCACGGATACGGCCGAGCAACGCATTGTTGAATGCGATGAGGCGCTCAGTCAGGCCTGCCCGATTCATCAGCTCGGCCGTGAAGACGAAGTACGGGATGGCCATGAGCAGATAGCTGGTGACCCCCGAGAACATCCGCTCCGCGATGATGCCAAGGAAGTTGGTGCCGCCGAGCTCCATCGCGCCGGCAAGACCAGACATCACCATCACGACGGCAATCGGCGTGCCAATCAGAAGCATAAAGATGAAGACGCCGATCGCGGACGTCATGCCCCCGATGCCCCCTTCTGGCTCGACCCGCTCGGCGCCAATCCAGCTTCCACGAGCTGCTCATGGGTGACCTCGAGATCGCCTTCGTCGAGGATGCTCGGCGGATCAAACAGATTGACCCCGCACAGGACGTGGACGAGCAGAATGATGCCAGTGATCGGAACGGAGCTGGCCACCCACCGCGCGTCGACCTGAATCTGGTCAGACACCATGTAGAGATCCCGCGAGTTCATCGCGTACTCCGTGCCGTACCAGATCATCAGTAGAGCGAATACGCCGACAATCACGTAATTCGCGGCCCTGGCTGCGAGGCCAATCGGTCGCGGCACGATTTCCATCAGAGAGCTCATGGCAATGTGCTCGCCGCGCCGAAAGGCGACCGTAATGCTGAGAAGCCCGAGCCAGGGGATGAACAGGCGGGCAAGTGAGTATGTCCAGCTCAGCGCATCTCCCGTAAAGAACATATAGAAGGAACCGGTGAACGAGATCCCCAGCATAACAAGGACACAACCGACGCAGAACACGGTAACGGCCGCATCCAAGGCATGACTGATCCGTGCGAGGCGAGGCGTCACGGTCGCTAATCTTTCTCTGCTCGGAAGCTAATCTTTGCACCAGGCAACAGAGGGCTGCCTGGTGCTTCACTGCATTGGAACCCGCTGGAAGAATCGCTCACGGGTGGATGAGATTCACTTCGCGTAGACAGCGTTGGCCTTGTCGACCTCGGCTGCGACCCGGCCGACTTCAGCAATCAGGCCGTCTACGAGCGCTTCGTCCAGACCGAAATCCTTGACGATCCACTCTTTCCATGCCGGGCGGGCGATCTCGGCCATCTTCTCCCGCTCTTCGACTGGCAGGACATAGCATTCCTTGAATCTCTTGCAGGACTCGTTCCAGCCATCGATGGCCTGCAGGGCCGACATGCCATGGGCAAGCTCGATCGACTCGCGCGCCGCCTGGATGATGATCTTCCGGTGCTCTTCGGGAAGAGACTGAAACCAATCCTCGCTCATAACCCAAGTTTGGGTGTTGTAAACATGCCGACTGAGCGTCGTGTATTGGTTGACTTCCCAAAGTTTGAAGAACTTGCTCACTCCCGGAGCATTGAATTGGCCATCGGCCAGGCCCGTGGATAGCGCCGTTATGACCTCGCCCCACGGCAGCGGTGTTGCAGAAGCGCCCAACGCGCGCATCACTGCAACGTGCGAGGGATTTTCCTCGACGCGGATTTTTAGCCCTTTAATGTCGTCCGCCGTGCGGATCAGGCGCTTGTTCGTGGTGAAAGCAACAAAGCCACCACCGTCATCGAATGTGCCGAGATAACGGAGCCGAGCCTCTTCAATGGTACCCCTCATGAAGTTGGCAAACCAGGGGCTGTCGAAGAAAGCGTGAGCGACCTGGAAGTTCGGGAAGAGAAAGGGAGCGGTGACCGCCTGGTATCTCTTGTAGAAAGAAGACATGGCACCGGAGGAGATCACGCTGGCCTGCAGCAGCTTGCCGTCCTGAGCCTGCTTGGCCGTTTCGACTTCCGAGCCGAGCTGCCCGCCGCCGAAAATCTGCACCTCCACCGCCCCCTTTGTCCCGGACTCGACCAGCGACTTGAAGTGCGTGAGAGCCGGATGGACCTCATTCTCCATATCCTCGGGCAGGATGTGCGCAATGGCCATCGTGTACTCCGCCGCGAGGACAGGAGTCAGACTGGCTCCGCTGGCGAATATCAATCCAGCTGCACATGCCACCGCACCTGCCGAGCGGCGGAAACGTCCGCCGTCGGCGGCGGATCCCTGCTTAGTCATTTCACTCCCCTACTCAAAATCTGGACTATCGTTCTGAGCTTAAGCCGTATTCTGGACTTTCTTGATCCAGGATTACTACCTCGATCGGCTGCACCTCCTTAACCAGGCCAACCTCGTTCCGCCGTTCAAGATTCGAGACG
>DASVDU010000187.1:0-16384 GCA_036380915.1 Hyphomicrobiaceae bacterium | reverse complement strand
CTTCCTCCCTTCAGACAAGCTGCGCGCCCAGGCGGCTGCCGACGAGCCGCTGGAGTTCCGTCAGCCGCCGCACAACATCGAAGCCGAGCAGGCCCTGCTCGGCGCCATCCTGGTCAACAACGAGGCGCTCGACCGTGTTGCCGGCTTTCTCGAGGCCCACCACTTCTATGATCCCATCCACCAGCAGATCTACGAGGTCGCGAGCAAGCTGATCCAGGCCGGCAAGCAGGCGACGCCCATCACGCTGCGCACGTTCTTCGAGAACGCGGAGCCGATCGACGACGACCTGACCGTGCCGCAGTACCTTGGCCGGCTCGCGGCCAGTGCGACCACCATCATCAACGCCGCCGACTATGGCCGCACCATCTACGACCTCGCTACCCGGCGGGCTCTGATCAGCATCGGCGAGGACCTAGTCAACACCGCCTACGACAGCCCTGTCGACTTTCCGCCCGAAGAACAGATACAGGAGGCGGAAGGGCGACTCTATGCGCTGGCGGAAAGCGGCAAGTACGGACAGGGCTTCCTGAGTTTCGGCACGGCGTTGACGCAGGCCATCGAGATGGCCAACAACGCCTATCAGCGCGAAGGGCACCTTTCGGGGCTATCCACCGGCCTCACGGACCTCGACGCCAAGCTCGGCGGCCTGCAGAACTCCGATCTCATCATCCTTGCCGGCCGCCCTTCCATGGGCAAGACGGCGCTGGCGACCAACATCGCCTACAACGTCGCGAAGGCGTTCCGGGCCGAGAAGCAGCCCGACGGCACGGAGAAGGTGATCGACGGCGGCGTCGTCGGCTTCTTCTCGCTCGAGATGTCGGCCGAGCAGCTGGCCACGCGCATCCTGTCCGAGCAGGCGGAGATCTCGTCGGAGAAGATCCGGCGCGGCATGATCACGGAGGACGAATTCCGGCGGCTGGTCCGTGTCAGCCAGGAAATGTCCCACATTCCGCTCTACATCGACCAGACTGGCGGCATCTCGGTCGCGCAGCTTGCGGCCCGCGCCCGGAAGCTGAAGCGCCAGCGGGGCCTCGGCCTGCTGGTCGTGGACTATCTGCAGCTCCTCACGGGCTCATCGAAGCGAGCGTTGGAAGGGCGCGTACAGGAGGTGTCCGAAATCACCACCGGCCTCAAGGCGCTGGCGAAAGAGCTCAACGTGCCGGTGCTTGCGCTCTCGCAGCTCTCCCGCGCGGTCGAGCAGCGGGAGGACAAGCGGCCGCAGCTCGCGGACTTGCGTGAGTCGGGCTCGATCGAGCAAGACGCGGACGTGGTGATGTTCGTCTTCCGCGAGGAGTACTATGTGGAACGGCGCAAGCCGTCCGAGTCGAATGTCGAGGAGTTATTGAAGTGGCAGCAGGAGATGACCCACGTCCACGGCAAGGCGGAGGTGATCATCGGCAAGCAGCGCCACGGCCCGACCGGAACCGTGCAGCTTTCGTTCGAGTCGAATTTCACCCGGTTCGGCAATCTCGCGCGGGAGTATCATTTGCCCGAATAGGATTGAGTTGATCTGAGATGGACGCCAGGACCGCACGCCAGCAGGAGGATCGAATCCCGGTCAATGCACGGGCGGTGCTGCGGATCGATCTTGATGCCCTGCGGGCCAACTGGCGTAAGCTCAACGAGGCATCCGGGACTGCCGAGTGCGCCGGCGTCATCAAGGCCAACGCCTACGGACTCGGCATCGAGGAAATCTGCCGCGCGCTGACCGAGGAAGGTTGCCGGACGTTTTTCTGCGCGACTATCGAGGAGGGCCGCCAGATCCGTACCGTGCAGCCGGGAGCCGTCGTCTATGTCCTCGATGGCCTGCTGCCGGGCGCGGCGGAACATTACTCCGGATTCGATCTCCGACCAGCTCTCTCGAGCCTCCTCGAAATCCGGGAATGGGCGGCCTACTGCCGCGACCGCGGACAGCGCCTTTCGGCCGCCATCCACATCGACACCGGCATGAACCGGTTGGGGCTGCCCGAGTACGAGGTCAAGGAGCTGGCAGCCAATCCGGAAATCCTGAAGGATTTCCATGTCTCTCTCATAATGAGCCACTTGGCGTGCGCCGACGTCCCGGAAAGTCCGATGAACGCGGCCCAGCGCCAAAAATTCGAGCGGCTGACAGCGATGCTGCCGCCGGCTCCGCGCAGCCTGGCAAACTCCGGCGGAATCTTTCTCGGGCCGGATTACCATTACGACCTCGTGCGGCCAGGGATCGTCCTCTACGGCGGCAGGGCACATGAAAAGGGCCCGAGCACGATGCGCACGGTCGTGCGGCTCTCCGCCAAGGTGCTGCAGGTCTTTGAGGCCCAGCCCGGCGAGACCGTCGGCTATGGAGCAGCCCACGTCATCGATCGGCCAATGCGGCTTGCAACGATCGCCTGCGGCTATGCGGACGGGTTCTTGAGGGCGTTGAGCGGGTCGGTCGGCAAACCAGGCCCGGTCGGTTTCATCGGCCCCTATCCCGTGCGGGTCATCGGCCGCGTGTCGATGGACCTCATTACGCTCGATGTGAGCAACGTGCCTGCCGATCAGGTCTACCGGGGGGCATGGGTGGAGGTGATGGGCGACCGTGTCACGCTCGACGATCTCACCGACCGTGCCGGAACGATCGGCTACGAGCTGCTGTCGCGTCTCGGTCGCCGTGTGCACCGAATCTATGAGGAGGGGAAGGCCTGATCCCTGGCGGGCAGGCCCTTCGCTCGTGAGACTTGCCTAAGGGCGCTGCGATCGCGGCAGCGGGGGTGGAGCACTGATGGCGAAGGCCGCCAAAGCGACGTTCGTCTGCCAGAACTGCGGAGCGGTCAGCACCCGCTGGACGGGGAAATGTGCCAGCTGCGAGGAGTGGAACACCCTCGTGGAGGAGACCGTCCCCGGCCCTGCTCCACCCGGAACAGGATTGGCTGCCTCTTCGCGCGGCCGCGTCGTCGCCCTCGAGCCATTGTCAGGGAGCACCGAGGCGGCGCCGCGCCTTCCCACCGGCCTGGAAGAGCTCGACCGCGTGACGGGCGGCGGGATCGTGCCGGGCTCTGCTTTGCTCATCGGCGGCGAGCCCGGGATCGGCAAGTCGACGCTGCTGTTGCAGCTCTGCGCCTCCATCGGCTCGAGAGGCCAGCGTGCCGTCTATTTTTCCGGCGAGGAGGCCGTCGCTCAAATCCGATTGCGGGCCGAGAGATTGGGTCTGTCGCATGCGCCCGTCGCTCTTGCTTCCGAAACGAACCTCGCCAACATCCTTGCCACACTCGCCGATGGCCGGCGCCCTGACTTGGTCGTCATCGACTCGATCCAGACCCTCTGGGCAGATGCGCTGGAGGCGGCACCCGGAACCGTCAGCCAGGTTCGAGCAGCGACGCAGGCGCTGATTCGTTTCGCCAAGTCATACGGCAGTGCGTTGCTGCTCGTCGGCCACGTCACGAAGGAAGGTCAGATCGCCGGACCGAAGGTGGTCGAGCACATGGTCGACACGGTCCTCTATTTCGAAGGCGATCGCGGCCACCCCTTCCGCATCCTGCGCGCGGTCAAGAACCGATTTGGCGCCACCGACGAGATCGGCGTCTTCGAGATGGTGGGTCAAGGTCTGCGCGAGGTTGCCAACCCGTCCGAGCTGTTTCTCGGAGATCGGGATGCACATACGCCGGGATCGGCGGTATTCGCGGGGATCGAGGGCACACGCCCATTGCTCGTCGAGATCCAGGCTTTGGTGGCTCCCACCAGTCTCGGCACACCGCGGCGGGCCGTCGTCGGCTGGGATGCGAACCGGTTGTCGATGCTGCTCGCCGTCCTCGATGCCCGTTGCGGGGTGAGCTTCGCACAGAACGACGTCTATCTGAACGTCGCGGGCGGCCTGAAGATAACCGAGCCCGCCGCAGACCTGGCGGCCGCAGCCGCTCTTCTTTCGTCGATCTCAGGTATTCCGCTGCCGCAGAATCAGGTTTTCTTCGGCGAGATCAGCCTTTCCGGCGCGGTTCGGGCCGCTTCGCACATGACCACGAGGCTGAAAGAGGCACAGAAGCTTGGGTTTGGGCAGGCTGTTCTGCCGCAGGCCGGCGAGCTCGACGTCTCAGCGTTGACGCTTTCTTTGCAACGTATTCCACATTTGAAGAAGCTTGCGGAGCAGTTGGCGCCGTGCGACTGAATTTGTGGGGACCTGTCCCGCTTGCCAAGTACCTGAGGGAGCCGCGACCATGATCGGGCCGCTGACCTATCTCGACGTCGGCCTTCTGGCCATTTGCTTTCTGTCCGGCCTGCTGGCCATGTATCGCGGCCTGACGCGGGAGCTCCTGTCGATCCTGTCCTGGCTCGCTGCCGCCGCGGCGGTGCTCTATTTCGTCCTTTTCCACAGGCCGTTCGCCGAGGACCTGGCGCAGCAGATCAATGCGCCCGTCTCCATCGCGCAGATTGCCATCGGCGGCATCATCTTCCTGATCGTTCTGGTCGTCGTCCACCTGATCACGGCTCGGATCTCCGACACGATCCTCGACAGCCGCGTAGGCATGATCGATCGGATCCTGGGCTTCCTGTTCGGCGTGGTGCGCGGATTCGTGCTCGTTGTGATCCCGTACATGTTCTACGAGTCGTTCGTGCCCGACCCGCAGCAGCAGGTGCCCTGGGTACGCGAAGCCAAATCGCTGCCGATGATCCGCAGCACTGGCGAGACCTTCCGGATCATTCTGACGCAATACGCACCCTCGTCACTGATCGAGCCGAGTGGGTTCGATCAGCAGGGCGCGACGACTTCTCCAAAGATTCAGGATGTCGCGGTGTTGCCTCCCGCTGAATTTCATATATCAGTCACGCAGCCCGGGAGCTCCGCTGATCGCGCCTGATGCGCCATGGTGCTCGGGGTAGCGTCTTAGGCATCGTGGTCGAGACAGATCGGAGAGTTCGGATGGCGGGCAAAGCGGATTCTGATCTGGAGCTCGATGATCCCCACTGGCTGCGCTATGGCGATGACCGTCTACGCGAGGAATGCGGCGTCTTCGGCGTTATCGGCCATGCCGACGCGGCGGCCCTGACGGCACTGGGGCTGCATGCCCTGCAGCATCGCGGCCAGGAGGCGGCGGGCATCGTCACCTTCGACGGCCAGCAGTTCCACTCGGAGCGCCGGCTCGGCCTCGTCGGCGACAACTTCAACAAGATCGAGGTCATCAAACGGCTGGGCGGCCACATGGCGGTCGGCCACGTCCGCTACTCGACGACAGGCGAGACGATCCTCCGCAACGTCCAGCCGCTGTTCGCCGATCTCGAGGTGGGCGGCTTCGCTGTCGGCCACAACGGCAATCTCACCAACGCCCTGACGCTGCGCCGCGAGCTCGTCCAGTCCGGCGCCATCTTCCAGTCCACCTCCGATACCGAGGTGATCCTTCACCTCATCGCCCGGTCCCAGAAACGCCGGATCGTCGAGCGTCTGATCGACGCCCTGCGGCAGCTCGAAGGCGCGTACGCTTTCGTCTGCCTGACCAACGACATGCTGATCGGCGCGCGTGACCCTGTCGGCATTCGCCCGCTCGTGATCGGCCGGATCGGCTCTGCCTACGTGCTCGCCTCCGAGACCTGCGCACTCGACATCGTCGGCGCGGAGTTCGTGCGCGAGGTGGAGAACGGCGAGGTCGTGGTCATCACCGCCGAGCGCGGGTTGGAGAGCCATCGCCCCTTCCCGATGCGCCCGGCCCGGCCCTGCATCTTCGAGTACATCTATTTCGCCCGCCCCGATTCGATCGTCGGCGGGCGTAATGTTTATGAAGTGCGCAAACGCATGGGGGGCGAGCTGGCGCAAGAAGCTCCGGCAGCCGCTGACGTCGTCGTGCCGGTTCCCGACTCCGGCGTGCCCGCAGCTATCGGATATGCTCAGGCCTCGTCGCTCCCCTTCGAGCTCGGGATCATCCGTAATCACTATGTCGGCCGCACCTTCATCGAGCCGGAGCAGCGCATCCGCCAGCTCGGCGTCAAGCTGAAGCATTCGGCCAACTCTGCCGCCATCCGGGGCAAGCGCATCGTATTGATCGACGACAGCGTCGTGCGTGGGACGACCTCGAAGAAGATCGTGACCATGATGCGGGAGGCCGGGGCGCGCGAGGTTCACATGCGCATCGCCTGCCCGGAGATCAAATTCGGCGACTACTACGGCATCGATACGCCGACACGGAAAGAGCTTCTGGCGGCCTCCATGTCGGTCGAGGAAATGCGCATATTCATGGGTGCCGACTCCTTGCAGTTCCTGTCGGTCGACGGGCTTTACCGTGCCATGGGCTTCGACGGCCGGGACAGCTTCAACCCCCAGTTCAGCGATCACTGCTTCACTGGCGAATATCCGACCGATTTGACCGACCTCAACGGTGGCTCGGCACCGCGCCAGCTCTCGCTTCTCGCCGAAGCCCGCTGAACCGGCGACCGGAACGCCCGCCGGCCTTGTGTCACGCGTCCCGGGTATGATCTGCTCCTGAAACGGATAAGCTGTTTGGGAGAGCACGTCCGGTTGCTCCGATTGGGGAGACTTGCCGATGATCGCCAAGCAATTGATCACCGCGGCCGTGTTTGCTTCCGCCCTGGCCGTTGCCGCCGCCCAGGGATTGGCCGGACGCATCAATACCGACGAGGAAGGCGGAACGTATAACGACCGCTTCTGCCCTATCCTCGCCGACCAGCTCTCGCGGTCCGATTTTTCCTATTCTTGCGAGCCTTCCTCTGGAACCGCAGAGAATATCCGCCGGGTCATGACCGATCCATCGGAGCTGGGCTACGGGCAGCTCGACGTCTTCGCGAGCAAGCTGGCCAACGCCGACGATGCCGGCGCTCTCGTCCCTGTTCGTACGGACGACGTCCGCCAATGCCTGTTCGCCGTCACCAAGCGGCGCGACCTGCAGAGCTTCGGCGACCTCTCCGGACGCTCAACCGAGCTCAACTTCCATTTACCGCCGCAGCAATCCGGCAGCGCCGATACGTTCGCCATCCTCCAGCAGATCGATCCGACTGGCCTCGGCAAGGCCTCCATCGTGAAGCACGAGGCCAGCCCTGACGACGCCATTCGCAGCGCGCTTTCGGAAGAGAACGGGGTCGCGTTCTTCGTGGACTTCCCAGACCCTGATGCGCCACGATTCGCGCTGGTCCGGGAGCTCGGCGGGCACTACGTGCCGATCATCGACCGGGAGATCCTGCGCCAGCAGATCGGAGGGCAGAAGATCTATTTCGCCCAGGAGACGCAGGTTGCGAACGCCGACTGGCTCACCACGGCGCGGAAGGTCGATACCGCCTGCACACCGGTCGTGCTCTTCACCGGCGCGCCGGAGAAAATCGCCGATCCGGAGGCGCGGAAGGATCACGAGGACCTGATCGCCACTATCAAGGCCCTGCGCACCGAGGCACTGCTCCCCGACGAGAGCACGATCGCGCGCGTCATCGCCCGCACGAAGGAGCTGTCGGCCACGAGCGCGGAGAGGCTGATGCAGGCTTCGGAGAAAGCCAGGGAGCAGGCCCGGCCCTACATCGACCGCGCGAAGGAGGCGACCGAAAAGGCCGTCGAAGCCGCCAAGCCGGCGCTGGAGAAGGCCAAGGAATATGGCATCAGGTTCTATGAGAAGGCGCGCGAGGGCCTGAAGGAGCTCATGGGAACGAAGCCGGAGGACGGGCAACCTTCCGGCGATGAGCCGGCGCCCGATGCGCCTCAGGAACAGCCCAGGTAGACAAGCGCGTTATACACGTTCGACAGCCTTTGGATCGAGCTACGGGAGAGCAGCCGAGCAGATGACCAAACGTCTTGAAGGCCGCATTGCCCTGATCACAGGCGCCTCGCGAGGAATCGGGCGTGCCGTGGCCCTCGCTTTTGCCCGCGAGGGCGCACACGTCGTGCTGCTCGCCCGCACCCAGGGTGCGCTCGAGGAGGTCGACGACGAGGTGCGGGAAATCGGCGGCTCGGCGACGCTGCTCCAGCTCGATCTTCGCAACGGCGACAAGCTCGATGCGCTCGGCCCCACCCTGTACCAGCGCTGGGGCAAGCTCGACATCCTGGTCGGCAATGCCGGCATCCTTGGGCCGTTGTCGCCATTGGGGCACATCACGGCCGACGCCTGGTCCGATGTCATCACCATCAATCTCACGGCCAACTGGCGTCTGATCCGGACCTGTGATCCACTGCTGCGCCGATCGGATGCCGGTCGCGCGATCTTCGTCACCTCTGGAGCCGCGGCGGGCGACCACGCCTACTGGGGGCCCTACGCCGTTTCGAAAGCGGGGCTCGAGGCCCTGGTCAAAACCTATGCTCGCGAGATGGAACGCACCCCGGTGCGGGCCAACCTCGTCGATCCCGGCGGGGTCCGGACGGCCATGCGCGCCAAGGCCTATCCAGGCGAGAACCCCGCGTCGTTGCCGACGCCAGAAGAGGTGGCCCCCCTCTTCGTCGAGCTGGCGAGCCCGGAATGCACCCTGAACGGCGAAGTGATCAGTTTTCGGGAGTGGCGAGCGGCCAAGAGCCAGGCAACCTGAGCCACCAGCCCCGTGGAATTGTGCTGCGCTCGCCTGCTCAGCACCGGCCATGCCGCACGCGAACCGGCCTGCCAGGACGGCGTTCTTCTGATCGAAACAGAGCTTTCCCGATCGCGTGAGCTTGTACCGGGAGGGCCCCGAAGGAGCCCGATCATTGCGTGCGGTCGCCATCATCAATGCCAAGGCCGGCGCGGTCCTGGAATCGGGGCCTGCTATTGCCGAGACGATCGCGCGCCGGTTTCGGGAGCGGGGCCACGACCTCGAGCTGTCACTCGTCTCGCCGGAGGACATCGAGGAGGCGTTGAGGCGCGCAGCAGACCGCTCGGATATCGAGGCCATCATCGTCGGTGGCGGCGATGGCTCGCAGAGCCTCGCCGCCTCGCTGCTGGCCGGCACGGGCATGATCCTCGGCGTGCTGCCGCTCGGCACCGTGAACCTGCTCGCCCGCGACCTCGAAGTACCCTTAGACCTGCTCTCGGCGGTCGATGCGCTGGCCGGGGCGAACGTGGAGAACATCGATCTCGGCGAGGTCAACGGGCGCACCTTCCATTCCCTCGCCGGCCTGGGATTTCTCGCCCGAATGGCCCGGGAGCGTCAGCGGGCGCGCGCCGACATTCCCTACGCACGCTGGCTCGCTTTCCTGCTGGCGCTGATCCGGGCGGTTGCCCGTGTGGACCGCATGTCGCTCTGGATCGAGACGGAGAACGGCAAGCTCTTGCGCCGATCTTCGGCGGTGCTCGTGACCAACAACATCTATCGCGAGTCGGAATGGACCCGGCCCCGCATCAGCGATGGCCTGCTCGAGGTGCACATCGTCAGGGGCTGGACGTGGCTGCCGCTGGTCAAGGCGGGGTTCGACATGATGCTTGGGCGCTGGCGCCGCACGGGTCGCATCGAATCCATTCTGGCCCGGGAAATCGAAATCAATCCTCGCCGCCGGCGCATCCCAGTCTCCATCGACGGGGAAGTGGTCCAGGAGCGGGCGCCACTGCATTTCAGGGTCCAACGCGGAGCGCTCAAGGTCTTGCGGCCGGTCTATGAACCGCCGGAAGCAGGACGATCGCCAGCCGCCTGAAACGCTAACCGACGCCTGCGATGCATTGGGAGTTGCCAATGGCCGCATGTGCGTGTGAACATCGTTCAACAGAGACGTAACCGCACGCGCCGGGGGCAGGACGCGGTGAGCGCCGGATCTGGGGGGCTGCGGGCAGCACCGCAGGGCACGAAAAGGAAAACGCGGACGTGGAGCGCGATCCTCATGCTGATCCCGCTCATCGCCGCCTGCTCCGAAGGGGCTGGATTGGACTCTGGCTTGATCCAGGCCAGCATGTGGAGCGCTGAGATCCGCACCGATGCGAGCGCCGTTCACCCGATTCGCGCGTTCGTGCTGCGGCACGCACCCTACAAGCAGGTCGATCCGCAGACGGGCAATCCCAACAAGAATATCGGCAGAACGCCGGGCTCGGCCTGCGAGGTCATCCGCTTCCTGGCAGTGCTGGCCCGCACCGATCCTTCGGATTCGGAAGCACGCACCAAGGCCGAGGAGCTGGCCCGCTGGGTCATCAGCCTGCAGGACGCCCGGTCCGGCAGTCCGACCTATGGTGGCGTGCCATCGACACCCGACCTGCCTGCTCCCGCTAACCGATATTACTACACGATCGACGCGGCGTTCTGCGGCAACGCAATGTTCGCTCTTTACGACCTGAGCAAGGACGATCGTTATCGCCAATCCGGCTTGCGGTTCGCGGATTTTCTGGTTCGCATGCAGAGCGGACCGGGGCGGCCCTATGCGCGACCTGCCGGCGCTCCGGATGGCTTCTGCGAGTTCATCGTGAACAGCGGCCCCACGCCCGCCTGGAACTGCGATCGCCACGTAAAGGCGCTCATTGCATTGCCGGTTCTACGGCAGGCGGCGATCCTCTCCGGCAAGCCGCACTACGAAGCTTCCGCACGATCTGCACGCGAGTTCCTTGTCGAAGGATTATCCGGCGCATGGGAGTATGCGGAGGCGGCAGTGCTGGCCCAATGCCGCGAGCGCGCGTGCCCGCAGGCCTGGCGCCGTGTCAAAGGGCCCAAAGGCGAGCCTGACACCTACGTCTACGGAGATACGCTGGCCTATGGGCTGCGCGGTCTGTTCGAGTCCGAGGGGCCCTCCCTTACCGTGCGCACTCTCTACGACCAATTCGCGGGCTATAAGGGCAAGGACGCCAAGACGCGCCAGTACGACGGCCGGATCGCGTTTGCCGGCTACATGCATCCGGCCAGCGCCTCGCCTGATCCTTCGAGCGCCTATTACGACCTGGTGACACTCGGCATTTTGCACGGGGTACGGCTGGCGGTCCGGCCCGACCACCACGCCGTCGCCGACAGGGTGCTGCGCTCGAAGCTGGCGACGGCCGCGCAGCTCTCCTGGAAGATGAATTTCGACCTGAGCCTCCCGAGAGGCGAGTTCGTCGACCTGACGACACTCGCGAACCTCGGGGAGGCATTGGTGGGACCGGCAGCCGGTTCGCACTAACCGCCGGCTGGCTATCCCTCAGTGTCACACGTACTGACCGCCGCTCGCCAATACGCCGGCACTGTCGCCGGGGAAATAGTCCGGCCCGGAGGCATTGGCGTTGATGACGCCGTTGAGCATGGCCTGGTAGCGCGGACCCGTGGCACTGCCCGACCAGGTCATGCCGTAGGACGTCACCAGCCCGGACGATTGCGCGTAGGCGAATCCGAAGGGAAACGCCGGACTGCCGCTGATCGTGGTGGTGCCGAGGGCGCAGAAGATGTGCCCGCCGGCATCGGCATAGAGATGATGCGGCGCGGCACCTTCGATAGCGATCTCACCCCCAAGCATCTCGACGAAGGCGCCGTTGTCGGCACCGATGTGTCGGAAGCTGCAGGCGCCGAATGCATTCTTGCCGGTGAGGAACACGGCAGCGCCATACCGGGCCCAGACCCCGACGTCACCGCTGATCTTCACGCCCTCGAGACGGACCTTCGCTCCGGCGGCGTCGACCAGAAACGCGTTGGCTCCGGTAACGGCGACTTCCACGTTCCCCGGTGCTGCCGGGTTGCCGATGATGTTGAGTTGCCCGCCGTCGAACATCGGCCGGCTGATCCGCCCGCCGCTGGTGTAGACGCCGTCGGCGAGTTGGATTGTGACCGTGTGACCGGCACCGTCGAGGTTGAGTGCAGCGTCTATCGCCTTCTGTATGGTGAGGAAAGGTGTCGCTGCCGTTAAGCCGTCGTTGGCATCCGATCCGGTCGGATCGACGAAGTATGTACGGTCAGCGGCCAGGATCTCGCGGACCGGCGTCGCGGGCAGCCTTACGCGTCCCGTCGTGCGTTCGATGACGATCGCCTCGTGCCAGGCGCTGCCGTCCGGGCTGACCTTGAAATGGAAGTCGTCATCGCCGGCGAGCCCCATCTCCGCCCGGCCGGACCAGTTCGTCTGGAAAAGGATGGCTCCCGTCTCGGCATCGCTCGCCTTGTTGATCTTGAGCTGATGACCGCCGCCCTCGTGGTTGAAGAGTGAAGCCGGCGACGCCACCGCGAGTCGATTGGTTGCATCTGCTGTCGCATTGATGCCGAGCTGCGGCGTCGGGTCCGTCACGCCCGCAGCCGGCATCCACGCCTCGCCGTTCCAGACGACCAGCAGATCCTCATCTGCAATCCAGGCCGTCCAGCCTTCCCGGGGCGCATAAAATGCCCATGCGCCGTCCTGAAAGGCTGCGATCTTTTGAGCGTGCCCGGACCATTCGCCCGTCGCGCCATTTGCGACGATGTAGCGGGCGCCATCCAGGGCTTCGACCGGCGGCGCGACGAGATCACGATCCTCGACGGAGATGTGCACCAGAGCGTCGAGCGCACGGATCGCCTCGTTGTGGGTCACGTGCTTCTGCGCCTGGGCGGGCGCGATGTAGGGAAGCTTCAGGTTGGGTGTCTCGAACATAACTCATGTCTCCCGACTGGTACCGACCCGCCAAGCATGAGGCGGATTTGGAGAGCGGGGATAACTTCGTGCACCGACGTGCGGACGCGCGCGATTTCATGGCACCCGGAGCTCTCTCGTAGGCCTCGGAAAATATTTCGACTGCGGATGAAATTCCGGAAAAGCGCGCGCACTGAATGGATCTGGCGTTAACCATTCCGTTGAGCTGACGCCGATTTCGCTTCCAGGCGGTACGACGGGGGATTGCCTGGCAGGATGCTGCGAATGACCACGGCAGCCCGCGATTTCGGGATCCCGAGCCCGCTGAAATCATCGACCGAATTGGCCGAGCTGGAGGCCGCGGTCGTTCAGCAATCGCAGAAATTCGTTCGGAGTTGGCGGTCGCGGGGCGAACTATTCCACTCAGCCCACGTTTAGATGGTCGGGCCGCTTATGAGCTAGGCCGAAATTCCCGCGCGCGGTGATCTCTCGAGGTCTCCACGAGCGTCTTGCGACAGGGCTCTCGTTCATGCCGGTAACCCCCATTCTCGATCAAATCCGTTGCCCAGCAGACCTCCGGAAACTCGCGGACCATCAACTCAAAGCGTTGGCTGATGAGCTGCGGACCGAAACGATCCATGCTGTGTCGGAAACGGGGGGCCATCTCGGGGCCGGGCTCGGAGTCGTCGAGCTGACGATCGCGCTGCACAAGGTGTTCGATACGCCCCGCGACCGACTGATCTGGGATGTCGGGCATCAGAGCTATCCACACAAGATCCTGACCGGCCGACGAGATCGAATCCGCACCATCCGTCAGGGAGGCGGCCTTTCCGGATTTACCAAGCGGGCGGAAAGTGAATACGACCCGTTCGGCGCCGCACATTCGTCGACATCGATATCGGCGGGGCTCGGAATGGCGGTTGCGCGCGACCTCGCGGGCAAAAAGCACAACGTGGTATGCGTGATCGGCGATGGCGCCATGAGCGCCGGCATGGCCTACGAGGCCATGAACAATGCCGGCGCGATGGATTCGCGCCTCATCGTCATTCTCAACGATAACAACATGTCGATCGCGCCGCCCGTCGGCGCACTGAGCGCGCATCTGGCAAGACTGATTTCGAGCAACGCCTATCGCCAAGTGCGCGGGCGTCTGAAGCAGTTCGCCGACAAGATGCCGCCCAGCTGGCAGCGCAAAGCCGCCCGCGCGGAGGAGTTCACGCGCAACTTCTGGACCGGCGGGACCTTGTTCGAGGAGCTGGGCTTCTACTACGTCGGCCCGGTCGACGGCCACAACTTCGATCACCTGCTTCCGGTGTTGCGGAATATCCGGGACGCAGAGGAAGGGCCGATCCTGGTGCACGTCGTCACCAAAAAGGGCAAGGGCTACGTTCCCGCGGAGAATTCGGCGGACAAGTTCCACGGCGTCAGCCGCTTCAACGTCGTTACCGGCGCCCAGGAGAAGGGCCGCCCCGCAGCGCCGAGCTACACCAAGGTCTTCGCCGAGACCCTGATCAAGCTCGCAGAGCGCGATGACAAGATCGTCGCCATAACCGCGGCGATGCCGTCCGGTACCGGCCTCGATCTGTTTGCAAAGAAGTTCCCTCGACGCTCCTTCGATGTCGGGATCGCCGAGCAGCACGCCGTAACCTTCGCCGCCGGACTGGCAGCCGAGGGCTACCGCCCGTTCGCGGCGATCTACTCGACGTTTCTGCAGCGCGCCTACGATCAGGTCGTGCACGATGTCGCGATCCAGAAACTCCCCGTGCGGTTCGCGATCGACCGGGCCGGCCTGGTCGGTGCGGATGGCCCGACCCACGCCGGTGCCTTCGATATCACCTACCTCGGCTGCCTCCCGGGGTTCACGTTGATGGCGGCAGCCGACGAGGCCGAGCTCGTCCGCATGCTCGCGACCGCGGCTGCCATCGATGATGGACCTTCCGCGGTGCGCTATCCCCGCGGAGACGGCATTGGCGTTCCTCTTCCCGACCCGGCCCTGCCCCTCGAGATCGGCAAGGGCCGCATCCTGCGCGAAGGAACGACGGTTGCACTGCTCTCTTACGGAGCCCGCCTTCAGGAATGCCAGCGCGCTGCCGACGAGCTCCAGAGCCAGGGGCTGTCGACGACCGTGGCTGACGCCCGTTTCGCGAAACCGTTGGACACGGACTTGATCCGCCGGCTCGCGCGCGAGCACGAGGTGCTGGTGACGATCGAAGAGGGCGCGATCGGCGGGTTCGGCTCCCATGTGCTGCAATTCTTGGCCTTGGCCGGAATGCTCGACGACGGCCTCAAGGTGCGGACGATGGTCCTCCCCGATTGCTTCATCGACCAGGACAAACCGGAAGCGATGTACGCGAAAGCGGGGCTGAATGCGCCGGGGATCGTGCGCACGGTCATGGCAGCGCTGGGCAGGGCTCACAGCCAAGACAAGGCGGCTGCCGGAGCGCCGCTGCTCGTCGCGGCAGCATCCCGGGCATGACGGCGGCCCGCCCCGGTGAGGCGTCATGATGGTAGAGGCCCCTTCCCCCGCGACATCGAAGACCGAGGCACCGGGCAAGCCCGAAAGCGAGCTTGGAAACGTGCTCGTAACGGGCGCAACGGGCCTCGTCGGTGGCGCGATCGTCCGTGCACTCCTCAGGGCCGGCTACGACGTCCACGCCTTGGTCCGGCCAGCCAGCAATCGTGCCAATCTGGCCGGCTACGCCGTTACGGAGCGGCAGGGCGATATCCTCGATCCGGCAACTGTCGCCAGGGCGCTCGAGGGCGTGCGGTTTCTGGTGCACTCGGCCGCGGATTATCGCCTGTGGGCACGGGATCCCGAGGTCATCGCGCGCACCAACGTCGAGGGCACGCGCATCGTCATGGAGGCAGCGCTCGAAGCCGGGGTCGAGCGCATCGTCTACACCAGCAGCGTCGCGACGATCGCGCCCGCTCCGGATGGTACGCCTGCCGACGAGAGCCGCAAGGCAGAACCCAGCCAGGAGATGGGGCCGTACAAGCGCAGCAAGATCATCGCCGAGCGGCTGGTCGAGCGCATGGTGGCGGAACGCCGTTTGCCGGCGGTCATCGTCAATCCGAGCACGCCGGTCGGACCAGGCGACGTCAGGCCGACGCCGACCGGCCGACTGGTGCTCGAAGCCGCGCGCGGCCGCATGCCGGGATTCGTCGAGACAGGCCTCAATGTCGCTCACGTCGACGACGTCGCCGAAGGCCATGTGCTCGCGCTTCGCAAGGGCCGGGTCGGGGAGCGCTACATCCTTGGTGGCGACAACGTCCCGCTTTCCGAAATCCTCGGCACAATCGCGAAGCTGAGCGGGCGGCGGCCGCCCAGGATCAAAATCCCGCACGCTGCGGTCTACCCCGCTGCAGTCGCTTCCGAGGCGTGGGCTCGCATTACGGGACGCGAGCCGTTGATCACGCGGGAGGGGCTGCGCCTTTCGCGCCAGCACATGTTCTACAGCGACGCAAAGGCGCGCTCCGAGCTCGGCTACACGTCGAGGCTCTATTCCGAGGCGCTTGCGGATGCCGTGTCCTGGTTCGCAGCGAATGGGCAGCTCAGATGATCGGCTTCGTTGTCGCCAGCGTGGCGCTCGTCGCCTGGATTTATCTTCTGCTCGGCCGTGGCGGGTTCTGGCGCTCGAACGTCACGGATGAGGCGATTGCTGGGGCACGAGGCTTACCACACGATAATGAGGGGCCTCCCCCAGCGGTCGCCGCGATCATGCCGGCCCGCAACGAGCACGAGACGGTCGGAAGGGCCGTGACCGCCGTTATTGCGCAAACCTACAAGGGCCCATTGTCGCTCATCGTGGTCGACGATCAGAGCACCGACGGAACCGCGGCTGCAGCTCAGGCTGCTGCCGAAGACTGCAAAGCCTCCCGAAGAACAGTTGTGCTCAGCGGTGGACCGCTTCCGCCGGGCTGGACAGGCAAGCTCTGGGCCATGCAACAGGGCCTCCAGCACGCGACGGAACGGGGGACCTCGCCCGATTACAT
>DASVDU010000186.1:0-9130 GCA_036380915.1 Hyphomicrobiaceae bacterium | reverse complement strand
GGTATTCCGGGTGCAGCGGAAATGCCACCCGCCATTCCCTGGCCATTTTCCAGATCGGGGACTTTTTCGCCGCTTCCAGCCAGGACTCCGGAACGCCATCCCTGCGGGCCTGGGCGACGACCTGGGGATCGTTCGGGTTGAGGAAAAGACCGAGCTGAGCCTCGTAGAGATCCTTCTCATCCTTCACGCTCGCCGCTGCCTCGATGCCATCCGCGTTGTAGAGCACCACGCCCAGATAGCGGATGCGGCCAACGCAGGTTTCCGAGCAAACCGTCGGCTGGCCCGCTTCGATGCGCGGGAAGCAGAACGTGCACTTTTCCGACTTTCCGGAGGACCAGTTGTAATAGATCTTCTTATACGGGCAGCCAGAAACGCACATGCGCCAGCCCCGGCATTTCTCCTGGTCGATGAGGACGATGCCGTCCTCCTCGCGCTTGTAGATGGCGCCCGACGGGCAAGCCGCGACGCAGGTCGGGTTGAGGCAGTGCTCGCAAAGCCTGGGCAGATACATCATGAAGGTATTTTCGAACTGCCCGTAGATCTCCTTCTGTACGTTCTCGAAATTGTAATCCTTCGATCGCTTCGAGAATTCACCCCCGAGGATTTCCTCCCAGTTCGGCCCCCACTCGATCTTCTCCATTCGCTCGCCGGTGATCAGCGAGCGCGGACGCGCCGTCGGAAATGCCTTGAGCTCTGGTGCGTTCTGCAGGTGCTCGTAGTCGAACGTGAAGGGCTCGTAATAGTCGTCGATCTCCGGCAGATCGGGGTTGGCGAAAATATTGGCCAGCACGCGCCATTTGCCGCCGATTTTCGGCTCAATCTTTCCATTTGCCTTGCGCACCCAGCCACCATTCCAGCGGTTCTGGTTTTCCCAGTCCTTCGGAAAGCCGATGCCGGGTTTCGTCTCGACATTATTGAACCACGCGTATTCCATGCCTTCGCGGCTGGTCCAGACGTTCTTGCAAGTGACAGAGCAGGTATGGCAGCCGATGCACTTGTCGAGGTTCAGCACCATCGCGATTTGTGCGCGGATTTTCATGAGCATTGCCTTCTCAAATTGCTCTACCGTGTCATCGCGGGCCTTGTGCCCGCGATCCACCGAGCAGCGAATCCCTTCAATTGAAGCTGACGAGACCTGGCCACCGCTAGGCGATCTCGGGTAGTTGGATCCCGGGGACAAGCCCGGGGGCGACGAACTTGGCGCGCAAGCTGGTTCATTCCGCGGCCTCCGGGCGAGCGGCAGCAGGTTCGTCGAGCCAGTCGATGTTGCGCATTTTGCGGACGATGACGAACTCGTCGCGATTGGTGCCGATCGTGCCGTAATAGTTGAAGCCGTACGACAGCTGCGCATAGCCACCGATCATGTGCGTCGGCTTCAGCACGGCGCGCGTGACCGAGTTGTGAATGCCGCCGCGCTGGCCGGTAATCTCCGAGCCCGGCACATTCACGATTTTCTCCTGCGCGTGATACATCAGGCACATGCCTTCCTTCACGCGCTGCGAGACGACGGCGCGGGCGACCAGCGCACCATTGCTGTTGTAGGCCTCGATCCAATCGTTATCGACGATACCGGCCTTCGCCGCATCCTTCTCGCTGATCCACACGATCGGCCCGCCGCGGCTCAACGTGAGCATCAGCAGGTTATCCGTATAGGTGGAATGAATGCCCCACTTCTGATGCGGCGTAATGAAATTCAGAATGACTTGTCTTTCGCCATTCGGCCGAGTGTCGATCACCGGCTTCACGGTGCGCGTGTCGATCGGCGGCCGGTAGACGCAAAATGCCTCGCCGAACGCACGCATCCAGAGGTGATCCTGATAGAGCTGCTGGCGCCCGGACAGCGTGCGCCATGGAATCAGCTCGTGCACGTTGGTGTAGCCGGCGTTGTAGCAGACCTTCTCGCTTTCCAGACCCGACCAGATCGGCGATGAGATGATTTTTCGTGGCTGAGCGACGATATCTCGGAAGCGGATCTTCTCGTCCTCCTTCGGCAGAGCCAGGTGTGTGTGCTCGCGGCCCGTGGTGTTGGAGAGCGACGCCCACGCTTTTACCGCCACCTCGCCATTGGTCTCCGGCGCCAGCGCGAGGATCACTTCGGCGGCGTCCATATCGGTGTCGATACGCGCCAGCCCTTTGCTCGGCCCCTCCTCATGGACGACGCCGTTGAGCTGTTTCAGGAGCTCGACCTCGTGCTCCGTCTTCCAGCTCATGCCCTTGCCGCCATTGCCGATGTTCTCCATCAGCGGCCCGAGCGCCGTAAATTGCTTGTAGATGTTCGGGTAGTCACGTTCGACGACGGTCACCGCCGGCATGGTTTTGCCCGGGATCGGCTCGCACTCGCCGCGCTTCCAGTCCTTGACGTCGACAGCCTGCGCGATCTCCAGCGGTGTGTCGTGCTGGATTGGGGTGAGGACGACGTCCTTTTCGAGGCCCAGCACTTCTGGCGCAATCTCGGAGAACTTGCGTGCGATGGCCTTGTAGATTTCCCAGTCGCTCTTCGCCTCCCACACCGGATCGACCGCATTGGTCAGCGGATGGATGAACGGGTGCATGTCGGAGGTGTTGAGGTCGTTCTTCTCGTACCAAGTGGCTGTCGGCAGGACGATGTCGGAGTAGACGCACGTGGTCGACATGCGGAAGTCGAGCGTCACCAGCAAATCCAGCTTGCCCTGCGGCGCCTCTTCGCGCCACACGACCTCCTTGGGTTTCTGGGCGCCCGTCTCCCCGAGATCTTTGCCCAACACGCCATGATTGGTGCCGAGCAGATGCTTGAGGAAATATTCGTGTCCCTTGCCCGAGGAACCGAGCAGATTGGAGCGCCAAATGAACATGTTGCGCGGCCAGTTGATCGGATTGTCCGGATCCTCGCAGCTCAACTTGAGCTCACCGGACTTCAGGGCCGCAGCCACATAGTCCTTCGGCTCCTTGCCTGCGGCCGCTGCCTTCTTGGCAATGTCGAGCGGATTGGCCTGGAGTTGCGGCGCTGACGGCAGCCAGCCCATCCGCTCCGCACGCACATTGTAGTCGATGAGCGCGCCGTCCCACGGGCCCGCGGGCGCCGTCGGCGACAGGACGTCGGATACGTCAAGCGTCTCATAGCGCCACTGGTCGGTATGCGCATAAAAAGCCGACGTCGAGTTCTGCTGGCGCGGCGGCCGCGCCCAGTCGAGAGCGAAGGCGAGCGGCAGCCAACCCGATTGCGGCCGCAATTTCTCCTGGCCGACGTAGTGGGACCAGCCGCCACCCGACTGGCCGACGCAGCCGCACATCACCAGCATATTGATGACGCCGCGGTAATTCATGTCCGAGTTGTACCAGTGGTTCATGCCAGCGCCGATGATCACCATCGAGCGGCCATTGGTCTTCTCGGCATTGCGGGCGAACTCGCGCGCGACGTGGATGATCTTGTCGCGCGGCACGCCCGTGATCTTCTCCGCCCACGCCGGCGTATAGGGCTCCTCGGCGTCGTAGGATTTCGCCATGTGCCTGCCGCCGAACCCTCGGTCTACGGCGTAGTTGGCGATAAACAGATCGTAGACGGAAGCAACGAGCGCTTCGCCGTCCTTCAGCTTCAGCCGCTTCACGGGCACGTTGCGCGGCAGAATGCTTGGATGGTCGGTGCCTGTGAAGTGGTCATGCTCGCGGTTGCCGAAGTACGGGAACGCGACAGCCGCGATGTCATCCTTGATGGGCGCCAGCGAAAGCCTGAGCTTGATGGGATTGCCCTTTGCGTCCTTCTCCTCCAGATTCCACTTGCCCTTGTCGCCCCAGCGGAAGCCAATCGACCCCCGAGGCACGACGATTTCGCCCGAGTTCTCGTCGTAGGCGACCGTCTTCCATTCGGGATTGTTGGTCTCGCCCATGGCATCGTCGAAATCGGAGGCGCGGATCATCCGCTCCGGCACCAGATTGTCGCCCTGCTTCACAAGCCGGACCAGCATCGGCATATCCGTGTACCGCCGGGCGTAGTCCTCGAAGTAGGGCACTTGCCGGTCGACGTGGAACTCGCGCAGGATGACGTGGCCCATCGCCATGGCGAGCGCGGCATCCGTGCCCTGCTTCACCGATAGCCACATGTCGGCGAATTTCGAGGCCTCCGAATAATCCGGGCAAATGACGACGCTTTTGGCACCGCGATAGCGCGCTTCCGTATAGAAATGCGCATCGGGCGTGCGAGTCTGCGGTACGTTCGAGCCCCAAAGGATGAGGAAGCCGGAGTTGTACCAGTCGGCCGACTCGGGCACGTCCGTCTGCTCGCCCCAGGTCTGCGGGCTCGATGGAGGGAGATCGCAGTACCAGTCGTAAAAGGACATGCACACGCCGCCGAGCAGCGATAGATAGCGCGACCCCGCGGCATACGAGACCATCGACATCGCCGGAATGGGCGAAAAGCCGAAAATGCGGTCGGGGCCATATTTGCGCACTGTATAGGCGTTCGCCGCCCCGATGATCTCCGTCACCTCATCCCAGGTTGCGCGAACGAATCCGCCAAGGCCGCGCTTTTTCACGTATGAGGCACGCTTTTCGGCATCCTCGACGACGGATGCCCAGGCCGCGACGGGCGTCAGCGTCTTGCGCGCCTCCCGCCACAGCCGCATCAGCCGCGAGCGCACCAGAGGATATTTCACTCGGTTGCCGGAGTAGAGATACCAGCTATAGGACGCGCCGCGGGAGCACCCGCGCGGCTCGTGGTTGGGCAGGTCCGGCCGCGTGCGCGGGTAGTCCGTTTGCTGCGTCTCCCAGGTGACGATCCCGCCTTTGACGTAGATTTTCCACGAGCACGAACCCGTGCAATTCACGCCGTGCGTCGAGCGGACAATTTTGTCGTGCTGCCAGCGCTTCCGGTAGCCGTCTTCCCAGGAACGATCTTCGCGCGTGGTGATCCCGTGGCCACCGGAAAAGGTTTCCTGCGGCCTTTTGAAGAACGTCAGTCGATCGAGAAAATGGCTCATCCGTGTCCTCCGGGGTTCAAGGGGCCGCACGGGCAGCCGCCGTTTTCGATTTGATGCCGCCGCCTCGCTCCACGTCGTACAGCAGGCCCCCGGGGCGCGTATAAACGGCCCACGTGAGGGCGATGCAGGTGACATAATAGATCAGGAATACGACGAGCGCCGCCTGCGGACCACCTGTCAAGGCAATCGAGGTGCCGTAGCCCTTCGGAATGAAGAAGGCACCGTAAGCTGCGATTGCGGACGTGAAGCCGATGATAGCAGCGCTTTCCTTCTCTGCCTGGCGCAGACGTTCTGCCACCGTTGCCTCGGGCATCAGCCGGTCCATTTCCTTGCGCATGATGGCCGGGATCATCTGGAACGTCGAGGCATTGCCGACGCCGGTCGCAAAGAACAGGAAGAGGAACATGGCGAAAAAGCCAACAAAGCTGCCCGCGTTCAGGGAATAAAGGACGCCGAGCACGCCAATCGACATCGCGATGAACACCCAGAAGGTGACGCGGCCGCCGCCATACTTGTCAGCGAGCCAGCCCGACAAGACACGCGAGAGCGAGCCAATCAGCGGACCGAGGAAGACGTAAGGCAGCACGTCGATATTGGGAAACTGGGTTTTGGCAAGCAGCGGGAAGCCAGCCGAAAAGCCGATGAAGGAGCCGAACGTGCCGGTATAGAGCCAGCACATGATCCAGTTCTGCTTGCGCTGGAAGATCACCGACTGCTCGGCGAACGACGCGCGTGCCGTAGCCAGGTCATTCATCCCGAACCAGGCCGCGAATGCGGAGGCGACGATGAAAGGCACCCATATATAGCCCGCGTTCTGCAGCCAGAGCGGAACCTCGCGCCCGCCTTCCTTGACGATGACAGGATCGCCACCCAGCCAGCCGAACACCCCGGCCGTAATGGCTATCGGCACCAGAAACTGCACTACGCTCACGCCCAGGTTGCCGAGCCCGGCATTGAGGGCAAGGGCATTCCCCTTCTCCGATTTCGGAAAGAAGAAGGAGATATTGGCCATTGAGGAAGCGAAATTGCCGCCGCCGAATCCGCACGTCAGCGCCAGCAGCAGAAGCACCCAGTACGGTGTATTCGGGTTTTGGACTGCCAGCCCGATCCCGACCGCCGGGATCAGCAGCGACCAGGTGGCGAGCGTCGTCCACAGCCGGCCGCCAAAGATCGGCACCATGAAGGAATAGAAGATGCGCAGCGTTGCGCCCGAGAGGCCGGGCAACGCTGCCAGCCAGAAGAGCTGGTCGGTGGTGTAGGTGAAGCCGACGGCCGGCAGCTTGGCGACGACCACGGACCACACCATCCACACCGCGAACGACAGCAGCAGCGATGGGATCGAGATAATCAGGTTCCGGCGCGCAATGGCCCGCCCCTTCGTCTTCCAGAACTCCTCGTCCTCCGGTCGCCAGTCCTCTATCAGATGCGGCCCCAGCACGCCGGCATGCCGCGGCTCGTGGATCTCCTGCATTTCCGGCAGCTCGGGAAGCTTCTTGAGCTCCGGCTCGAGCACCCCGCGCTCCATGATGCGGATCGACACGTGCATCCATACGAGCGCCACGGTGACGATGGCGAACAGCAGCATGAAGCAGCTCTGCCAGAGCCCCGTCAGGTCGTTGAGCAGCCCGAACGCGATCGGCAGGACGAACCCGCCAAGTCCGCCGACAAGGCCGACGACACCGCCGACCGGGCCCACATGATTGGGATAATAGACGGGAATGTGCTTGTAGACGGCCGCCTTTCCGAGGCTCATGAAAAAGCCGAGCACGAAAATCAATACGGTGAAGGCGAAGAGGCCGGTTTCGAGGCGGAAGGTAATCGGCCCGCGCATGCTGCTGACCACGTACTCCGTCGGCGGATACGACAGCAGAAATGTGCAAGCGACGGACACGCCGAAGGTCCAGTACATGACGCGGCGCGCCCCGTACTTGTCGGACAGATGGCCGCCGTAGATGCGGAATATCGAAGCAGGGACGGAGTAGAAGGCGCCAATCATGCCGGCGGTGGCGATGTCGAGGCCATAGACGCCGATCAGATACCGCGGGAGCCAAAGTGCTAGCGCAACGAACGCGCCGAAGACGAAGAAATAGTAGAGCGAAAACCGCCAGACCTGCAGGTTTTTGAGTGGCGCGATGAGGCTGAGCATCGGCTCGGGCTTGACGCCGGCTTTGCGCCGCGCCTCGAGCTGCGGCTCATCCTTGGCGAAGACCCAGAAGAGAATGCCGACGATGGCCAGGGCGATCGCCCAGATGTTGGCGACGGCCTGCCAGCCATAAGCGACCATGACGAAGGGTGCCACGAATTTCGTTACGGCCGCGCCAACATTGCCGGCACCAAAAACACCGAGCGCCGTACCTTGTTTCTGCTCAGGATACCATTTGGCGACGTAAGCGACGCCGACTGCGAACGACCCGCCAGCGATGCCGACGCCGAGCGCCGCCAGCAGGAATGTCGGGTAATCATAGGCAAAGGTCAGCAACCAGGTCGCGACCGCCGCAGACAGCATGACGGCGGTGTAAACCACGCGTCCGCCATACTGCTCAGTCCACACCCCGAGCAACAGGCGAATGAGGCTGCCCATGAGAATGGGCGTACCGACGAGCAGCCCGAACTGAGTCTCGTTCAGATCGAGGTCGCTCTTTATTTGTACACCGATGATCGAGAATATGGTCCATACGGCGAAACAGGCGGTGAAGGCCGCCGTCGAGAGCCAAAGAGCGCGGTTCTGGTCTCCCGGTAGGGCGGTTGGATGGGCGGTCATTCGTCGTCCCCGAGCTGGTCGGCGCATCGGCAATCGCGACCGACCTTTGCCCTATTGCAGTGCAGGGCAACTTGATTCAGGTCAAGATAGCGGAGAAGGATCGGCGATTCATTGCGCCGACATCAACAACGCGTGATCAAAAACAAAACTGCATTTGCTATGATCAATTGAATGATTGATTATGATCAATTGTCAAGCAAGGACACGACAGGGATCGAAGAGGAATTGCGGTGCGAGCAAGCGACGCTGAAAACATCCGTCGACTCCCGCTGTTTCGGGACATGGATCATGCGAGTTTCGAGAAGCTGGTCGCTGCAGGCTACCTGCAGCGCTTTCCCGATCGCGTCGATCTGGTCTACGAAGGCGACAGGCCGGACTTCCTGCACGTCATTCTCGAAGGAGCCGTGGAGCAGTTCGCACGGCATGGTGACCGGGAAACGACGCTATCGATCATTCGAGCGCCAGCAGCGTTCATCCTGGCCGCGGTCGTCCTCGATCAGCCACACCTGAAATCCGCTCGCACGCTCACGCCATCCCTGATCGCCTTGATCCCGGCCGATGCCGCGCGCGAGGTGTTCGAGGAGGATCCCGCATTTGCGCGCGCCGCACTGCGCGAGCTGGCCGTGCGCTATCGCGCCATCGTGAAGGATCTGAAAAACATGCGGCTGCGGCCGAGCCTGGAGCGGTTGGCAAGTTGGATTCTCAAAGCCCATAACGAGGCGGGTGGAAGGGGCATCTTCACGATTCCGATGGAAAAGCGCTCGCTCGCCTCTCAGCTCGGCATGCGGCCGGAAAACCTGTCCCGCAATTTTGCAGAGCTTGCACGGCATGGGGTCAAAGTGAATGGCCGCCGGGTGCGGATTGACGATCTGACAGCTCTGACCGCACTCGCCCGCCCGAATCCGCTCATCGATGAGCCCGAGCTTTACCCGAGTGACAACAAGCAGGCCTGAGGTTGAGTGCGCCGCGCTCTTGCGAAGGCGCCTCCTCCGTTACGCCGCCTGCCGCTGCTGGCGTCGTTCAATCTCGAACAGCAAGCCGCCGGGACGGACATACTGACCCCAAGTAAGCGCGATGCAGGAAATATAGTAGATCAGAAAGCCCCAGAGAGCAGCCTGCGCTCCCCCGGTCAGCGCAAGAGAAACGCCATACGCGCTCGGAATGAAAAACGCGCCGAACGCCGCGATCGCCGATGTAAAGCCGATGATCGCAGCGGCTTCCTTCTCCGCCTGCCGCTGACGCTCATCTGCCGTTGCGCCCGGCATCAGCCTGTCCATTTCCAGCCGCATGATGACGGGAATCATCTGGAACGTCGATGCATTGCCGACGCCGGACATGAAAAACAAGAAAAGAAAACTCAGCAGAAACAGGGTGAAGCTGCCAATGCTCAAGGCATACAAGACCCCAAGCACGCCGA
>DASVDU010000185.1:0-4498 GCA_036380915.1 Hyphomicrobiaceae bacterium | reverse complement strand
TCATCCCGCTGAGCGGGCCGGCATCGGCTTCGAAGATCACCTCCGCGTCCGCGAGCTTCCCGGGGGGATTGCCCGTGGTATTCGGGAGGATCCGGACAGACACGACCTCTGCGTTCTTCTTGGACATAGGTCCTCCTGGGGTACGCCGCGGATCGGGGATCGACGGCGCGAGTGAAGTTCCGGCGAATCCGGAGGATGCGCGGAACGAGGTGGGACGCACCGGCCCGAGGGGCGGGCGCGTGGCGACGGGCGGAGCCGTCTATGTACCTAAATGAACGCCGCGGCGGGCAGAAAAGTAACGCCGAAGAATGCTCGCCGGAATCGGCCTGGCTTCGACACAGAATCGCGGCTGCCGCGGTGCCTGAGGGCCGTCTGGACGGGATCGAACCTCTTGCGAGCGGTCGCCCTATCAGTCCGTGATCCTGACTTCGAGCCGCCACGTCGCGACCCATCGACCCACACATCTGGATGTCGGGGCGGTAGTGGCCGACAGGGCATTGGCCAGCCAAGAAAGAGAGTCCTGCCGTAGATGATCGAAGCGTGTCGAGTCACTCGTCGAGCGGCGAGGCCAGAGTGGCGTTGGCGGGCAGCTAGCAGCCCGTGGTGAAAGCCAGTTTGCGCTCGCCGATCTGCGCGACGGGCGCGCACACGATCGACAGAGGTTCGAGTCGTGAAAAGCGCCGTACCGGCGCCCGATGAGACGTGATCGCGTCCCAGCGCGTCCGAATCAGCGTCAAAAGCGCCACCAGCACCGCGGCGACGCGTCCCTGCAGCCCTCGAGGCGTGCCGACGCCGATGAGCTGCCGCATGAGCAGGCCGAGATTGAAGCCGCCGGCGTGAATCAGCAGTCGCTTGCGAATGTTGGTGTGGCCCCGGAGATAGATGCGACGAAGACCGCCTGTCTCATACAGATGGGCGAAGGGGCGTTCGAGGCGCTCGCCGCGAAGCCGCAGCAGGCGCAGGCCGCGCGGACCGCGAATCCGGCGACGGTTGCGGTACACCGCGTCACGGGCCTTGGGATTCTTTTTCCAGTTCCGTCGGCCGCGATCGGGCTCGGAGATATAACTGCGGACGCCCACGGCTTCGAGATCCACGAGGCACTGATTGCTGTGATAGCCCTTGTCGCCGACGATCTCTTCGATCCCCTCGCCATCCGGCCGGACGGTCTCGACCTGCTGCGCCGCCTCAATCAGTGTCTCGACGCACGTCGTCGTATCCCCGTCGTCGGCATCTTGCACCGTGACGCCGACGATCGCGCCGGTTTCGAGATCGACCGCATGCTCGGCCTTGTGCGCCAAGTGCGTGCGTCCGTCTTTCATCTTCGTGATCTTGGCGTCGGGATCGTGGGGATGCGTCCAATCGTCGTTCGAGCCCTTCTTCTTGCGCGTCCGATCGATCCGCGCGAGGTCGGCCCGCGTGGGCGTGTCGATGCCCGAGGCCTGCGCGAGTCTGATCAGGAAGTCCTGATAGCTCTCGCCCGTATCGCGCCGCACGATGCTGCGCAGCGCCGCATTGGCTTCGAGCGTCGTGGCATCGATGCCGACGGTCTTGCCCTTCACCAGGCCCGCGTCGGCGAGGCGCTGCAGCATCCAGGTGAAGACGGCTTCGTGCGTCTCCAGATCGATCAAGCGCCGGGTACGCGAAATCGTCGAGTGATCCGGCGGCCCGTCGGGCAACACCAGGCCGAGAAACTCGCGCAGCGCAAAGGAATCGGCGGCACGCCACGCAATGGCGCGCTCGGCGTCCAGACCTTCGAAATACCCGATCAGCAGCAAGCGAAAGTAGCGGCCCGGCGGCAGGCCCGGTCGGCCCTCCTCCGCGTAGAACCGCTCGCACAACCCTTCCACGAAGCCGTCGAAGTCGTGCTGGTCCAGAATCTGATTCAGTCGCGCGTAGAACGGGTGGGCGGCACTGCGCGGCAGGTCCTGCGTGGCAACCCACATCGACACTTGCTTCGCGTGCCGCTTTCGTTTGCCCATCGCCATCGGCGACAGTGTAGTACGCGGGATCGATCGTGTCGATCCCTAAATCAACGTTTCACCACGGGCTGCTAGCACCAGAATCGCGCTGATGGTCCGGTTCTGTGGTCCGACGATTACTCCCTTCAACCACCTGGTCATCTTGCCTTCGCCCATAAAGATGCTCAGAATCGAGCGATTGGGCGATTTCGGGCATCCCGGAATGTCAAGAGGCAATGAAAAGCCCACGTTCCCAAGCATCGCGCCGTAGATGTGTTGCCAATCCATTAGCACGAGAGGCTTGTTGACATCGTAAAGAACCAGACAACAGCAGTAGGTCTTTAGTCGCTTGAACTTCTGCCTTGCCGCGTCAATCTTTTCGCGGAGCGGCCGATACGGATCGAAATAGTCGAACCCGGGCGTGAAATCGCCGGGTGTTGCTTGGAATTCCTTGACCTCAAACAGGATCTCGGCGCCGTTGAACCGAAGGGTATAGTCCGGCCGCTGGGCGGAACCCTGAATCTCCTTCTCGTAGTCGAAATCAAAGTAGCCGTTGGCGCGCAAATACGCTTCGAAGAGAGTCTCCGACTTGTTCTTCATGACGAGGCTCCGCCTCCGACCCTCGTCGAGCATGTAAGATGCTGAATGCGCAGGTCGTGGCTCGGGTCCGAGGCGGAGCCCGCAACAAGGGAGCCTCGGGAGCAGGCGACCAGTTCGAAAGACATTCTTTTCGTAATCGCCTGAACACTAGTTCGACGGCAAGTTCCCTTGCAGTACAACCTGATACGCGAAACACAATCAATTGACACCCATCAAGAAGAAGACTCTTGCCGGCAACCGTGACCATGCACGCCCAAACAGCGGCTTGAGAGGCTTCAATTCCTTGAGTCCCTTGAGCGGCTTCAGTTGCTTTAGCGATCTAATGGGCCCAGGATTTGGCGGTTCCCGAAAGGCGGCCGCTGGCGCGCAAACGACATTCCCATCTTCGTCATAGACCAAGCCGTTGTGGTACCACCCCAGGTGCTTGCCATTGAAGCCATAGATGCTGTCGCCGTCCAGATACGCGACGGGCTCGCCTGTCCAGAGATAGAATACAAGTCCATCGGAGAAGTCAAGATACGCGGTTGCTCGGCCCAGTGCGTCGTAGAATGAGAACTCCTCTTGAGTGTCAGTATCGCCAAGTGGCCATGCGTTGGGCTGAGGTGGCGGAACCCAACGCTGTGAATCGATCGGCTTGGCGTTCCAGATTCGACACTCCTGACCGGCATCGGAAAGAACCAACCTGGACCCGACGCCCAGGAATAGTCCTGGCGAATCGATGATTACTCTTCGACCCTCGTACCTCGATAGAGAGAGGCATCCAATGCCTTTCTCGATTAGGTAGATAGCGCCGTTTGATCTGATAATCACAGCCTGATCGCCGATAACCCTCTGAACTAGAACGTACTCCGCTGACGCTACGATAGTGGGCGATTGGAGGAGGACGAGCGCACACGCGCAAAGGACGGCTTGAACTACCCGTCGTGTCATCATTGGATTCGCCGGTACGGCGTTCCCCAAAAAGGGACGCACACGCACCGCCTCCGATCCAGCGCAACAACGGCTGAGGTGGCTCAAGGATAGCATGAGCTTGCCCAGCGCGTTGGACTCAACTTGGATGACTCGGGTCCAGGGCGACCACTGATGAGGTTCTTCCTGATCTTGGCCAGCTCAACATAAGTCAAAGGTTATCAACGACTTACGCGCACTATGCTACCCCCAAGAGCGCCGACCCATTCGAATGGTTCGGGACCTACAGTCTTGGCGGTAGTCCTGGCGGCGTGTGGGAGTGCGATATCGCCCCACTTCGCGTCTCGCGTCCGTACCTCTGGGCTCGCTGCAGTTTGTCGCGCAGCTCACGCTCGGACCATGGTGGAACACAGCCAGCGTTCCATTCCAGGAGGACCGCGAGCGCATTTTGATCGTCAAGCGCAAAGCCCCGAACGAGTCGACAGCACACGCGAAACGTGTGCAGGTCGCCGTGCTGCCCGGCGATTGCCGGCGGGACCTTCGCCAGGTAGCGCCGGGCGCGCTCTACGGGGTCCAGCCGGCTGGCCGCGCGGCGTTCAGCCGGCGTGAGAGGACGCACGTGCGGGACCGCCCTCAGCTCCACACGGGGGAAGGCGGCTGGCGCATGCACCGCTTCGGTATCCAAGTACTCGATCGTCACCAGGTGCGGCGCCGCGTACTTGTGATTCCTGAACCCGGCCAGCCGCGTCGTCTGCGTCGCCGGGGTCGCGGCCGTGTCGGTGCCGAGCTCGTTCGCGAGTCGCTTCTGCAACGCCTCGACGCACGCCGGATCGAACCCATGAACCCGCCAGAAGACGTGTACTCGGTTCGGCGATGAGTGCAGCACGTATGACGGCGGCGGCAGGTCCCGCCGCGCGGCAATCGCGGCGAGCACCGCCGGTCCGTCCTGGTCCGCCTCGAGAAATACGTGCCGGATCGCGCCCACGGCATCGCGCGTCCGCGAGCGCCGCCCTGGCGCGATCGCGTTCACC
>DASVDU010000184.1:0-31665 GCA_036380915.1 Hyphomicrobiaceae bacterium | reverse complement strand
CCGGCATCGTCCGCTATTGCGGAATTGCTCTGCAGAAGAGGGATTCATCCCTGGTCTCGTTCAGCGACAAGGAAGAGCTGGCGCGTGTCCGCGAGAACTTCCTCAAGAAGAAGCTAGGCCTCACTCTCGACGATGCCGAGCTCGACAAGGCCATCTCGGCCGTCGGCGAGAGGATGAAGGGGGCCCGGGCGAAAAACAGGGTGACGGTCTATTACCTGCTGGCGGAGCACTTCGGCAAGCTGTCCGCCTTCCAATAGTTCGGTTTCTCGACTGGGCACTACAAATCCGGGCCGCGGCTGAACCGCGGCCCGCTTGTGTGGACAGCAATCCAAACTGGTCAGCTTGGTTCGGCTCGCGCGCAAAGCTGTCCTCAATTTCCCTCACGGCTTTAGAAACTGCCGCAGCAGCTCGCGGGCCTTCGGTTTCTTGCGGCCGTCATCGCCATCATTTCCACCGAGCAGGCTGTCCAGCGCTTCGCTCAAGTTCTTGCCCTTGAGCTGCTTTCCGATCTCCTTGAAGGCTTCGACGACATCATCCGGATTCTTCAGCACGGAGTCGATTTCGGCGGCATAGGTCGGGTGATCCCAGGACCCTGTGATCCGGATCGGCAACTCGAGGCCGGAAGAAGACTCCCCCCCATTGGCTTTACGACCGCTCAGGAGCTTCGGGCGCACGGTATAATCGAGCGTTCGATCGGGCAGGTTTGCTTTTCCTGCCCCGCTGACGTGGATGAGCTCACTCTCCAGACGCAGATCGCGGTTTTGCGCGGTTCCGTTTTCAATGCTGAACGTGGCGTCAAGCGCACTGAATTTCGTCCGCTCTGCCATATTGCGCTCGAGCCGGGGAATACGGCCCCGCTGAAGGGACTCGATTATGCCTGGAATATTCACACCGACGAGCGCGCCGTTGCGAAAGGCAAACTCGGCCTTTCCATTCAGGGTTTCGACGACTTCCCGTTCGGTTTGGCCTTGTCCCGTGATCGCGATCGAGATCCGGCCCTTGCCGTCGACCCAGTCGAATTCGGCGGCATCCCTCAGCAAATCGAACGCGGAGACGTTATCGATCTGCAGCTCTGCCTGAATGGTGGGGACGGATCCGGTCGCATCGAGTTGAACGGTTCCGCGCCCCGTGCCGTCGTAGAGCTCCATTTCATTGATGCTTGCATCCAATCGGCGGTCGGCCAGCCTCGCGGTAATGCGCGCCGTCCCGGCCTTGACTTTCCGGTACGTGACCTGGTCGACCAGCAGTTTCAAATCGGCATCGATTGCGCCCAGCTTTTCGTAATCGAACGGAACATCGCTCCAGCCGTGACGGGCAATGAAGCCGCGCACCTGTGTCCCATCGGTCTGCGTTCCCCGCAGCAGGTCGTCGATACTCTGCGGCTCGCTTTCATCGCCGATGCCGGAGTTTCCGCCTCCATCGACTCTAGAGCTCGCGGCCTTTCCCGTCGGTGTCAGCCAATAGCCGAGGTCGAGCTGGCTGACGTGCAGGTCGGCACTGAGGCGAGGGCGGGTGCCGGAGCGGCTTTCCAGGATGGCCAAGCCATCGACTGTCGTATCGCCCAAACGTACATCGGCCTCGCTGAGTGTTACCGCCGCCGGCGTCAGCTCCAATCGGCCTGATACGACGAGCGGCTCGTCCTTGTGCTCGTCGAAGGCGGAACTATCGAGCCAGTCCGCGAGGGCCCGTATCGAGCTCGATTGGACGGCCACGGTTCCGGCTGTCTGCGTGGCGGGCGATGTCAAGATCGTCCCCTCGTACTTTGCCTTCAGCGGCTGCCCCTTGAGATCGATGGCAAATTCGGACGGCGCCCCCGCCAGCAACGACGACAGGGAGCTCAGGCTGCCTCGAAACTCGAACTCCTGGTCGCGGATGGTGAGGTCACCTGTTGCTTCAAGCCGGCTATCCAGCGATGAGGCGCTGACCTGGAGATCAAGGCCGCTGATCTCCTCGCGCACGTCGCTTTTCTCGTTCGCATAACGGATGATGCCGTCTTCGATCAGCACGTTAGCAAGGGGCAGAGGCGTCCGGGTGCCGGCGAGAGCGCTTCCGACAGTGCCGCCGCCCGCGCCGGTCCGCTGCGGGCCGGCTTTCCTGACAGGTCGATTGAACTTCCAATTCCGGCGGCCGTCCGAATCGACGCGGAGCGACAGCTCCGGCTGCCGCAGCACGAGTCTATCGACCCGCAGCTCGCCACGGATCAGCGGCCAGAACGGGATTTTGACGTCCACCTCGGCGACACGAGCCATCGGCCCACCGCCCATGTCGGGTGGAGAGGCCAGAGAGACGTCGTGCAGCTTGATCCCGAGCCCGTCGAGGATGCTGAGCGAGCTTCCGCCAGCGACAACGAGGTTCCGACCTGTCCGCTGGTGCACCTCCTGCGCGATCCGGTCTTCGATCAGATCCGTAGGCGTGGCGATAATGAGGAACGTCGTGGCGGCTACGACCAGCGCAGCAACGCTCACGACGAACCAGAGCAGCGCCGTCTGCAAGGTGGTCGAGCGTGGCTTTTGCGCCCTGCGCGCGTCCGCGCCGCGCGAGGGGCGCGGCTGAATGGGTCCGGACGAGGTTGGCCGAGATCGTGTCATTGCATGAGCGACAGCCTCTTGGTGCACGATCGCCAATCCGCATATCTTTCGCGCGCAATTGTGTCATCAGCGAATGATGGTTATCGACTGCTAACATCCCGGATGAGGTTTGCCCCGGGATCACGCCGGGAGGACGTCGCTCTCCAGGAGGGGTGCGGTGACCCCTCCGCTGCGGTTCGCCGGGGATTTGGTTGGGGGTGCGGACGTTCGGCTGCCGTCACACGAGAGTGCTGACCCGTAACGTGGGGGCGCCTCTCAGCCGCTCAGAGGTCGTCTTCGTCCTTGGCGACGGACGAGACCTGCCGGGCGATATAGAGTTGATCGCCCATCAGCTTCATCAGATCGAACTGATCCTCGAGGAAGTTGATGTGGCTTTCCTCGTCTTTCAGGATTGAGACGAAAAGCTCGAACGTGCCGCTGTCGCCTGCATCCTGGCACTCGCGTGCTGCTTTGTCGTAATAGGCGCGGGCGTCGAGCTCCATCTTGTACTGAGTTTCGAAGATCTGCCGCACGCTTTCAGGCTTTACGATCTCGTCGAGGTCCCGCACGTTGGGCTCGCCTTCCAGGAACAGCATGCGCTCGATGTATTTGTTCGCGTGCTCACGCTCCTCCTCGATCTCTCCGAACATTCGTTCCGACAACCGATCGATGCCCCAGTTCGCGAGCTGATGCGCTTGCAGAAGATACTGATTGACGGTGGTCAGCTCCATCGTGATGGCCCGCTGAAGATGCTTGAGCGAAATCTCGGGACCCTTCATCGGCTGATCTCCTGGAATTGGTTCACGCGGATGTGCTGTTTAGCACACGCCGAACGCATGCCCAACCGATGCGGTTCCGCGGGCGAGGGTTAGGCTTGCCGGTCTGCTGCCGACCGTAGACGGCGATTTTTCGAGAAGCGTCAGGGGACGCTACAGCTCCCGGCCAGCGCTATCCAAGCGCTATCTGCTGGAGGGCTTATCCGGCGGTTCCTTGGTCTCCAAGGGGATCAGATCGGAATCCGGCGCCGTCGTGAGCTTTGCAATCAGCGAATCGATCTCGTTCTGGCTCATGCCGGCAACCCGCCGCTCGAGCAGCGACATGAGGTATGTGCGGGAGGCGGCCAAGACCTTCTGGCTGAGCTCCTCCGGGGTGCGCTCGAACGTGAAGCCGCTGGCTTCCTCCTGCATGCCGGGATGTTCGGGCCTGCCGTGGCTCGATGCGACGCGCGGCCCAAAATCCCGCACCGCCATGGGGGAAGGCAAGCCCACAGCGACATCTCCTCCGCTGACGAGAATATCAACGGGGAGGTTCAGGACTTCGGCCATCTTGGCCAGCATCGCGACGCTGGGTTCGACCTCGCCGCGTTCCCAGCGCGTATAGCGGTTCTCGTCGATTTGCAGGGCCTGAGCAAAAGCGCGCGCAGTGCGATAGCCGCGCAGAACCCTGAGTTGCTTCAGCCGAGTGGCAAAGGCAGTCGAGCCCTGACGATCCGACAAACGTTTACGAGAACCTTCCGCCTTCTCATCCATGATGCGAGAGTTGCGGAATCAGCAGCAGAAATCACGGGAATTTGTTAAAGATAATTAACGAAAAAAGCAGATAGCGAGACATTATTGTAGAATTTGGGCGGGATCAGGCCCCGCCCGCTCTTACCGTTAAGACGATAATGGCGCGCTGTCGGGCTAAGCACTGCCGATGAGAATGCCCGCCGCGAACACGATGAGGCCGCCGATGACAACCTCGAACGCCGCCTGGAGAAACCTCGTGTCCATGTAGCGGGCTCTGATCCAGGCGATGGCCCAAAGCTCCACGAGCACCACCGCTATGGCGAGTGCCGTCGCGGACCCGAAGTCTGCGATAAGGTAAGGCAGCGTGTGCCCCACGCCGCCGAGCGTGGTCATGAGGCCGGTAATCACGCCGCGAATCCACGGCCGGCCGCGCCCTGTCATCGAGCCGTCGTCGGAAAGCGCTTCGGCAAAGCCCATCGAAATTCCAGCACCTACCGAGGCCGCCATGCCGACCAGGAATGTCTCCCAGGTGTTGTGGGTGGCGAAGGCTGCGGCAAACAGAGGCGCAAGCGTCGAGACGGAGCCGTCCATCAGCCCGGCCAATCCGGGCTGGACGACCTGCAGCACGAACATGCGCCTCTGGGCCTCCGCCTCCTGCGCTCTGGCGTCGGCCGTCAGGTGGGCCTCGCCGAGCTGCTGGGCCAGCGAGATGTGGTTGCGTTCGGCAGCCGCGAGGTCGCCGAGCAGCTTGCGTACGGACGCGTCCGAGGCGCGCTCCAGTGCCTTTTCGTAGAAGCGGCGCGTCTCGTACTCGATCGCCTCTGCCTGGGCGCGCACCTTGTCGAGCCCCAATGGCCGGACGAGCCAGATCGGCTGATGCTTGACGAAGCCCTTCACGTCCTGGCTGCGGATGAGGGGGATGTGGTCGCCGAACTTCTGGCGATAAAGGTCGATGAGCCAACGGCGATGCTCGTCCTCCTCGGCGGCCATCTCCTTGAAGACTTTAGCCGAGGCAGGGAAGTTGTCCGCCAGCGCGTGGGCGTACTCGTCGTAGATGCGTCCGTGCTCCTCCTCGAGCGAAATGGCGAGGGCAAGGATCTCTTTCTCACTCAGCTCGGCGAATGTCCTCAATCCGGCCTCCTTGGAGAGATGCGCGAGCAACTCCACTTTAGAACAATTCCAAATAGCATGCCGTTTCGGTCGTGTCAGCCTCGATATCAACGCGCTGGATGGAGCCGAGAGAGGTTGACGGCAGCCGAGGCTTGCGGCTGATGCAGGCCCCATGCGTTTCGATGCCCCTCTCCCGATCGACGCCGTTCTCCAGGAGCTTGCGGATGCGCTCAGCCGCGGAACGGCGGCCGTGCTGGTCGCGCCGCCCGGTGCGGGTAAGACGACGCGCGTGCCGCTGGCATTGATGGGTGCAGATTGGCTCCGCGGCCGCAAGATCCTCGTGCTCGAGCCGCGGCGGCTGGCGGCGCGGGCGGCCGCGGAGCGGATGGCGCAAACGCTCGGGGAAACCGTCGGCGAAACGATCGGTCTGCGCGCGCGGCTAAGCTCCCGCATCGGACCGCGCACCCGCGTCGAGGTCGTCACCGAGGGGGTGTTCACCCGCATGATCCTCGACGATCCGGCGCTCGAGGAGGTCGGGGCCGTGCTGTTCGACGAGATTCACGAGCGGTCGTTGGACGCCGATCTCGGTCTCGCGCTGGTGCTCGACGCCAAGAGCGCGCTCCGGGATGATCTGCGGCTGCTCGTCATGTCGGCAACGCTCGACGGAGCGCGGGTTGCCGAGCTGCTCGGCGATGCGCCCGTGATTCACAGCGAAGGGCGCGCCTTCCCGGTCGAGACGCGCTATGTCGGGCGCGACCCGGCCCAGCGGATCGAGGAGCAGATGGCGGCCGTGATCCGCGAAGCGTTGCGCGACGAGCGCGGATCGGTGCTCGCCTTCCTGCCGGGTCAGCGCGAGATCCGCCGTGTCGCCGAGCGGCTGGGCGAACAGTTGGACGACCCCGCGGTCCAGATCTTTGCCCTGCACGGCGGGCTCGACAAGCACGCCCAGGACGAAGCGATCGCGCCTGCGGAAAGTGGGCGCCGCAAGGTGGTGCTGGCGACAGCGATCGCCGAGACCTCGCTGACGATCGAAGGCGTCAGGATCGTCATCGACAGTGGTCTTGCCAGGGTGCCACGCTACGAGCCGGGCGTCGGCATCACACGGCTGGTGACGGTACGCGCGTCGCAGGCCTCCGTGGACCAGCGCCGTGGGCGGGCAGGCCGGACCGAACCCGGTGTCTGCTACCGGCTGTGGGACGAGCCGGCAACGGCCAGCCTTCCTTTGTTCACGGAGCCAGAGATCCGTAACGCTGATCTGTCCGGACTGCTGCTCGATTGCGCTGCCTGGGGCGTCACTGATCCGCGCCGCTTGCAATGGCTCGACCCACCCGCGGAAGCACCTCTGTCGGCTGCGCGAGCGGAGCTCGAGGCGCTTGGCGCGCTCGATGCCGAGGGGCGGATAACCGGCCTGGGGCGTCGCCTGCGCGCGCTGCCGCTGCCGCCGCGGCTGGCGCGGATGGTGCTGTCTGCAGCGGGGTTCGGTGCTGCGGAGCAAGCCGCCGAGATGGCTGCGCTGCTGGTCGAGCGCGGCCTCGGCGGGAGCGATACGGATCTGGAGCATCGCCTCGCAATTTTCCGAGCCGACCGCTTGCGGCGGGCCCGCGACATGCGCGATCTAGCGCGCGGCTGGGCGCGCGCTGCGATGCGAGAGGCGGCGGGCCAGTCGCTCACAGCTGGATCTGAGGGTGCTTCGGTCGCTGCTCTTTTGGCTCTGGCCTATCCCGACCGGATCGCGAAGGCCCGTGGCGCACCGGGGCAGTATCTGCTTGCCAACGGTCGGGGCGCTCTGCTCGATCCGACCGATCCGCTCGCGCGCTCGGAGTGGCTGGTCGTGGCCGAGCTGCAAGGAGCGGCCGCTTCGAGCCGCATTCTGCTCGCGGCGGCGACGGACGAAGCCGAAGTCCATGCAATAGCCCGCGACCGGATCGTTGAAACGGACGAGATCACGTTCGATCGCGACGCGGGCGCGCTCCGGGCCCGCCGTGTCCGGCGTCTGGGGGCCATCGTGCTCGCGAGTGAGCCGCGCCCCGTGCCGCCGGAAGCGGCGGCCGAGAAGCTGGCGGCGGGGCTCGCCGAAATCGGTATCGATCGATTGCCCTGGAGCAAGGCGCAGAAGCAGCTCCGCGACCGGGTTCAGTTTCTGCGGACGATGACAGGCGAGAACTGGCCTGATCTCTCCGATTCCGCCCTGGCGGCGAAAGCGCGGGAATGGCTGGCACCTTTCATCCAGGGCAAGACTCGTCTTGACGAGATCACCTCCGACGACCTCGGCGCCGCGCTCGATGGGCTTTTGCCGTGGGAGCTCCGTCGTCGGCTGGATGCCGAGGCGCCGACACATTTCGTGTCGCCGGCCGGCCACAGCCACCCTATTGATTACAGTGGCCCCGATGCCCCCTCCCTGCACATCAGGGTGCAGGAGCTGTTCGGCCTCGACCGGCATCCGTCGATTGCGGGCGGGCGGCTGCCATTGACGCTGCATCTGCTCTCTCCCGCGCACCGGCCAATTCAGATCACGCGCGATTTGCCTGGCTTTTGGCGGGGCTCCTGGGCGGCGGTTAAAGCCGAGATGAAGGGTCGCTATCCGAAGCATCCCTGGCCGGATGATCCCATCCGTGCTGCGCCGACCACCCGTCCCAAGCCGCGGTCATGACAGATTGGCCACTGGATCGGGCCAAAGGGACATCACAGCTTTCCTCCGCTGTCGTCCATCGGTAAAAGAGGACAATCGAACGAGGCTCGGATTCAACCTTGTCCTCTTAAGGAGGTGCCCCAAGATGAAGGCTTTTCTCAACCGGAGCTTTGGTTTCCTTGCGGTTTTGACGATCGCCGCTGCCATCCTTTCGGCTCCGGCTTCTGCCCTCGATCCCCGCTTCCAGGACAATGACGGTGATCTCGTAGCCGACACTCCCACTGATCCTAGCCAGCTCATCGATCCTCCCACGCTGATCTTTGCCTACACCCCCGTCGAGGATCCGGCCGTCTACGCCAAGGTGTGGGATGGCTTCCTCAAGCACATGGAGAAAGTGACCGGCAAGAAGGTGCAGTTTTTCCCGGTGCAGTCCAACGCTGCCCAGATCGAGGCGATGCGCGCCGGTCGGCTGCATATTGCAGGCTTCAATACCGGGTCGAACCCGCTCGCGGTGGCCTGCGCCGGCTTCCGCCCGTTCGCCATTATGGCGAGCGCCGACAACTCGTTCGGATACGAGATGGAGATCATCACCTATCCGGGCTCCGGCATCGAGAAGGTCGAGGACATCAGGGGCAAGAAGTTGGCCTTTACCGCCGAGACATCGAACTCCGGCTACAAGGCGCCTTCGGCGCTTCTCAAGAGCGAGTTCGGCATGGAGGCTGGCCGAGATTACGAGGCAGTGTTCTCCGGTAAGCACGACAACTCGGTTCTCGGCGTCGCCAATAAGGATTATCCGGCAGCGGCCATTGCGAATTCCGTCATGCAGCGCATGATCGAGCGCGGTGTGGTGAAGGCTGAGCAGATCAAATCGATCTACAAGTCGCAGACTTTCCCGACCACCGGCTATGGGGTCGTCTACAATCTGAAGCCTGAGCTTCAGGAGAAGATCAAGGAAGCCTTCTTCACCTTCCCGTGGGAAGGTTCGGAGCTGCAGAAGGAATTCTCGAGATCCGGCGAGGCCAAGTTCATCGAGATCACCTACAAGAAGGACTGGGAAGTGGTCCGCAAGATCGACTCCGCCATGGGCGTCAAGTACACTTGCAAGTAAGCGCCTGCGCCGAACTTGATCGGAAATCGAGAATGCTGCGCATTGAAGCGCTTACGAAGCGATACAGGACGGGAGATGCCGCCTTGCGCGGCGTCTCCTTCTCGGTAGGCTCCGGTGAGATCGTCGGGTTGATCGGACCGTCGGGGGCCGGAAAGTCCACCTTGATCCGTTGCGTCAACCGACTGGTCGAGCCCACCTCCGGGAAGGTGTTCCTGAGTGAGGAGGAGCTTACCGCGCTCGGCAAGTCCGCGCTGCGCCGCGCCCGCCGTCGCATCGGCATGATCTTCCAGGAGTACGCGCTCGTCGAGCGGCTGACGGTGATGGAGAACGTGCTCTCCGGGCGGCTCGGCTATACCGGCTTTTGGACGAGCTACTTTCGCCGCTTCCCGCAGGCTGACGTCGAACGGGCCTTCGCCGTGCTGGAGCGCGTCGGCCTGCTCGACCATGTGGACAAGCGGGCGGATGCGCTCTCCGGCGGCCAGAGGCAGCGGGTCGGCATCGCTCGCGCGCTGGTGCAGGAGCCGGACCTTCTGCTCGTGGACGAGCCGACGGCGAGCCTGGACCCGAAGACGTCGCGTCAGGTCATGCGGCTCATCACCGAGCTTTGCGCCGAGCGGCGATTGGCGGCCATCGTCAATATCCACGACGTCGCTCTGGCGCAGATGTTCCTTCCCAGGATTGTTGGACTGCGGGCGGGCGAGATCGTCTACGATGGCCCGGCGAGCGGCCTCACGCCAGAGGTGCTGACCCTCATCTACGGCGAGGAGGACTGGTCGAAGACGTCGGCTGCTGCCGAAGGCGACGGCGAGGCGGCCGAGGGGCGGTATCGCGACGCCTTGGACCATCATGCCCACGATCGCGATCTGACTGCGGCGATGCGCTGACATGGACGCCGAGACCCTTCCATCAGCGGGCCTGCCCCGAACATGGCACCCGCCCCGGACGATCGAGACGGCGTGGGTCCGCTGGGCCGCCGTCCTCGGCGTTCTGCTCTATCTGGTCCTGGCCTTTTCTTCCATCGAGGTGAACTGGGCTCGAGTGGTCGATGGCGTTGCGCGGGCAGGCCGGCTTTTCGCGGGGTTTCTGACGCCCGATTTCGTCTCGCGCTGGGGAGACATCCAGGCCGGCATGATCGAAAGCCTGACGATGACGGTCACCTCCACGATAGCCGGCATTCTGCTTTCCGTGCCGATCGCGCTTGGTGCCGCTCGCAACATCGCGCCCCGGTGGCTCTACGGCATCTGCCGGGGAATCGTGGCCCTCTCGCGCACCTTCCAGGAGATCATCATCGCCATCTTTTTCGTTGCGATGTTCGGGTTCGGTCCGCTGGCAGGCTTCTTGACCCTTTCCGTCGCGACCATTGGCTTCCTGGCGAAGCTTCTCGCCGACGACATCGAGGAGATCGATCCCGTCCAGGTCGAGGCGATCCGGGCAACGGGGGCGAGCTTCTGGCAGGTGATCGACTATGCCGTGTCGAGCCAGGTGAAGCCGCGGCTCATCGGCCTTTCTCTATACCGCGTCGACATAAACTTCCGCGAGTCGGCCGTGGTCGGGATCGTCGGCGCCGGCGGCATCGGCGCCACTCTGAACACAGCCCTCGACCGTTACGAGTTCGACAGCGCAGCCGCCATCCTCATGCTCATCATCGCCATCGTCATGGCGTGTGAGTATTTCTCCAGCTTCATCCGCAGGTGGACGCAGTAAGCATGCCGGTCGTCGCGACAGCCGCAGGTCAGCCCGTCACCTGGCGGTACAGAACCCGGCTGCGGCAACTCGCCGTCTGGCTCGGCTGGCTGGCACTCGTTGCGCTCACGGTATTCTGCTGGCGGGTGATGACGGCCAACACCATCTGGGCGTTCGTCGAGGACGCGCCGCGTCAGGCAGCCGACATCTTCGGGCGCATGCTCCCCCCACGCTGGGAATACGCCAACAAGCTCTGGCTGCCGCTGTGGGACACGCTCAACATCGCCACCCTCGGTACCGCGTTGGCGATCCTGCTCGGGACGCCGCTGGGCTTTCTCGCCGCCCGCAACACCACGCCCAGCATCCTCTTCGTGCGCCCGATCGCGCTTCTCATCATCGTTTCTTCGCGGTCGATCAATTCGCTCATCTGGGGGCTGCTGCTGGTGGCGGTATTCGGGCCGGGCGTTTTCGCCGGCATTCTCGCCATCGCGCTGCGCTCGATCGGCTTCATCGGCAAGCTGCTCTACGAAGCCATCGAGGAGATCGATGAGACTCAGGTGGAGGCTGTCCGCGCCACGGGGGCCAGCCCGGCCCAGGTAATGGCTTATGGGATGGTGCCGCAGATCATGCCGGCCTTCGCCACCATCTGCGTGTTCCGCTGGGACATCAACATCCGCGAGTCGACGGTGCTGGGGCTGGTCGGCGCGGGAGGGCTCGGGCTAGCACTCGAGGCCTCGCTCAATGTCCTCGCGTGGCCGCAGGTGACCGTGATCCTGCTCATGATTCTGGCGACCGTCGTCCTCAGCGAATGGATCACGGCGCGGGTGCGTGCGGCTATCATCTGACAGGGCGCCGCGCCCCTTTTGCCGCCACGGGCCCGATGCTATCTAGCCCGGCATGACCGACACATCCCTGATCCGAAATTTCTCGATCATCGCCCATATCGATCACGGCAAGTCGACGCTGTCCGACCGGCTGATCCAGCTTTGCGGCAACGTCACCGACCGGGAGATGAAGGAGCAGATCCTCGACTCGATGGAGATCGAGCGCGAGCGCGGCATCACCATCAAGGCCCAGACCGTGCGCCTCGATTACAAGCACAAGGATGGAAAGACCTATCAGCTCAATCTGATGGACACGCCAGGGCACGTGGACTTCGCTTACGAGGTCTCGCGCTGCCTGGCGGCATGTGAAGGCGCGATTCTGGTTGTCGACGCGTCTCAGGGCGTCGAGGCGCAAACGCTGGCGAATGTCTACCAGGCCCTCGACAACGACCTCGAGATCATGCCGGTCCTGAACAAGGTGGACCTGCCCGCCGCCGACCCGGAGCGCGTGAAGCAGCAGATCGAGGATGTGATCGGCCTCGACGCGTCCGACGCCATCCCGATTTCCGCCAAGACCGGCCTCAATGTCGAAGCGGTGCTGGAGGGCATCGTCGAGCGGTTGCCGCCGCCGAAGGGCGACCGCAACAAGCCGCTCAAAGCCCTGCTCGTCGACAGCTGGTATGACGCCTACCTTGGCGTCGTCGTGCTCGTGCGCATCATGGACGGCGTGCTGAGGAAGGGGCAGCGCATCAAGCTGATGGCCTCCGGCGGGAGTTATCAGATCGAGCGCGTAGGGGTGTTCCGGCCGAAGCAGGAGATGCTGACCGAGCTCGGCCCCGGTGAGATCGGCTTCTTCACGGCCGCCATCAAGCAGGTGGCCGATACCCGCGTCGGAGACACCATCACGGATGAGAAAAACCCGACCGCGGAGCCGCTGCCCGGCTTCAAGCCCGTGCAGCCGGTGGTGTTCTGCGGCCTCTTCCCGGTCGATGCCGCCGACTTCGAGGATCTGCGCGAGGCCATGGCCAAGCTCAGGCTGAATGACGCGAGCTTTTCCTATGAGATGGAAACCTCGGCGGCCCTCGGCTTCGGCTTCCGCTGCGGCTTCCTGGGGCTCCTGCACCTCGAGATCATCACCGAGCGGCTCGAGCGCGAGTTCGGGATGGATCTCATCACCACGGCCCCGAGCGTCATCTACCACGTTTACTTGACCGACGGCTCCCGGCTCGAACTGCACAACCCGGCCGACATGCCGGACCCGGTCAAGATCGACCACATCGAGGAGCCCTGGATCCAGGCCACGATATTGGTGCCCGACGAGTATCTCGGCGCCGTTCTCAAGCTTTGCCAGGACCGCCGCGGCCGGCAAAAGAACCTCACTTACGCTGGCAACCGAGCCATGCTGGTTTACGAGCTGCCGCTCAACGAGGTGGTTTTCGATTTCTATGACAGGCTGAAATCGGTGAGCCGCGGCTACGCGTCCTTCGATTATCAGATCATCGGCTACGAGGAAAACGACCTCGTCAAGATGTCGATCTTGGTCAACGGCGAGCCGGTCGATGCATTGTCGATCATCGTCCATCGCTCACGCGCCGAGCAACGCGGGCGGGCGATGTGCGAGAAACTGAAGGATCTGATCCCGCCGCATCTGTTCCAGATCCCGATCCAGGCCGCCATCGGCGGCCGCATCATCGCCCGCGAGACCATCCGCGCCCTGCGCAAGGACGTTCTCGCCAAGTGCTACGGCGGCGACGTCACCCGCAAGCGCAAGCTGCTCGAGAAGCAGAAGGCCGGCAAGAAGAAGATGCGCGAATTCGGCAAGGTCGAGATCCCGCAGGAGGCGTTCATCGCGGCGCTGAAGATGGAGGAGAATTAATTCGAAGCCGCTGGCGGCGGTGTTGCGAACATCTCGGCGATTCTGAAGAACTCGCGGATCGTGCGCATGTCCCGCCGCTTTTCCAAGCAAGCAACGTACTCGGTGAAGTGCAGCTCTGGATCTTCAATCGACAGCGAAACGCAACGCGGATCTGCACCATGGAACTCGGACGAGCCCATCACGCCGATCCCCAGACCTAGGGCAACTGCTTCGCGGGTGGCCTCCCGGTTGTCGATTTCGATGACCATGAAAGGCACGGCGCCAGCTCTATGAAGCGATCGCAGGAACTTGTGTCGCGTCAAAGAGGTCGGCTCGCGCATGATGACCTGCTGCCCGTGGAAATCAATCGGCTTGACTGACTTTCGCCGGCGCCACGGGTGCTTGCGCGGAACATAAGCGACGAGTGGGTAAGTCTGAAAGTGGACCATATGGAGCTGCGTCTCCCGGGGACGCTCGGCAGCTACAATAGCTACGTCGGTTTCATAGTTGAGCAGATCGCTCATGACTTTCTTGGCGCTGCCCGTCGTCAAGGAAATGCTGACGTTCGGGTGCAGCCGCATGAAATGGGCCAGTACGGGCAGGACATGACGCGGGCCGTCCGCCCCAACCTTGAGCCGCCCGGTCTGCAGCTTCTGCGTCTCGTTGAGCGTTTGTTCGATTTCATCCTGCAGCCGAAACACCTCCCTGCAAAGCTGAAGCGTGCGTTTGCCGACCTCCGTGGGCACGACCTGCTTTCCGCGACGGTCGAGTAGTCTGACACCATAGCGCTCCTCAAGCGCCTTCACCTGCCAGGAAAGCGTCGATTGACTCACATGCAGGACCTCCGCAGCTCGCGTGAAGCTGCGCTCGCTGGCGACTGCATGGAAAGCGCGCAGATACAGGAAGTTCATTGTCGAGCCCTCGCGTCGGACACTCGAACCGTGCCCCTCAGGCAAGCGTCCGCCCACAATCTAATTCATCAATAATCGCAATTGAAACTAAAGATTGGACAGATAGCAACCCATGCACGATCATTAGATCGAATTGCCGACGTGTCGCCAGGGTGAGGCTTTGAGAGACGGCGCTCAATTGGTGAGTTCTTACCTGTCGGTGCGGAATCTTTGGACCAGGTACGGCAGCTTTGCCGCCCTGGGCCTGATACCGCAAGCGAGAGGCAGATCTGGCAAGCCAGGGATACCTCGCGCCCGCCGGTGGAGCAGCGGGACTTCGGCATCATATTCCAGTCCGATGCCCCGTTCCCGAGCAAGACCGTTGCGGGCCACGTTGGCTACAGCTTGCGGCAGAAGGAAGCCTCAGCCGGGACGAGCGCTCTTCGCTGCGTGCGCAAGCTCCTCGAGCTGGTTGGCCTGCCGGACGCCACGGAGAAGTTCCGGCACAGCTACCTGGCGGACAAAAGCAGCGGGTCGCGCTTTGCATGCTCCGATCGTGATGGCAGGTGCGCGGCCGCAAGTCGCATTTCCATTCCTTCGTCGAAAATTCGCGCTTTTAACGGGAAAATAAGCTCAACAAGCATTGGAAAGGGAAAGGAACGCAATGAGACCTCTTTTTGGAGCGCTAACAACGGCGGCAATTGTTGCGCTGGGGCTTGGCTTTGCGTCAGCTGCAGCACAGGCGAAAACCGAGCTGACTGTCTATACCGCCTACGAGAACGATGACCTCGCTGCATACAAGGAGGCCTTCGAAGCGGCGCATCCTGACATCGTCGTCAACTGGGTTCGCGACTCGACCGGCGTTGTTGCCGCCAAGTTGCTGGCCGAGAAGGACAACCCTCGCGCTGACGCTGTTTGGGGGCTGGCGGTCACCAACATCGATGTCCTGAAGGCACGGGGCGTTCTGATGCCCTACAAGCCGGCCGGCTTCGAGAAAATCCCCGAGAAATTCCGCGATCCGGCCGATCCGCCGTATTGGTTTGGGAACTCGGCATGGATCTGCGCAATCATTTACAACGAGATCGAGGGCAAGAAGCGGGGCATTCCTGCTCCCAAGACCTGGAGCGACCTCACAGACCCCGTCTACAAGGGACAGATCGTCATGCCACATCCGGCGTCCTCGGGCACCGGGTACATGTATGTCACCGCCTGGATCCAGACGTACGGCGAGGAAGAGGCCTGGAAGCTGATGGACGGCCTGCACGAGAACATCAGCCGCTACACCCACTCTGGAAGCGCGCCGGCGGTAATTGCTGCTCGTGGTGAGCAGGTGATCGGACTCGCCTTCGAGCTCAGGGGATCAAGACTGAAGCAAGATGGCGCGCCAATCGAGCTGATCCTTCCGGAAGAGGCTCTGGGTTGGGACATGAACGCCATGGCGATCGTCAACGGCACGAAAAAGCTCGATGCGGCCAAGAAACTTGCCGACTGGGCCGCTTCTGAAGAAGCCATGAAACTTTATGGAGCAACACGATCGGTTGTCGCCATGCCCGGACTGGCTAAAGAGATTCCTTACGTGCCCAAAGACATCGGGGAGAGGATCATGAAGCAGAACTTTGCCTGGTCGGCAGAAAACCGCGAGCGCATTCTGGCCGAGTGGGAAAAGCGCTACGGGGGCAAAGCCGAGCCCAAGAAGAAGTGACGCTGGCCTTCTCTTGAAGACGCGATGAGGAAGCGGAACGGCGTGGCCGCGACAAGTGAAACATACATCGGACGAGTCAGCCGATCGCATGCACGCGGCGTGCCGTTTCGCCTACTATTCTCGCCGACCCTGATTCTCACTGGGCTGGCACTATTCCTGATCCTGTTTGCAGTGGCACCGCTGATACTGCTTTTCTGGCGTAGCCTGCAGAATGCCGACGGCACCTTTATCGGATTAGCCAACTACGTCGCGTTCTTCTCACAGCCGGTGGCGGCCGAGGTTCTCTGGAATACACTTTTCGTCGCAATCGTCAGCACGATCATAACGGTGGGGGTTGCCCTGCTGTTCGCGCTGGCCCTGGCGCACACCTGCGTGCCTTTCAAAGATTTCTTCCGTAGCGTCGCCCTGTTGCCCCTGCTGACGCCTTCGCTGCTTTCGGCAATGGCACTCACTCAGCTGTTCGGCAGCCAGGGATATCTCAACAGCTTGATGATGGGCCAGTCCATCTATGGGCCGATTGGCATCGTCATTGCAATGTCAGTCGCTCACTTCCCGCATGTGTCCATTATCCTGAGTGCTGCTATCGCGCTATCGGATGCGCGCCTATTCGAGGCTGCGCGTGCACTGCGGGCCAGGCCGTTGCGCATCTTCCTGACGGTGACCCTACCTTCGATGAAGTACGGCCTGGTGAGCGCTGGCATTGCGTCGTTCACGTTGTGCGTCACCGATTTTGGCATTCCCAAGGTGATCGGCGGCCAATACAGCATGCTTGCAACCGAGATCTATAAGCAGGTCGTCGGACAGCAGAACTTCCAAATTGGCGCGGTTATCAGCATCCTCATGCTGATCCCGGCCGCGTTCGCATTCATCATCGACCGGCGCGTGCGGCGGCGTCAGGCTGCTACGCTCACGAGCAGGGCGGTGCCTTTCGTCCCATCACCGAGCCTCCTTTGGGACCGAATGGCCCTGGTGCTGTGCCTGGCCATCACTGTCATAATGCTGTCCATGATTTTTGTGCCAGGCTATGCATCGTTCATAAAGTTCTGGCCCTACAATCTCGAACTGACGCTTCGAAACTATGAATTCCACCGTTTTGCGGGTGGCGGTTGGGAGAGCTACTACAACAGCCTGAAATTGGCGCTTCTGACGGCGACGATCGGCACCGCGGTGATATTTGTAGGCGCGTACCTCAGCGAGAAGTCTCCTGCGCCAGCCTGGTTGCGGAGTGCCTATCACATGCTGGGCGTCTTTCCGCTGGCGATACCGGGGTTGGTGCTGGGTCTATCCTATGTCTTTTTTCTCAACGATCCAACCAATCCGCTCGAGGTGCTTTATGGCACCATGGCGGTTCTGGTGATCTCCACTATCATCCACTACTTCACCGTCAGCCACTTAACTGCGATTACGGCGCTGCGCCAGCTCGATAACGAGTTCGAGCTCGTGTCCGACTCGCTCAAGGTCTCGCGCCTGCGTACCTTTTTTGTCGTGACTCTGCCGTTGTGCCTGCCGGCCATTCTTGACATCTGGATTTACCTGTTCCTCAGCGGCATGACGACCGTATCTGCTGCGGTGTTCCTTTATTCGCACCGGACGGCACTCGCTTCCATTGCTGTGATAAACATGGATGACGCCGGCGAGTATGCGGCGGCAGCTGCGATGGCGATGGTGATTGTAGCGACGTGCATCGCTGCGCGGTGTGTTCATCTGCTGGCCACACGAGGTCTCGCGCGCCGAGCCCAGGCGTGGAAAGCGCGGTAGGGTAGCAACCGGACGTCTCAATCGGCATGTCTCAGACCAAGAGTGTGGCGCCACGCATCATGGTGGTCGGCGCGGGAATTGTGGGTGTATGTTGCGCGGTTCACCTCCGTCGCGAGGGCCATTCCGTGTCACTGCTGGAGGCAGAAGAACCGGCAGCCGGTGCCTCGCGCGGCAATGCCGGTGCGCTGAGCCCTGGGAGCTGTATTCCCTTGTCAATGCCCGGCTTGCTGAAGGACGTACCCGGATGGCTCATCGACCGCAACGGGCCACTGGTCGTCCGGCCATCATATTTTCTGCAGGTGATGCCTTGGCTGTTCCGTTTTATTGCCGCAGGGCGTGCTACTCGCATCCCGCAGATTGTCGATGCCCTGCACGCGCTCCACAGCCCGGTTTTCGATAGTTACATGCCACTTTTGCAGGCCGCCGGGATCGAATACCTGATCCGCCGGACAGGCAGCCTCACCGTCTACCGCCACCGCCGCGGACTCGAGTCTGCTATGAGCGGCTGGAAGCTTCGGCAGGAACGCGGGGTGGATTTCGAAATCCTCGATCAGGGGGCTATTCACGATATCGCTCCGGCGCTTGCCGATAAGTTCGAATGCGGCGTTTTTCAGCCGCAACACGGCTATGTTGCCGATCCGCAAAGCCTGGTGCAGCGGCTCGCGGTGCATTTTACCGCGTGTGGCGGGGAGCTCTTGATAGGTCGTGCTGCTCGCGTTGAGCCGCAGAATGAGGCTGTTACAATCTGGCTGGAGGATGGACGTCGACTTGAGGCGGATCGAGTCGTCATTGCAGCCGGAGCCTCGTCGAAACCGCTTCTCGAGGGGCTTGGAATCTCTATCCCGTTGGAAACGCAACGCGGATATCACTTGCATCTGCCGGAGCCCGGGGTCGAGCTACCCTTGCCGGTCTCTTTCGCGGATGCCAAGTTCTACGCCACACCCATGGAGCATGGCCTCCGTCTTGCAGGCACGGTCGAGTTTGCGCGGCCTTCGGCCAAGCCCGACTTTCGACGCGCCCGACAACTGGGCACGATGGCAATGGAATGGCTGCCGGGGCTGCGGCTGGCCAATGCAAGTGAGTGGATGGGACGCCGGCCATGCACGCCGGACTCGCTTCCCGTGATTGGTCCGCTCCCGACAGACAGGCGCATTCTGCTTGCGTTCGGCCATGGCCACAATGGCATGACCAGCGCGCCGACAACGGGCCGGCTGATTGCCGACCTGATGGCTGACCGCAAACCATTCATCGACGTTTCGCCATACAGGCCCGATCGGTTCTGAGAAAATCAGGAGATAACTCATGAGTGGACTGCCGGCTGTTATCGATCAGGCTGCCGTTGTCATCATTGGTGGTGGCGTGATCGGCTGCTCTGCAGCGTACCACTTGGCCAAGCGCGGCATCGCCGACGTGCTCATTATCGAACGCAATCAACTCGCAAGCGGCGCGACCGCCCGCGCAGCTGGTCTCGTTTGTCATGCGCGCTCGGATACCTCGACCATACACATGGTAAAGCGCACCGTCGCTGCAATCAGCGAGCTCGAAACCCTGCTCGAAGAAAAAATCGACTTCCGCCAAGTCGGCAGCCTGCGCGCGATCCTTTCTGATTCGCGCTGGAATGAGTTGCAGACAATGGAGGAGTGCCTGGCCGCAGCCGGCGTCGACTTCGAAGCAGTTGATGCCGCGGCGGCACATGGTCTGTGCCCATGGCTCGAGCTCGATGCCGCGCGCCGGATCATCTTCATTCCAGCGGACGGATACATCGATGGTGCCCGTCTCGGCACGGCGTATTCAGCCGCCGCTCGCCGCCTAGGCGCGCGCGTTCGGCGTGGGATCACCGCGAAAAGCCTTCTGGCGAATAGCGGGCGTGTGACGGGCGTCCAAACCGACCAGGGAATTATCCGGGCGGACTGGGTGGTCGACGCCGCCGGCGTTTGGGGTGCCGAGGTCGCATCATGGCTGGGCTGGGGCTTTGCCGCTGCACCGACGCGCAGCCATTACTGGATTACAGTGCCCGATGGCAGCGGCGCTCCAGGACAACCCAATGTCCACCTGCCGGATATGCGTGCCTATCTACGCTCCGAAGTCGGCGGATTACTCATTGGGCTGCAAGAGCCGAAATCCTTGACCTTCAATCCGCTTGAGCTCTCGGCGGACATGAATGACATGTTGCTGACAAACGAAGAACGCGACCTCGATCTCTTGGTTGAGGGGGCGAATGCCTTACGGACCGTCATCCCCAAAATAGACGAATGGCGTTTCGCGCATCATATTGCAGGTCTTTCAAATTACACGCCTGATGGCAAGTTCGTACTAGGACCGATTCCTGGATACGAGCGCTTCTTATTGGCGGGCGGATGCTGTGGCTCGGGCGTGGCAGCTTCCGGTGGTTTCGGAGAGATCATTGCCGATTTGATTAGTGGTACGGAGCCCTCGATCGACATCACGGTCTACCGAGCCGACCGCTTCGGCCTTGTGGACCCGACATCCGAAGCCTTTCGTGAGCGTTGCGCGGCCGCAAGGGCTGGAAAAAGCAGGGGTCACGCGGACCCTAGTGCCACAAGTGAGAGCCAAACGGTATTGTGAACCTACGCAGCGAGCGCGCCCCAGCTTGTGAATTACTGGCTCACGGCGACAGAGCTCAAACGCGATCCTGCATAGGTCACGTCATCATCACTCTCAGGATCGTCCAGCTGCTCAAGCCCACGACGACGCAACCTACGATCACCATCAGCACCCTCGCGGGCAGATACCTAACGACCAGTGCCGCCAGCGGAGCGGCCAGAACGCCGCCGAGCACGAGCCCTGCGATGATCGGCCAGAGCGAGAGGCCAATGGTGGCAAAGAAAGTAATGGAGATCGTCGAGGTCACAAAGAACTCGGTCATATTGACGGAGCCGATGACGGTCCGTGGGGCAGAGCCGTAGCCAAGGAGCGTAGAGGTGACGAGCGGACCCCAGCCGCCGCCGCCCATTGCATCAAGCATGCCGCCGATGAACCCGAGCGGCGCAACGGCTTTGGGCGGATCGGGGTGATACGGGCGGTAGCGGACCGCTTTGCCCAGAATGATGAAGCCAAGCACGAGCAGATAGCCGCTGACCCAGGGGCGGATCATCTCGCCCGGCACGTTCGACAGGACATATGCACCGATTGCGCCGCCAATCATTCCGGGCAGCACGAGTCTCAGGATCAGCCGGCGATCGGCATTGCCGGCACACCAGTGCGCAAAGCCCGACGTTCCGGTCGTGAACACCTCGGCGGCATGCACGCAGGCGCTGGTGACCGCTGGTGGTACGCCTGTGCTCAGCAGCACGGTCGAGACCGTCACGCCGTAGGCCATGCCGAGGGCACCGTCGATGACCTGGGCCGCAAAGCCCACAATAATGTAGAAGATGATTTCTTCCCACATGGCCCATTGGCGCTCGCAGTCAGCGGGCATGCGCCGCATCGGCCGGCGCCATCAAGCTGAACCCATGGTTGGTTGAGGTGTGCCTTGACCTGCTCCAAGAGCCGATCGACCCGCAAAATCGATCGCCCCTTGGGCTTTCCGGTCGACGCGCGCACTCAACTAACGCGCATGCGCCACAGGAAAGTGAGAGCCCAGCACGCGACATGTTGATGCGAGCAACGCGCGCACGGCTCGCTGGGCGATGCGGGGGCAATTGCCGCGCGGCTCGCTGGTCCTACGAAGAGCTGCACCGGTCGGGGAAAGCCGCCCGGTACCGCTCCGGATCGCTCTCTGAGGCGGAAAGAACGCGCCTGCTTACGTGCCTCTCACGGGCTCTGCAGGATCGATCTGGTGCTCTTCCTCGAGCGCGATGTCACCGGTCTCCGAGAGGCCCGGCGTCGTCTCTTCGTTCGAGATCGCCTGCTGGGTCTGGCTGATCCCAGCGAGATGCTCGGACTCCCGCACGGGGGCCCGCTTCTGAGAGGTCGCAGCGCCACCCTTGCGGCCGAGCTCACGATAGCCCTCCGAGCCAAGCTTGCCGCGGCGGGCCTCACCGCCCTTGCGGCCAATCTCCTTGTAGAACTCCCGACCGCGCGCCTGTGCTGTCGCGGCACCGCCTTTGCGACCAGCCTCCTCCACGGTCATCTTGCCACCGTCCGACCTGCTTTTAGCCATGACACACCCAGCCTCTCGTTACGCAGTTACACAGGATGACCTCCGCCCAGCGCAGGCGTCGTCACGTGATGTCGCCATAGGCTCTCTGAACCTCCTCTGGGCCTCGAAATTTGTCTCCGGGAAGCCTCTCGATGACCTCCATGATCTCGTTCGGCGCGCTATTGCGGCGAGCGGTCCAGATCAGGTCGTCCTTGCTGGCGGGGTAGGAAATGCCTGCCAGGTACTTCTGCAAGTTGGCGGGTGAGACGCCGCCCACGCCCCTGGCCATGAGCTGTTTCTCCGCTGCTTACTGGCGTTCGCGAGCGCGATGCTCGACGCCCTTCTCAGCGCGCGCCTCGCCTCCCTTACGCCCGATCTGGCTCATGTGCTCGCGGTTGCGGCTGACGGTCTCGCCGCCCTTCCTGCCGATTTCGGCATAGAATCCGGAGCCGTGCTTGTTGCTGGTCGCCTCGCCGCCTTTGCGGCCGAGCGCCGAATATCCCTCGCGGCCGAGCTGGCCACGTCGGGCGGCTCCTCCCTTTTGCCCGATCTCCTCGTAGAACTCGCGACCATGGACGCTTGACGTCGCCTCGCCGCCTTTTCGACCGGCTTCTTCGACCGTCATTTTGCCGGCTTGTCTGGCTGTCATAGGCATCTCTCCACTGGCCGCGAACCGCATCTGCAACTCGCTCAAATGTGGAAGGTTCCGGTCGGCGGTCAGTGGGTTGCACGGTCAGGTTGATCTGGCGGTCGGCGCTGGCGAGCTGCCTCCCGGGTGGGACGATCGGCAGCAGTCAGCGGCGCGTGAGCAAGCCGTAGAAGGCGCCGAGCGCTGCGCCGTAAGCGGCGTGGATCAGCGCACCGGCAAGCAGCCTGGGTGCCGAGAAACCAGCGAAAAACGGCAAGCCCTTGATAAGTGGAACGATGAGCCAGGCACCGATGACGAGCGGGAAAATGAGCCCGAAAACGAGGCCTTTGCTCCACAAACTCCCGCCAGGCAGCCGATCGGCGCTCAGGGCGAAGATGGATCCCCAGACTCCTCCCCAGAAGGTGCTGTTGAGGACGGCCGGCACGCCGAACAGGCCCGCCGGCTCCTTCGACCAGGCTTGAGCCGAAATCAGGCCTGCTGCCGAGAGCCCGTAGACAGTGAGCTGGTGCGCGGTCAGGACGGCCAGGCAGCCGGCGAGAAAACCGAGCCCGAGCTTCCGAAAATCCATCATCGTCCCTCATGTCACCTATGGCCTCCACACGTCACCGACTCCGAAGGCCAGCGAATCGGTCGATGCGACGATATCGGTTCATCTTGCGTTTGGCGCGCCGTAGGTTCATATAACTTCATCGAATTCGCTTGGAGCGCATACCACCAGCGGCTGCAAGGTCCGCATAACCAAGGTCCCCAAAGCGTTATTTGATGGTCTCGGGGACTGGGCCCTGAGGTCGGCATTGGTTGCGAGAACGAATATGGCGACAGGTACGGTGAAGTGGTTCAACGGCCAGAAGGGCTACGGCTTTATCCAGCCGGAGGAAGGTGGTTCTGATGTGTTCGTTCACATCTCGGCCGTTGAGCGGGCAGGACTGTCGACCTTGAGAGAAGGTCAGAGGGTCTCGTACGAGCTCGAGCGCGGCCGCAACGGCAAGACGTCGGCTGTGAACCTGCGCGTTTCCTAAGCGACGCGACGGAAAAAGAGCCTTGCCCCCGGCATCTGCGGGTGCCGGGGGTCGAATGCGTCGGGGTGTCTGACGCTGAAGGGAGAAATATGGCGAAAGAAGAGGTTCTAGAGTTTGAAGGTGTTGTTTCCGAGGTTCTGCCGGATGCGCGGTGCCGTGTTCTGCTGGACAACGGCCATGAGGTCATCGCCTACACCTCGGGGCGCATGAAGAAGAATCGGATCCGCATCCTTGCCGGGGATCGCGTGACCGTGGAGATGACCCCGTATGATCTGACGAAGGGGCGCATCAATTTCCGGCATAAGGATACCCGGGCAACGCCACCTCCGCCGGGTAGCGGAGGCTTTCGTCCGCACCACAGGCGTCGCTGACAAGCTAGCTTGGCTTAAGCCTGTCTTTTCAACATGATCTAAGACGAGTCCGAATCGGCCTCTTGGTCGGCGGCGTTGTGTAACTCGCGTCAGATGCAACCAAAGCGCGTTCGCATCTGCGCATTACACGCAGATCGCGAATCGCATAGACTCTTCACGAGCGTGAGGAACGGTGCGCCCGATCCGTAGCTCGCACGACCAGGAGAGTTGGCGATGTCGCTTACGCGACGCGAAATGCTGAGCATAAGCCTCGGGGCGGTGCTTCTGCCACATCTCGTGCAGCCTGCCGAGGCGCGTCGTTTCGTCAATCGAACAGGGCTGAAGAGGGGCCAGTTCGTCTGGGAGCCATCCCAGCCACATGATGGTCCTGTCACCATCGTCGCTTCGCTGGCGGACCGCCTGGTCCATGTCTACAAGGCGGGCGTACTGGTCGGCATTTCGACGTGCCATGTCGGCCTTCGCCGTCGCCGCACCCCGAGCGGCGTATTCGCGATCTCCGGGATCGACGACAGCGAGGCGGATGACGACCGGCGCTCCTGGTCTGGGATAGCGCTGCACGCAAGCGGTGTGCAGCGCTATCCGGCGTCACCGGGGTGCATTCGCGTCCCTGCCGCCTTCGCACGGCTGCTCCAGGAGATAGTTGTCCCGGGCACCGCGGTGATCCTGGCCCCGCAGAGAACCGTGCCCATGGACGTCGTCCATTCCGGTGGGCTGTTTCCGATCGTGCCGGTTTATGAGGCGGCGAACCCCATGGTGCGGCCGGTCGCTCAGCGCCAGGGGCACCAGTTGCTGACCGGTACGCCGGAAGCCGGCCCCGTCGCCGTCGTGATCTCCCGGGCCAGCCGGAGCGCCATCCTCCTGCGAAACGGCGAGCTGGAGCACGTGGCCCGGGTGCGGTTCGTGCAGCCGAACAGCCGTATCGGAACCCACGTCTACTCGCTCACCGGTACGGCTCCAGCGGGCGAAGGTTTGGTCTGGCTGGCGTTCGGGATTGGCCGCTCGCGGCGCGAGCGGCACCTCGTCTCCTGGCATGGGGACGAGCTGCTCGATCAGATCAGCTTCGAGGACCGTGCCAGCGCCCTGACGATGAGTCGGGCGTTGCATGCTGGCTCGATTCTCGTCGTAACGGATGAACCGGCCACTTCGAAAAAACACACCACGCCGCGCAACTTCATTCTGATTTCCGCTGTCAGCGCGGAGCCACGGGTAAGGCACCGCTCGAGCCGCCGGCGCCGCCGTCGCCGCGTGCGCGTCGTCCGCCGACGCCGCCAGAACTGGGCGGAAGCCTTGATCAACAGCTGGCGATGACCGTCATCGCCCCGGCAGCACCAGCACCTGCGGCGTGGTGGGTAATGTCTGCCGCGAAATGACGATCGTCGGCACCTCATGCCGGACGATCTCGAAGGAATCCTCGACGCGGGCGAGGAAGCGGTTGAGCGTGGCGCCCGAGAAGTAGTGCATCGGAATCATGAGCGGCGCCTTCAGCGCTTTGAGAACCTCCAGCATGCCTTCTAGGTCTAGCGTGTAGCTGCCATCCACGGGTACGAGCACCACGTCCATCTGGCCGATTTGGGCCAGTTGTTGGGGCGTGAGCGTATGGTGCAAGTGCCCGAGATGGGCGATGCACAGGCCGCCGATCTCGAACACGAAGATCGAGTTGCCGTAAGCCATGGTCCCGCCGTCCCAGGTGCGGATGTTGGTCGGCACGTTGCGGACGCGGACGTCGAGCAGGCTGAGATCGTGGATGGCGGCCCCGCCCTCGCTCCAACCACGCAGGACGTGGGGGATACGTGGATCGGGGCTGGGAGTGTAATGCGTATTGTGCGCCCGGTTCATCGTAGCGATGTCAGGCACCACGGCCGGGCGGACATAGTCATTGTAATCGGTGGCGATTCTCACGCCGCCCGCGCTCTCGATCAGGAAAGTCGAGTGACCGATGTAGGTCACGCGCACCTCGGCCGCCTTCAGCTGCGCGAGTCTTAGGGAAACACGTTCGATGACCGGGCGCGGATTGGTGTCGGCGAGCGCAAGGCATTGGTCCGGAGCGACGGCGTGAGCCGGCGAAATCAGCGCCAGCAGGGAAAAAATCGCCGTAGCAGCGGGCAGAAACAGGCTGAGGAACACACGCATGGGTCCTCCTGCAGTTTGCCTGCGCAATCCTAAGCAAACTGATTGGCAGATGCCAGCCGATCGTGTTCTGGCCCAACTTGATAGAGGTTCGGCCCTGTTCCCCAGAGAACAGCCGGGCGGGTCGGATTGGGCCAAATTCGGCCATAGGCCCAGCTACGGAACGCGAGCACCATCGACCTTGGAGTTGACGGTGATCATGAGCCTGAACGACCTGCTCCCGCCGCGGCTGGGCCGCCGTAGGCAATCTATCTCGGGGCCGCGGTCACGACCCGTGACATGGGACGCGCGATCTGCCAAAGAGGGCACGGACAGCGAGACCCATGAACGACGCTCCGCACCCCGCACCCCACTCGCAAGACGAATCCGGCGCCGGGAAGTCGCCGCCGCCTGTGTTTGACAGGGCGGCGTGGTTCTTCGTGCTGCTCGCCGGCGCTTCGGCGCTGCTGGTTTTGCTGCTGGAAGGCAAAGACGCCCTCACCAGAGCCGGTACGCAGTCGTTGACGCTGCTGATCACCGTCACGCCGATGATTGTCATCGGGCTGTTTCTGGGTGGATTGGTGAAGGAGCTCTCGGACCCGGACCGCATCGCGCCGGTGCTTGGGCCTCGATCCGGCTGGCGTGGGCTGCTGCTGGCAACCGCACTGGGTGCAGCGACGCCCGGAGGGCCTTTCGCCGCCTTCCCGATCGTCTATGCGCTGGCGCTCGCCGGTGCAGACATCGGCGCCGTGGTCACCTATTTGACGGCTTGGTCGGTGCTTGGGCTGCATCGCCTCGTCATCTGGGAGCTGCCGCTGCTCGGCCCCGACTTCGTTCTGGCGCGCATGCTGGCGTGCCTGCCGCTGCCGGTCGTGGCGGGCCTCTTCGCCCGCCTCTTGATGCACTTCATACCCGATCTGCCGATCGGGCGAATGCGTGCTTCGGGCGGAGATCGTTGATGCTCGGGTCGTTCCTCATCCTTCTGGCTGTAACGGTCCCGGTCGCGATCTACGCCTGGCGCAAGGACCAGTTCATCATGGCGCGGGCGTCGATGTTCGCGCGTCAGGAAATCGTGCGCATTTTCGTGCGGCTGCCATTTGCGCTGGTGGCCGCCTCATGCATTGCCGAGCTGGTGCCGGAGCAGACGATTGCGGCCGTGCTCGGGGCGGATTCCGGGTTGCTCGGCATCGCCGCTGCATCTGTGCTCGGCGGGTTCATGCCGGGCGGGCCGATCGTCTCGTTCCCGATCGCCATCCTGTTCGCTCACCAAGGGGCAGGTGGCCCGCAGGTGATCGCGCTGATCACGGGATGGTCGGTATACGCGTTTCACCGCGTGATTTCCTATGAAAGCCCGATGATGGGCTGGCCGTTCGTCGGGCTGAGGCTTGCGTGCTCCTGGTTCGTGCCGCCGCTCGCGGGCATCATCGGCGGCCTTCTTGCCTCTACGTTCGGCCTTTCGATCAATCTGTAAGTGCAGCTTGGCGCCGATGGCGCGTGCTCAGCTTGACGGCCGACAACCTGCCCGGCATTTTCGCGCAGGATCTTAACCCTTTCCTCGCACGGGAGGTTGGTCGCATGGTTTCCTCGCTCAGGGCCATCATGGGCTGCGCCGCGCTGGCATTTGGATCGACCGGTCTTGTCGTTTCTGCTGCGGCCCAGGAGAAGGTCTTCGTCGCTGTGACCGCCATCGTGGAGCATCCGGCTCTCGATGCGGCCCGGGACGGGGTGCGCGACGAGCTCAAGGCCAACGGCTACGAGCCGGGAAAAAATCTCCGCTTCGAGTACGAGAGCGCCCAGGGCAATCCGACCACCGCCGCACAGATCGCCCGCAAGCTGGTCGGCGAAGGGCCGAACGTGATCGTGCCGATCTCCACGCCGTCGGCTCAGGCGGTGGTGGCGGCGACGAAGGACATTCCCGTCATATTCACGGCGGTCACCGATCCGGTCGGCGCGAAGCTGGTGACGGATGCAAAAAAGCCCGGCGGCAATGTCAGCGGCGTCTCGGACCTGTCGCCGATCCGCAAGCATCTCGAGCTGATCCAGCAGATTACGCCCAATGCCAAGCGCATCGGCGTTCCGCATAATCCCGGCGAGGCGAACTCGCTGTCGCTGCTGAAGCTTCTGAAGCAGGAAGCTGGACCGCTCGGGCTGCAGATCGTGGAGGCACCCGCGACGCGCTCTTCCGATGTGCTGTCTGCCGCGCAGAGCCTGATCGGCAAGGCCGACGCGATATACATCCCAACCGACAACACGATCGTCTCGGCACTCGAAGCCGTCGTCCGCGTCGGTACGGAAAACAAAATCCCGGTTTATGCTGCCGACACGGATTCGGTGCCGCGTGGTGCAATGGCCGCACTCGGGTTCAACTATTACGACGTGGGCAGGCAGACGGGTAAAATGGTCCTGCGCGTGCTCAAGGGCGAGAAGCCGGGCGATATTCCGGTCGAAGGGGTCGAGATAACCGAGCTTCACCTCAACGTAAGCGCGGCCGAGAAAATGGGCGTGACCATTCCGGAGGCCGTGTTGGCCACCGCAAAGAATGTGGTGAAGTAGGCCTTCGCGCACCGTGCCGCCGCGAATGGTCATCAGCGCCCAGAGGTCAATGACGCCATGAATCTGGTCGCATTCCTGGGCGCAATCGAGATCGGTCTTGTCTTCGGCCTCGTCGGGCTCGGGGTGTTTCTGTCGTTCCGGGTCCTCGACTTTCCCGATTTGACCGTCGACGGCAGCTTTCCGCTCGGCGCGGCCCTCAGCGCGTCGCTCATCGTGAGCGGCTGGGACCCTTATACAGCCACGGGTGCGGCGATCATCGGCGGATGCTTCGCTGGGCTGGTGACCGCATTTTTGAACATCCGCTTCGGCATCCTGCATCTGCTCGCCAGCATCCTCACGATGATCGCGCTCTACTCGATCAATCTGCGCATCATGGGCCGGCCGAACGTCGCCATCATCTCGGAGCCGACGATTTTGTCGAGCTTCGATGGCCTTGGGCTCGCGATGCTTTACGTGAAACCGATCGTTGCGGGTATCGTCGCAATCGCCGCAATCCTGTTGGTCGCCCGTTTCCTCGCCTCCGAATACGGGCTTGCAATGCGGGCGACCGGCGTCAACCCGCGCATGGCGCGTGCGCAGGGTGTCGATACGAGGCACACCACCTATCTCGGAATGGCACTCAGCAATGGACTCGTCGCACTTGCCGGCGCGCTCTTCGCGCAAATGAACGGATTCGCCGACGTGACGCTTGGCACCGGCACCATCGTGGTCGGATTGGCCGCCGTGATCGTCGGTGAGGCGTTGTTCGGCACGCGGTCCGTGCTGGTATGGGCTGCGGCGTGCGTTGCGGGTTCCGTCGTCTACCGCCTCGCTGTCGCGCTTGCGCTGAACAGCGACTTCCTCGGGCTTCAGGCCTCGGACCTCAATCTCGTCACCGCCATTCTCGTGACCGTCGCACTGGTGCTGCCGGGCGCGCGGAGCAACCTCAAGTCCATGTTCGCTTCCGCCCGTTGGGGGCGGGCGCCGTCATGATCCGCGTCGAGGGATTGACGGTCACCTTCCATCGCGGAACGCCGATGGAAACGAAGGCCCTCAGAGGGCTCGACCTCGAGATTCCGACGGGGCAATTCGTCACCGTCATCGGGTCCAACGGCGCGGGGAAGTCGACCCTGCTCAATGCCGTTGCCGGCGAGGTCGTCCCGCAATCAGGGCGCATTCTGATCGATAGTGCGGACGTGACGCGATGGCCGGCGCCGCGGCGCAGCGCACTGGTCGCCCGCGTGTTCCAGGATCCGCTGGCTGGCACGTGCGAAACCCTGACCATCGAGGAAAACTTGTCGCTGGCTGCGGCGCGCGGAAGGCGCCGTGGCCTGCGGCTTGCGATTGATCGGCGTTCACGAGAGGAGTTTCGATCGCGGTTGAGGTCGCTCGGACTTGGTCTCGAAAACCGCCTCGGCGACAAGGTCGGTCTGCTGTCCGGCGGGCAGCGCCAGGCTGTCAGCCTCCTGATGGCGACGCTCTGCCCGTCGCAGGTGCTGCTGCTCGACGAGCACACGGCGGCCCTTGATCCAAAGACCGCAGATTTCGTCCTGAACCTCACGAACCGGATCGTGACCGAGCAGCGGCTGACGACATTGATGGTCACGCACTCGATGCGGCAGGCGCTCGACATGGGCGAGCGGACGGTGATGCTCCACGAGGGCAAGGTTGTCCTCGACGTCTCGGGTGAGGCGCGGGCACGGCTCGATGTTCCCGATCTGCTCGCCGAGTTTTCCCGCCTGCGTGGCCGCGAGCTCGCCGACGACAGCCTGCTCCTCGACTAATGCTGCAACCTTGAAACCGTGCCGCCAGGGCTCATGTCCGCGCAAAGCGGATGATCCCGCCGCTATCCGTCTGCAGTTGCGCCGCGCCGACCGTGACGAGACGGTGCAGGTGGGCGAGCGTTTCGGCGAGCGCGAGGAACCACTGGCCCTCGGCCATCGCCCTGGCGAACAGCACGTGCGCGCACTCCGTCGCCGTTCGCGGCTGGTCGAGCGCGTCATGCACGATCCCGAGGCGCTGCTGGTGATGCTGGGCGAGCTGATCGAGGCGGGCGTCGAGGCCTCGAAACGGAAGACCATGGGACGGCAGAACGAGCGCGTCGGAGGGCAGGCCGCGAAACTTGTCGAGGGAAGCGAGGTAATCCGATAGAGGATCGGCAAGCGGCTCACCGGAGAAAACTCCGACGACTGGCGAAATCCGCTGCAGAACCTGGTCGCCCGCAATGACGATCCGATCGTCCATGCCGATGAACGAGGCATGCTCATCGGCGTGACCATCTGCCGTCAACACGCGCCATTTCCGATCGCCCATCCGCAAGACGTCGCCATCGCGCAGGCGGACGTGAGCCTTGGGCGGATCACTGAAGAGCTTCAGCAGGGGTCCGCGGTTCCGGGCGTACGCCGCGACGTGCTCCGGTGCGCAGCCGTGGCTGCGCAGGAACTCGAGAGCCTGCGGGCTGGTCGGCGCATCGCGCCCGGCATGGGTCACCCGCGCCCACAACCAGGCTGCGAGCGTGGCATGCAAGGGCGCGTTGAAACGCTGCGTGATCCAGCCGGCCAGACCGACGTGGTCGACGTGGCCATGCGTGGCAACGAGGCGCCGCACCGGCTTGCCCTTGAGGGGTCCGGCGGCAAGGCGCTCCCAGGCTTCGCGTGTCTCGGCCGTGTCGAGGCCGCAATCGACGGCTGACCAGCCTTCCCCGTCGTCGAGAAGCCAGATGTTCACGTGGTCGAGGCGGACGGGCAGCGGCATTCTTGCCCAGAGCAGGCCGGGTGCAATCTCGATGGCTTCTCCCGGAGCGGGTGGCGTCTCGTAAGGAAGCACGATCTCGTCCGCCGGCTCGCCGCCGTCTCTCATAGGTTCGTCCTCTACGTGATGGCGAATGATCTTGGATCGACCGGAACTGAAGCAATCGAACGATGCCCGCGCAAGACAGGAAGGCCTGTGCGCATAGGAGGTCCGCGCCGAACGGAGACCTGAAGGGACAAAAGGCAGAGCTGATCTCAGCCGCGGCTCAGGCCCTTTTGCTCCAGCTCACGCAGGTATTCGGCCCACCGCTGCTCCTTCTCCCGCCCAAGGATCTGCAGGTAGGACCAGGCGTACAGCCCGGTGTCGTGACCATCGTCGAACACGATCCGCACGGCGTAGTTGCCGACCGGCCGCAGCTCCCTGATCTTGACGTTCCGCTTGCGTGCGACCGTCACCCGCTGATCCGGGCTGTGGCCTTGCACCTCGGCGGACGGACTCATG